>PBNW01000080.1 GCA_002723255.1 Pelagibacterium sp. | reverse complement strand
CCTTGCGCTCCGAGAAAATCGAGCAATTCGGCCCGTTCGACCCCGTCGTAGATCGCTTTGCCTTGCGTTTCGGCGACCATGGCGGCTGAAATATCGACGCCGCTCAGATGCGACACCACATGCCGCAGCCGCTCCCCCATCAATCCGGTGCCGCACCCCAGATCGAGACCACGCGCGAACCCTTCGATGCCGAGTTCTTCCATGGTGCCGCCAACCAGGTCTGCCAGCCGGCCCGGGACGATATAGTCGAGCTTTTGCAACAACGCTTCTTCGAAATGGCCGGCATACTGGTCGAACAACGCTTCGACATACGCCGCCTGCGCCTGTGGCTCTACTTCACCGACCCCATGCGCCGCCAGATGCATCTGTGCGCCGAGCGTACCTGCCGGATCATGTTCCGCCGCCCGCTGCCAGGCGGCAATCGCACGGCCCAAGGCATCGGCCTTGAGATGGTAGTCCCAGGCCATCATCCAGCCCGCCGCCCAGCCCGGCGCATCGTTGAGCGCCTGCTCCATCAGATCCGCGGCGGATGAAAATTCGCCGGCCTCGGCCAGCATCTGGGCGTAATGGGCCCGGCGATCGACGATGAGGTCGCCCGAAGACAGGAAAGTCGTTGTCAATTTGTGTTGCGATCCGCAAAAACCGGCAAATACCGGCGCGCGGGGAAATGCGCCCGCGCGCGGCAAAAAGCAAGCGGCAAGATCAAAGGCCCGCGAAGAATTTTTCCGCTGCGTCCAGAACCGCCTCTATCGCGTCGTCGCCGATATCCTTGTGCGTCACCCAGCGCTGCTGGCCGTAGCGACCCGAAACCAGTATCCCCTGAGCCGCCATGTAATCGGCAAACCCCTTTGCGACCGACGCATCGGCGGTGAGAAAGATGATATTGGTCTGCGGCATTTCCACGGTCAGCGCCTCATGGCGCGCCAATCCCTCGGCCAGCCGCCGGGCCCGCGCGTGATCGTCGGCCAGCCGGGCCACATTGTGCTCGAGCGCATAAAGTCCCGCCGCCGCGATAATGCCCGCCTGCCGCATGCCGCCGCCCAGCATCTTGCGCAACCGCCTGGCTTTGGCGATGAAATCGGCATCGCCCACCAGCACCGAGCCGACCGGCGCGCCCAGCCCTTTGGACAGGCACACCGAAACGCTGTCGAACCCCTCGTCCAACTCCTTGACGCTCCGGTTCGACGCCACCGCGGCATTGACGATCCGCGCTCCGTCGAGATGGGTGGCAAGCCCATGCCGCCGCGCCAGCGCCACCGCATCGGCCACATAGCTCTGCGGCAGCACCTTGCCGCCAATGGTGTTTTCGAGCGCCAGCAACAGCGTGCGGGCAAAATGGATATCCTCTGGCTTGATGGCCGCGGCGACCTTGTCGAGCGGCAGCGAGCCATCGGGGCCATTTTCGATCGGCTGGGGCTGAATTGAGCCGAGAACCGCCGCCCCACCCGCCTCATACTTGTAGGCATGGGCATCCTGCCCGGCGATGAATTCATCGCCCCGCCCACAATGGCTCATCAGCGCGATCAGGTTCGATTGCGTGCCCGAGGGCAGGAACAGGCCCCGCGCCTTACCCGTCAGTTCGGCAACTTTCGCTTCGAGCGCGGCGACGGTTTCGTCCTCGCCATAGACATCGTCTCCAACCGGGGCGTCGGCCATCGCCGCGCGCATGCCCGCATCGGGTCGTGTCACCGTATCGGAGCGAAAATCATAGCGTCTGGTCGTCATCTGTTTGCCTTGAGAACCCGTGGTCGATAGTGCGGCCGATGCTTAGCGCGTCCGGTGTTCGCCGCCAACCGCCCGCATCCCAACTTGAACACCGGCCTCTCCAGCCGATATACTTTGGGCCTCACGCTCTTCTCTATCGTAAAGGTATGCAATACTGACATGTCAGCCGGCCGAAACCCGATTGCAGTCCTAACTACAGTGTTATCGCCATCGAAATTTTTTTACCGGCCCTGATTCTGACAAGTACTTGAATATTTCGGCCATTTCTTCTAAAAAAACTGGATCGAAATTGCGGCCGACTGATCTAGCCGTGCGTCTTTAACGCCTGCTGACGTCCTGAACCAAGACTTCGATATACCCGGGGGCGGCAAACCCCCATCAGAGTGCGGCCGGAAAAATTACCGATTTTTTCGGTTCGCCCTCGGCAAAACAAGGACTTGGAGCTCCGGACCAATCGGGCCGGATAGAGCTCCAGACAGCACGACGTGAAAGGACAAAGCCATGGCAACCGGCACTGTCAAATGGTTCAACACTCAAAAGGGCTACGGTTTCATCCAGCCCGACGAAGGCGGAGCTGACGTTTTCGTTCACATTTCTGCCGTTCAGAATTCCGGCATGACCGGTCTCGATGAAGGCCAGAAGATTTCCTACGAGATCGTCAAGGACAAGCGCACCGGCAAATCGGCCGCCGGCAACCTGGTCGCTGCCGACTAGTTCGGCATCCGCCAAATGAGCTTAGCCCGGCTCATTGGCCGGGCAACGGAAACAGGGCGCAGACCGCGGGTTTGCGCTCTTTTCTTTGGGAAACAGGAATTTCAAGGGACACTTGCAGCCGCCGCACAAAGCCCCATATGTGCCGGTGCACAGCGGAGGCGCGGGAGAATGCCCACCGATTGGCCTTGACCACAATGGCCGGTACGGGCAACCTCTCGCAGGTAAGTTTCCCGAAAGCGTAGGTCGAGTCCGCTGGCGTGAAGTCAGCGAGGATCTCGATATGCGCTTCAACGTATTTAATAATTGATAGGAGGGATTGGCCGAAATGGACAAGGTCCCCATGACAGTGGCGGGACACGCCGCACTCCAAGCCGAACTCGAACGCCGCGCCGGCGTCGAACGCCGCGCGATCATTGACGCGATTTCCGAAGCGCGCGCCCATGGCGACCTTTCCGAGAACGCCGAATATCACGCGGCCAAGGAACAGCAGAGCCACAATGAAGGTCGCATCATGGAGATTGAATCCATGCTGGCCATGGCCGAAGTGGTGGACGTTTCCAAGCTTTCGGGCTCGACCGTCAAGTTCGGCGCGACCGTGACAATGGTCGACGAGGACACCGAAGAGGAAAAGACCTACCAGATCGTGGGCGATGCCGAAGCCGATGCCTCGGCCGGCCGCATTTCGCGCCCTGATCGGCAAGTCGGTGGGCGATTCGATTGAAGTGACCGCTCCGGGCGGCGCGCGCGGCTACGAAATCCTCAAGATTGTCTTTATTTGATCGGGCCGGGCGGACTTGATCGCAGGCCCGCCCGCCCCTTGATGCAATTTCGCCTCAGCATACCGGGTTTTCCCCTGCCAAGTGGCACGCGCGCTTGTAACCGCGGGGCACCGTGCCATATTTGTTTCGAACGCAAATTGATCGGCACGATACAATGCACGCCAAGACCATAATCATCGGCTCGGGTCCGGCCGGCTATACGGCCGCCATCTACGCCGCCCGCGCCATGCTTGAACCGCTCATGATCGCCGGCATCCAGCCGGGCGGTCAGCTCACCATTACAACCGACGTCGAAAATTACCCCGGCTTCGCCGATCCCATCCAGGGGCCATGGCTGGTCGAACAGATGCGCGCCCAGGCCGAACACATGGGCACGAAAATCGAAAACGATCTGATCGTTGACGTCGATTTCAACATCCGCCCCTTCCGCCTCACCGGCGACAGCGGCAAGACCTACACCGCAGATAGCGTGGTGATCGCCACCGGCGCCCAGGCCAAATGGCTCGGCCTTCCGACCGAGGAAAAATTCAAGGGCTTCGGCGTCTCGGCCTGCGCCACCTGCGATGGATTTTTCTACCGCGACAAGACGGTCCTGGTGATCGGCGGCGGCAATACCGCTGTCGAGGAAGCGCTGTTTCTGACCAATTTCGCCTCCAAGGTCATCATCGCCCATCGCCGCGACCAGTTCAGCGCCGAAAAGATCATGCAGCAGCGCCTGTTCAAGCACCCCAAGATCGAGGTGCGCTGGAACACGGTGCTCGACGAGGTCAAGGGCGACAACATGCCCCCCTCGGTGCGCGGCGCCGTCCTGCGCGACGTTACGAACGACGAGACCCACGAAATCGAGGTCGACGGCATTTTCGTTGCCATCGGCCACGGTCCTGCCACCGAGATTTTCAACGGTAAGCTCGAGATGAAGCATGGCGGCTACATCGTCACCGCGCCCGACAGCACCGCAACCTCGGTGCCCGGGGTGTTCGCGGCGGGCGATGTGACCGACGATATCTACCGCCAGGCCGTAACGGCCGCCGGCATGGGCTGCATGGCTGCGCTCGAAGCCGAACGCTATCTCGCGGCCCATGAAATGGCCGAAGCCGCCGAATAACGGCGGCGAACCACAACGACTGATCGCCGCTCGCGGATCCCCCGCGAACGGCGCCACAAAGAGGGGACGTGGGGGATGCTCGACTGGGACAAGCTGCGCATATTCCATGTCGCCGCCGAATCGGGAAGCTTTACCCATTCGGCCGAAAAGCTTGGAATGTCCCAGTCCGCCGTTTCCCGCCAGATTTCGGCGCTGGAGGAAGACCTCGGCCTCAAACTCTTCATCCGTCATGCCCGCGGTCTCGTCCTTACCGAGGTGGGTGAACAGCTTTTCCGCACCGCCCATCGCATGGCCTGGGAGCTCCAGTCGGTTCAGGCCCAGATGACCGAAAGCCAGGACGTACCCACCGGGCCCCTTCTGGTCACCACCACCGTTGGGTTCGGCTCGACCTGGCTGACCAAGCGTATCCACGAATTCGTGACGCTCTATCCAACCATCCAGCTGGAAATCAAACTCAACGACGCCGAACTCGATCTGGCCATGCGCGAGGCCGACGTGGCCATACGCCTGCATCGGCCCAATCAATCCGAAATGATCCAGCGCAAGCTGTTCACCGTCCACTTCCACATCTACGCCTCCGAAAGCTATCTTGCCGAAAACGGTACTCCGGGATCGATCGAAGACCTTGATGGCCACAAGATCATCACCTTTGGCGAACCCTCGCCCTCCTATCTGGGCGATGTGAACTTTCTCGAGCGCATCGGGCGCCCCGACAACTCGCCCCGGCGGACCACGCTGAAGGTCAACGCCATCTACGGCATGATGCAGGCTTGCCGTCAGGGAATCGGCATCGCGATGCTTCCCGACTACATCACCGAGGAAGAGCCAAGCCTGAGGCGGGTTCTGGACGATATCGACCTTCCCGAGTTCGAGACCTATTTCGTCTATCCTCCTGCGCTCAAGAGCTCCAAGCGAGTCGGGGTGTTCCGCGACTTTCTCGTCGACAAGGCCCGCGACTGGCAATATTAGAGCGTGTCCAGCAAAAACATGTTCTCGACGCGATCGGGGATGGAAACGGTTTTGCGGTTCGCAACACGCGACAAGACAAGGGTTTAGAGCCAAGGATTTGAGTCAATCAAATCCTGAACGGCTCTAGAAGCGCCGCCGCGAAACCGCTCGCACCGCAGCAATCGGCATTGCGCTCAAATCGAGCGCGGGACCGCGGTTCCAATCAGAATCGCCGCGAGGCATTCAGAGCAAATCGATCCGATTCCGCGCGGAAAGAGCATTATTGACGCTTGTCGAGCGGCCTGGACCTCGGCAAAGCCCGCTGCGCTTCGCACAAGCGGGCAAAAAACGTCGATGTCGGAAATTTTTTTGGCACCCGCCGCGCGCCGGTGCATACAAAATAATGTAAGAAAAACAGGCACATTGCCCGCCAAATAGGCATTGCCATGCATCCAATGCATGGCTGACATAACCGGAATGGGGTTGTTGAGATGCCGTCTAATCTCTACCTACCAGCCAGACATTGCGCGTCTTTCCTCCTCCCTTTGGGCGCGTTTGATGTTCCCTCCTAACGAGAAGCTTGCTTCTCGTCCTGGCCCCGCTCTCCCCTCGAGCGGGGCTTCTTTTTTGCCCAAACGCCTTCCATGCCCACCCTTTGTGCAGATCGCCCAGCAGGGCTTGCGCAAAATGCATGGCTGCCATGCCATTAGACGACTTTTCAAGTCGTGATTAGAATGGCATATACGAACCGTCACTGACGCGGCGCGCTTTTCCTCCTCCTCCCAAAGCCCCCTGTGTCGTGACGACAAGAGCGGGATGGGTTCCTCCTCCTCCCTCCCTGAACGCTCCTAAGGCCGTAATTCGAATCCTCCTCCCTCGAATGCGGCCGACAGATCAGAAGCCCTGCCGATCCTCCTCGGTGGGGCTTCTCTCGTTTTGGGGGATCCATATCTGCCTAAATTTTCACCAGCAGCACGAACGTGCCTAATGCATAGCTGGTATGCGCTTTTGCTTGTTGTTGCTCGGGCCGGCGCGGGCCATATTCGGCTTGTCGATGAGCGACGCGCCTTCTCCTCCTCCCTAGGCCCCTCGCTCCCGGCAACCGAGCGAATGATGTATCCTCCTCCCACATCCTTCGCTCAACCGACCTGAGCCGTCTCCTCCTCCCTCGGCAGGGTCGTAAACTGAGAGATTAGGGCTTTGCCCTCGATCAAGGCTCCGTCTTCGGACGGAGCCTCTTTTTTTCACTGCACGCCCGAGCAAAACGCTTCGATCCGGTCCATCGCATCGGCAAGCTGGCTGTCCGAGGCCGCATAGGAAATCCGGAAATGGCCGGCCAGCCCAAACGCCGACCCATGGACGAGCGCCACGCCATTCTCCTCGAGCAGCGCCATCACCACGTCTTCATCGGTGGCCAGAACCCGCCCACCGGCGCTGGTCTTGCCGATCAGCCCCTTGCATGACGGAAACACATAGAACGCCCCTTCAGGCGTCAGGCAATCGAGCCCTGCGAACGTGTTGAGGCGCCCGACCACATAGTCGCGCCGCTTCTGAAACGTCGCCCGCCAGTCCGCCAGAAACCCCTGCGGCCCATTGAGCGCCTCCACGGCCGCCCATTGCGAGATCGAAGGCGGATTGGTCGTCGACTGGCTCTGGAGCTTGAGCATGGCCTTGAGAATTTCCCTGGGGCCCGTGCAATAGCCGATGCGCCAGCCCGTCATGGCATGCGACTTCGACACCCCGTTCATGGTGAGCGTCCGCGCCATCAGCTTTGGCTCCACCTGAGCGATCGTTGCAAAACGGCGCCCGTCGTAGACCAGCACCTCATAAATATCGTCGGTCAGGATATGGACGTGTGGATATTTCATCAGCACCGCCGCCAATCCGGCCAGTTCCGCCTCGGTATAGGCAGCGCCCGAGGGGTTTGATGGGGTGTTGAGGATCAGCCACTTGGTCTTGTCCGAGATCGCCGCCTCCAGCGCCTGCGGCGTCAGCTTGAATCCCGTCTCCTGGCTCGCCTGCGCGAAAACCGGCTCCGCGCCGGCCAGCCGCACGATTTCAGGATAGCTCACCCAATAGGGCACCGGCACCACCACCTCGTCACCGGGATTGAGCGTCGCCATCAGCGCGTTGAAGATGATCTGCTTGCCGCCTGCCGAGACAAAACAGTCCTCGGCCGCCACATCGAGCCCGTTGTCGCGCCCGAACTTGGCCGCCACCGCTTCCTTGAGCTCGGCAATGCCCTCGACATTGGTATAGCGGGTTTCCCCCCGCTCGATGGCGTCGATTGCCGCCTTGCGCACATGTTGGGGGGTGTCGAAGTCGGGTTCACCGGCCGATAGCGCGATGATGTCCTTTCCGGCCTGCGCCATCTGGCGCGCAAGCTGGCTGATCCCCACGGTCGCAGACGGCTGCACGCGCGAGAGGGCGTCAGAAATAAGTCCCATGACATTTCTCTATTATCTAAATGGCCAACGGTGCCATTCTATAGCCCGTGATTGCGAACCTCGCCATGCCACCGGCAGTGTCAATCGCCAATTCGTCGACCTTTCCGGGCCCTTGCGCGTTTGTCCGGCACAAGGCAAGCTGAACGTTCGCGATGAGGAGGTAGAGGCCATGTTTGTTGAATCGATCCTGACCATCAAGGGCAGCGACGTCGTGACGGTCCCGTCGGACTCCACCATTGGTGATCTGGTCGCCACGCTTGCCCGGCACAACATCGGCGCCGTTGTCGTGGTCGACAATGGCAAGGTCGAAGGCATCATTTCCGAGCGCGACGTCGTCCGCCATCTTGCCGGCAGCGCCGAGGGCTTTCGGGCCAAGCCCGTCTCCACGCTCATGACCCGTGCGCCCAAGACCTGCTCAAGATCCGACACCGTCGATCAGGCAATGAACATCATGTCCCAGGGCCGGTTCCGCCACCTGCCGGTCGTCGAAAACGGCGAACTGATCGGCATCATCTCGATTGGCGATGTGGTCAAGCGCAAGATCGAAGAGGCCGAACAGGAAGCCGGAGCGCTGCGCGAATACATATCGAGCTGACCCGGACAAGGGGTGCCGCACCGGCCGCAAGCGGCCTGGAACGGGCGATCGAGCGCTACTCGATCCGCCTGAGCCGGATGTTTTCGCAGATCACGAACAGCGCGCAAGCTTCGAGCTGCATGGTATTGTTGTCGGTCTGGGTCACCGTGCCCCCGATATTGAAGCCTTCAAGCGTTACGGTCCCCTGCCACCGGTTGAGCCGGACATGCCGCGCGTTCTTGAACATGTAGGTGTTGAGATATTTGGTGTTGCGCGCGTCCTGCTTGTCTTGCTGGATCCACACCAGTTCCGCGCACAGCCGGTCGCCATTTTCGCCGCAATAGGTGAACTCGTAGCGCGATTCCCTGTTGTCGGGCTCCCACAGGCCGATGGGATTGAATTGGTCCTGCGCCATTGAAGGCGCGGTCGCCATGATCGCCAGAGCAAAGGGAACCAGCTTGAGAAGGGTGCGAAAACAACGCGCCATTGAGGCTAAACTCCACCAGGATTGAGATATGTCAATGTCGGATCTTTTTGGCGTGGTTCAACTGAACATCAGATGAACCGGCATCCCATGCACCGCCGTCATATCAGCGTCATGAGACGACAATAGGGTTGTCCTTGCAGCCGGCATACCTCGCCGGTCCGCCCGACGCCGATACCCCATTCGGCACCACCTTTTCGGTCGCCCACCCCGGCGACCGTTTTCTTTTCCTGTGGAAGAGGCCACCGACAGGTCCGCCATCGGCGCCTGCTCGGGTTACAAGCGCCTGTCGATCACAGTTTCCGGAACGGCCCCGTGGCCAAGCTCTATTTTTCCTATGCCGCGATGAATGCGGGCAAGTCCACCCTGCTTTTGCAGGCGGCCCACAATTATCGCGAACGTGGCATGCGCCCCCTGCTCTACACATCCGCCCTCTATGTCGAGGACGGCATCGGGCTGATCCGCTCGCGCATCGGCATTGCCGAACCGGCCCTGCTCTACGGGCAGGATGATGACCTCTATCAGTCGGTCCGCGACCATGAGGAGGAATCCAAAGTCGATTGTGTTCTCGTCGACGAGGCCCAGTTTCTGACCCGCGATCAGGTCTGGCAGTTGGCCCGCGTCGCCGATCGGCTCGGCATTCCCGTGATGTGCTATGGCCTGCGCACCGATTTTCAGGGCAAGCTGTTCCCCGGTTCCATGGAACTGCTCGCCACCGCCGACACCCTGCGCGAAATCCGCACCATCTGCACCTGCGGCGCCAAGGCGACAATGGTCGTGCGTCAGGATATGAACGGGCGTGTCTTGACCGACGGCGATCAGGTTTCCATCGAAAAATCGGTATACCTTTCGCTCTGTCGCAAACACTGGGAAGAAGCTGTCGGCCGCTGGCCGGTAAAAGGACCATGACCATGCAAGACGATACACTCCAACCCCGCGGCGCGATGACCATCCGCACAATGCCCATGCCCGCCGATACAAACGCTGCCGGCGACATCTTCGGGGGCTGGGTGATGAGCCAGATGGACATCGCCGGTGCGATCTGTGCCGTCGAGAACGTGGGCGGACGCGTGGCCACCGTCGCCGTTGAAGCCATGAGCTTTATCGCCCCGGTCAAGGTCGGCGATGTGTTTTGCGTCTATACCTGGATCGACAGGATCGGAAACACCTCCATCAAGGTCGGCATGGAAGCCTGGACCAAGTCCCGCGATCTGCCCCTGCGCACCAAAGTGACCGAGGGCCACTTCATTTACGTCGCGCTCACCGACGACGGAAAAAAGCGCTTGGTTGGCGAAACCAGGTCCTAAGCGTGTCCAGCAAAACCATGTCCTCGACGCGATCGGGGATGGAAACGGTTTTGCGGTTCGGACACGCGATAAACAAGGGTATGGAGCCGAGGACTTGATTCAATCAAATCCTCGGCCCTAAAGCGCCGCCAGCCGTTCGAGATTGTCGGCCCGATCGCGTTCGGCGAGCGGCAGCGCCAGCAGCCGCGTGATCATTTCGCGCGGCAGGGGCTTTTTCATTGCCATAAACACCAGGGCAAAATGCTCGCCCAGCGAAATCCTGTCCCCCGCGAACGGGATCAACTCAATCGCCTGTCCCGTCTCGAGATATCCCTCTGCGACAACCCGCAGATAGGCACCGGGCCGGCCCGCATCGCGGAATTTCTTGACGAACCCCGGATCGCCCATTCGCCTGGCGAAAGTCGCGCACGGAATGCGCGAGGAGGTCACCTCGAGAACCACATCCCCAACAGCCAGCCGGTCTCCGATGCACAGATCTGCGCTTTCGATCCCCGATACGGTCAGGTTTTCTCCAAACATCCCCGGACCGGTCGCAACATCGCGCGCCGCCCAGAACGCGTAATCCTCACGCGAATAGAGATAAAGCGCCTGCCCCGGACCGCCATGGTGTCTTGTGTCCACAACCGCATCGCCTTCGAGGCCCAGACCGCGCACCCGCACCGCCCCCGCCACGGACTGCTTGCAGATCCCGGTGCGCTTGTCCGGTCGCCCGGCATCCAGAGCGACCGGCTGGCCGACATTGACGCTTTCGAGGAGCATTTGAGACATCTCGCCGATCAACCCCGTTCATTCGCGGTTCAAGTGAAATCGTCAATCTGTGTAACCGAGCATCCCCCTCGCGGTAAACCGCGCATCGGCAGGGACAAATGGAACCAAAGGGGCCACTGGCAGATTTTTGCCACAAAGCCCCAATCTCTCGAAGGGAGAGCAATATGAATTTCAGGAAAATTGCTGCCGCGGCGATCATCGCGGTGACCGGCGTTTTGGCAACTGTCACCGGCGCCCAGGCCTATCAGGCTTTCGCTACGACGGCCCTTAACGTGCGCACAGGACCGGGCACCAATTATCCGGTCATCGCCGCGCTTTCGACCAATCAGGTTGTCGAGGTTTCCGGATGCAACAACGCCAACACCTGGTGCCAGGTGACCGCCACCAATATCCGCGGCTGGGCCTCTGCGCGATATCTGCGTCCGGTCAATGACGGACGCCCCTCGCCCGCACCGGCGCCGGCTCCGTCACCCGCGCCCAATCAGCCCGATATCGGCTTTTCCATCAACACACCCAATTTCAACGTGACCATCGGCAACAATCGCCCGACCGAACCCGCCCCCGACGGCCGTGTGTGTTTTTACGAAGAATACAATTACGCCGGCCGCAGCTTCTGCGCAGCGGACAACGACAACGAGCGCTTTCTGGGCAATTTCTGGAACGACCGTATCCGCTCGGCCCGCGTCGAAGGCAATGTCAGCGCCACGGTCTGCACCAGCTCCAACTTCAATGGCCGCTGCGCCGTGATCGATCGCTCGGTGCGCAATCTGGGCATGCTCTCGGACGACATTTCGTCCTATTATCTGGGCCGCCGCTGATCGCAACGGACCCAACGTGATCCAGACCCGCCCGGTCCGTCCGGGCGGGTTTTGCATGCAGTTTTGCCAACCCGTCTCGTGGCGTTGCCCAAAAGCCACGGTTCCTGACCAATTGCCGCAGAAACGGCTCTGCCCATTTTTTGACCGATTCGGTCCTCGTTCTTGTCACATCTTCGTGTAGAACCCTTTCCCGTCGCCAAACAAAACGGGTCAGGACCCTCATGAAATTCATCAAGCCTGCAGTGCTGGTTGCAGCACTCACTCTTGGAGCTTTCCCCCTCGCCACCTCAGCCATCAACGCACAGGACACGATAGCCATCGTTCAGACCCTGTCAGGCACCGCATCATGGTATGGCGGCAAGTTCCACGGCAGAAAAACCGCCAATGGCGAAACCTACAACCAGCACGCATTGACCGCTGCCCACCGCTACCTGCCGTTCGGCACCGAAGTGGTGGTGACAAACAGCAACAATGGCGAAAGCGTCGTGGTTCGCATCAATGATCGCGGCCCCTTCACCGGTGGACGCATCATCGATCTCTCGCGCGAAGCGGCCAACCGGATTGACATGATCAATTCGGGCACCGCCAAGGTTACCGTCGAAGTCATCGGCTGATTTCTCCCGGCCCAAAGCGGTTTCCCACAGGGCGTTCCGAACCTCCGGAGCGCCTTGTTTTTATTGGGCTTTTGCCACCGCATCGCCCTGTTCTCCACAGAGGGGCGCAGACCGAAACCAAAAATTTACCGACAATTTGAGTTTTCCCCAAAACGTCCTGTTAACCGCGCATAGTCTGGGTGCCGCAAGGACATTTCCTGAGATGCACTTGCGGCCGCGGCAGAAATGCCGCCGGCGTTGTGCGGGATGTTTGGCGACATGCGCACACGCCGGTTTGGGGGCTGTATTGAATGCGGTGCTTGCGCCAATTGCGCTCGGGCATCGCGGTTTACGTCCTTGGCCGGTCCGCCAACCGGTCAACTAAAGGCTTGTCCATGTCCCACAAGATGACGACCCAGAAATTGGTATCGATGTCCGTCGCCGCCCTGACGGGCGCAACGCTGTGCGCCCTGTTCACCATGGTTCTTTTCGTCACCGGCGCCCTGGCGGCATAGAGCGTGTCCAGCAAAACCATGCCCTCGACGCGATCGGGGATGGAAGCGGTATTGCGGTTCGGACACGCGACAGAACAAAGGTTTGGAGCCAAGGATTTGAGTCAATCAAATCCTGAACGGCTCTAGGGCCAATCTCACTCGGCCTTCTCGGCGGCTGCCGCCAGTTGCGCGACATAGTCTTCAAGTCCCCAGCGCAAGGAAAGCGCTGAAGGCGGCGAGACGGCGGCCACCTGTTCGATCCCCACGATCGACGCATAGGCCCCCGCCTGAGTCTGGGGCAGACGCGCAATGTAGGGCTCGGCAAAGAACGCATCGGAATCTGACTGGTTTTCATAATAGGAAACCAGAATGTCCGAGACCAGTTGGTCGGCATTTTCATAGCTGACCGAGAAATAGAAATTCTCGTCGTCCCCGCCCAACGCATCCAGACTCGGCGCATAGACCAGTCCCAGATCGGTCAGGAACTTCACCCGCGAGTCGAGCCCGGCATAGATGGCCAGCGAGCCGTCATAATCGTTGAGCCCGATAAATGTGGTGCCCGCCAGCCCTTCATGCTGGGCGACGGTGTCGGCGACAAATTGCTCGGTCTCTGCCACCAGCGTCTCGGCCTCCTCGGCCAGCCCCAGTGCCTGCCCCACCGTAAGGGTCACATCCTGCCATGGCGCGCTCCAGGCAGCATCCTGATAGGCGATGGTCGGCGCGATCTGGCTCAGCCGTTCGTACTGCTCCTCGGTGATTCCCGAATAGGCCGCAATGATGATGTCGGGATCAGCCGCCAGGATCTGTTCGTAAGGCGGCTCGTCGCCCTCGGCCAGGATAGCGGGCATTTCTCCGCCCATCGCGTCCAGTGCCTCTTCCGCCCAGGGGTGGATGCCGTTATCGCCACCGCCATAGGAAATGAACGGAATGGCCACCGGCTTGACGCCCAGCGACAGGACCGCGTCCGTGTTTCCCCACGCCCATGTCGCAACACGCTCGGGCTGCGCCTCGATGGTGGTCTGCCCATAGGCGTGCGCGATGGTCACCGGAAAATCCTGCGCCAGCGCCGGCCCTGCCGGCACACCACACATCGACAGCACCAACACTGTTCTGATTGCAATCCTCACCGCAAAACTCCTTCGATCGCGACGGCTATAACATGATTTCAAAACTCATATTTATAAAGCCGGCCCCGCGCAAGCCTGACAAAGGCAAAAGCCCGCGCGGCTTACCGCGCGGGCTCTTCACAATGATGTCTGCGGTCTAGAGCGTGTCCAGCAAAAGCATGTCCTCGACGCGATCGGGGATGGAAACGGTTTTGCGGTTCGGACACGCGCCAAAACAAGGACTTAGAGCCAAGGATTTGAGTCAATCAAATCCTCAACGACTCTAGAACTCCGACCAGTCATCCTTGAGCGCGGCATTGCCCTGCGTCAGATACGAGCGCGCCGCCTTGGCCACTTCAGGTTTGCGCGTTTGCGGCGCGGCGGTTTCGCTGGCAATCGCGGTGTTTTTGTCGATGGTGAAAATCTCCACCACCCGGTCGAGTTCGGAAGCCTGCGCCTCGGTCTGCTCGATCGCCGCGTTGGTTTCCTCGACCAGCGCCGCATTGTGCTGGGTCATCTCGTCCATCTGCTGGACGGCGGTCCGCACTTCGCCAATCGCCGTTGTCTGCTCGCGGTTGGCTTCGGAAATTCCCTGCATCAGTTCGGAATTTTCCCGAACCGCCGCCAGGATATCGCTGAGCTTGGACGCGGCCTCAGCCACCAGTTTCGATCCGCCATCGACTTCATTGGCGCTTTGCTCGATCAGCGCCTTGACCTCCGCCGATGCGGACGCCGCCGATTGTGCCAGCCGGCGCACTTCGACGGCGACAACGGCAAAGCCCTTGCCCGCATCCCCGGCCCGCGCCGCTTCCACCGAAGCGTTGAGCGCCAGAAGGTTGGTCTGGAAAGCGATGTCGTCGATCATGCCGATGATGTTGGAGATCTTGCCCGAAGACGTCGTGATGCGCTCCATCGCCGTCGTTGCCTTGACCATCACCGTGCCGCCCGCATTGGCGAGTTCGGCCGCCGCCTGGCTCTTGCCATAAGCGATTTCGGCCTTGTCGGCATTGCCCTTGACCGTAAAGGTCATCTGTTCGATGGCCGCCGAGGTCTCCTCGATCGCCGCCGCCTGCCGCGTCGTGCGTTCCGACAGATCGTTGGCTCCGGCCAGGATTTCGCCGGTTGCCGTTTTGAGGCCGCGCGACGTCGTCTTGAGCTGCGCCACGATCTCGGTCAGCTTTTCGGCAACCGAATTGGTGTCATCACGCAGCGCCGCAAAGGCGCCCTGATACTGGCCTTCCATGCGCTGGGTCAGATCGGTCCTGGCCAGCGCCGAAAGCACATGCCCCGCCTCGCCCAGCCCGGCATTGACCGTTTCGAGCATCGCGTTGAAATTGGCCGCCACACGGTCGATGTCTTCATCGCCGAAGGTCTCGGTGATCCGCTTGGTAAAATCGCCTGCGACGCAGGCCTCGATCACCCCGTCGAACGCCGTCTGGAACCGCTCCATCATCTCGGCCCGCTCTGCGGCGGTCCTGGCATTGAGCAGCCGCTCGGCCTCCGCCGCTTCCATGGCCTGCCCGTTGGAGCGGAACACCTGCAACGCCTTGGCCATCTGGCCAAGCTCATGCTCGCGCTCGCTTCCCGATATGTCGGTATTGAAATCGCCATCGGCCAGACGCCGCATCATCGCTGTCATGCCCGAAATCGCGCCCGAGAGCCAGCGGCCCATCGCAAACGCGCACACGGTGCCGATCAGCAGCGCCGCAACGATCTCGGCGATCAGGATCGTCATATAATAGCTTTGCTCGCCGTCGATCCGCGCGCCCAGCGCATTCTGCTGATCGGTAACCTGGTCGGACAGACGGTCGTAAAGCGACTGCATCTGCGGGCCCAGCTCATCGAGCGTGCGTGCTGCGGCGACCTGCGCCGTGACATTCATCGCCTCCTGGGCGGCAATCATCTCTTCGGCGGCGGTCAGGTATTGCTAGGCGAGCACTTCGACTTCACCGATCGTGGCCAGCGCCTCCGGGTCACCGGCAAAGTGGGCAAGCCCGTCGGCGTCGTTGGTGGCAACATCTTCGATCATGACCACCAGTGCTTCGGCCGTCTCTGCGGACGGCGAGAGCCGGAAGTCGAAATTGAGCCGCCGCGCGGCCTCGAGGTCGCGAACATAATCGTTGATTTCCTGGGTCTTGGCGGCACTTTTCTGGTATCCGTCGAGAAGTCCACTCATCGCCTGCACACCGAACTGGCCAGCCAGACCGACAAGTACAAGGCATCCCATGAGAACGCCAAAGGCGCCATAAACCCTGAATTTAACGCTGAGTTTCGAAAACATTCTGTCTTTCAATCCGTAATTCGAGCCCTGAGCCCTTCCGCCCTTCTGGACGAGAGGTTGTCTTTGAGAGGGAGGATTGAATGCCAGGGACAACACAGTGCCAGCCAAACGCGCAATCCGCCCGTTGCCCCGGCCAATGCCGTCCCTGATCACCGCCGGAGCTGTCGCGACCCTAGGCAGAAATACTTAAAATTTTCGACACATTGCGCCCGGGCGCGCAAAACCCGCGACCCTCATGCCCCGCCTGAACCGACCATTCAGTCCCGGTTCAGCCGGCACATGATTTTATCGCCTCACCGCACACGAAACCGTCAACGATGAAACCAAACATCGATCGGCCTCGTTAAGGACGGTACAGAGGCATCAAACACTGGAGGCTGAAAATGGCCCGCACCCTTATTCAGATGAGCATCGGACCCGCCGCTGGCGCCGTCATGGTCACCATGATGGTCACAGTGATGGCCTTCACCGGCGCCTTCGCCTGACCGGCAAGCTCACTCATTCATTCCCATGCATCAAGACCCTCGCCGATCCTCCCCGGCGGGGGTTTTGATTTTTCGTCGACGGGTTGGCCGCTTCAGTGGTGGCAAATTGCCCTTTGGCAGCCGGTAACATCTTGCAACATGTTACAAAACGGCCTTGAATACACGGGCGAGTGATTTGCCCGATTTTCCTCAAGACCGATTCCCGCGTCACCATCGGGCGCTTTTTGATGTCTGGATACCCAAGTGACCACCCTCACGGCTGGCCGGCAGCGTTCGCGTGGCGACGCCAGGGCCCATGTTGCAGCCGCCCATTCCGGCAAGGATCGCCGGCCCCTCCTGCGGATCGCCCTTCTGGCCTTCCGCCACCACTGGCAGGTGGCGATCGCCGTCGTCGCGACCATTGTCGCCGCCCTGCTCCAGCTTTCGATTCCCCGCCTTCTCGGCCAGGCCATCGATCAGGCGCAGAATATCCTTTCGGTCTCCAGCCAGGATGCCGAACGGGCCCTCTGGGCCAGCGCCATCACCCTGCTCGTCGTCTCGATCCTGCGCGGCGTGTTCACCCTGCTCCAGAACTATTTCGCGGAATCGGTGGGCCACCACGTTGGCTATGAATTGCGCCTGGCCTTCTACGACAAGGTCCAGCGCCTCCCCTATGCCTATCACGACAAGGTCCATTCGGGCGATCTGATCACCATCGGCCTGCTCGATCTCGACGGCATCCGCATGTTCTTTTCGACCGGCCTGATCCGCGTCGTCCTGCTCACCATCCTGATCGGTGTCGGCGCCTGGATGCTGATTTCGACCGATATCGTGCTCGGCCTTCTCGCACTCAGCTTCGTGCCCTTCGTCGCCTGGCGCTCCTCGGTCGCCCAGTTGACCCTGCGCAAGACCTGGCTGACCCTGCAGGAAAAGCTCTCGGTGCTCACCCGCATCATGGAAGAAAACCTCGGCGGCATCCGCGTCGTCCGCGCCTTTTCGGGCCAGAAGCACGAGCTCAAAAAGTTCGACACCGCCTCCGACGATGCCCTGGGCCTTGCCCATCAGCGCACCAACATCCGGGTGAAAAACACTTCGATGATGACCTTTTCCTTCTTTGCCGCCATGGGGCTGGTGCTCTGGGTGGGCGGCAACAAGGTCATCGCCGGCGAAATCAGCGTGGGCACGTTGGCCAGCTTTCTCACCTTCATGACCATCCTGCAGATGCCGGTGCGCCAGCTCGGACTGATGGTCAATTCCTTTGCCCGCGCCTCGACCTGTGGCACGCGCTTCTTTGCCTTCATCGACGCCCCCGTGGACATCAGGGACAAGCCCGGCGCCACCGATCTTGCCGTCACCGACGGCACGCTCAGCTTCGAGCATGTGGGCTTCACCTATGACGGCGCCGCCCACCCCACCCTCAAGGACGTCAGTTTCACCGCCCGCAAGGGCCAGACCATCGGCATCGTCGGCGCCCCCGGCAGCGGCAAATCCACCCTCGCCCATCTGATCGCCCGTTTTTACGACGTCTCAGAAGGCAGCATAAAGATCGACGGCCAGGATGTCCGCGACGTGACGCTGAAATCGCTGCGCACCAGCGTGGCTGTCGTGCAGCAGGATACGTTCCTCTTCACCACCACGATCGAAAACAACATCGCCTACGGCAACCCCTGGGCCAAGGAAACCCGCATCGAAAAGGCCGCCGAAAGCGCCCAACTCCATAACTACATCATGGGCCTGCCCGCCGATTACGATACCGTCGTCGGCGAACGCGGCGTCTCGCTCTCGGGCGGCCAGCGTCAGCGCCTTTCCATTGCCCGCAGCCTGGTGCTCAAACCGGCTGTGATGGTGTTCGACGATTCCACCGCCGCCATCGACGCCGGCACCGAACACCGCATCCGCTCGGCCATCCGCCGCTTTGCCAAAGACCGCATCACCATCATCATCGCCCACCGCCTCTCTCGCTCATGGACGCCGACACCATCTTCTTCCTTGAGGACGGCACCATCGCCGAGCGCGGCACCCATGACGAACTGCTCGCGCTGGGCGGCCGCTACCGCGCCCTCTACGATCTCCAGACCCGGCCCACCGAAGACATCGAACTAAAAGAGGCCGGACAATGACCGCGACCGATCTCGACGACGAACACGACACCGCCACCTTCCCCGGCCAGCGCCCGCCCCGCGCCACCGTGGGCAGCGCCCATATCGAGGAGGAAGTGTTCGGCAAGGCCTATGACCCGCGCACCATCCGGCGCATCTGGGCCTTCGTGCATCCCTATCGCCTGCGCATCTATCTTTCGGTCATCGCCGTGCTGATCTTTACCGCCACCCAGCTCGCCATTCCCCTGATCGTCGGCAATGCCATCGACACTGCGCTGGTCGATCCCCTCGCGGGCGGAGGCGGCCTGATCTGGTCGGTTGCGATCTTCGCCATTGTCGTCACCCTCAACTATGCCGCCTCTTGGATCCAGGAAAAGCAGGTCGGCAACGTCGCCGAAAACGTGCTGTTCGACATGCGCCGCGCCATGTTCGCGCGCCTGCAGATCGTTGCGCTCGGTTTCATGGACAAGACCGAAGTCGGGCGCCTGATGAGCCGGCTGCAGGGCGACGTCAATTCCATGCAGGAATTCCTCGAAACCTCGATCGTCTCCATCGGCGATCTGGTCCTGCTGTGCGGTATCGTCGTCGTGCTTTTGAGCCTCGATTGGGGCCTGGGGCTTTTGACCCTCGCCACCATGCCCGCCCTGTTCATCGTCCGCATCTTCTGGCTGCCGCGCGCTAAGCGCGCCTTCTGGGCCGCCCATGAGACCAATTCGGCCACCAATGGCGCCATGGCCGAAGGCATCAACGGCGTGCGCACCATCCAGAACCTCGACCGTCAGAAGGTCAATTTCGACCTCTATGACGACAAGGCCTGGTCGAACCTGAAAACCCAGTTGACCGGCTCGCGCTACGCTCAGGTCATGGTGCCCATCGTCGACAGTTTGACCGGCATCGCCATGGCCACCGTCATCGTGGTCGGCGGCTCGCTTGTGCTCAACGGCTCCATGCAGATCGGCATCATCGTCGCCTTCCTGTTCTACATTCAGCGCTTTTTCGATCCCATCCGCTCGCTGACCATGCAATATTCCATCATGCAGCGCGCCATGACCTCGGGCCGCCGCATCACCGAAGTGCTCGACGTCCCCGTCTCCATCGCCGACAAGCCAGACGCGGTAAACCTCACCCGCGACATGGATGGGTCGGTCGATTTCGACAATGTCGTCTTCGGTTACGATCCCAAACGCCCTGTCCTCAAAAACGTCTCCTTCCACGTCAATCCCGGCGAAACCGTCGCCCTTGTCGGCCCCACCGGCTCGGGCAAGACCAGCGCCATGGCGCTCGTGCATCGCTTTTATGAAGTCCAGTCCGGTGCCGTCCGCGTTGGCGGCCACGATGTGCGCGACGTGACCCAGGAATCCTTAGGCGAACAGGTCGCCATGGTGCTTCAGGAGCCGTTCCTGTTCACCGGCACGGTGTTTGAAAACATCCGCTACAACAAGGCATCCGCCACACTCGACGACGTCATCGCAGCGTCAAAGGCCGTCGGCGCCCACGAGTTCATCACCCGCCTGCCCGATGGCTACGATACCGTCCTCGAACAGCGCGGTTCCAACTTCTCACTCGGCCAGCGCCAATTGCTCAGCTTCGCCCGCGCCCTTGTCGCCGACGCCAAAATCCTCGTCCTCGACGAGGCCACCGCCAATATCGACAGCTACACCGAACGCCAGATTCAAAAGGCGCTCGAACCCCTGCTCGCGGGCCGCACCGGCCTCGTCATCGCCCACCGCCTCGCCACCATCCGCGGCGCCGACCGCATCATCGTGCTCCAGAACGGCGAATTGATCGAACAGGGCAACCACGATCAGCTCATGGCCAAAAACGGCCTCTACGCGCGCCTCTACACCATGAACTACTCCAGCTTCGACGACATCCCTGACGACGTAGTCAACGCCGCCACCGCGGGGGATGGGACGACGTGAGGCGGCTAGCACCCCACTCACCGCAGTACCTGAGACTGCGCTTTAGGGTCGCTCAGGCGTTCGGAGTATCCCGTCCGTCCGGCTCTTTAGCGACACCCTTGAACGGTCCATCACTCTGCTTCCGGTCCATGAACTGACCCGTGCGCTCGTCGCGCTTTTGCCAATTGCCATTTTCATGCTGAAATTGCGTACGGCCAGTAACCGCGCCGCGCCTGTAACCGTCACCAGTATTCTTGGCCATCTCAATCTCCTTGGATTGGCACAACACCGAGAGTTCGTCACGTAAAGTAACACGAATCAAGACGTGTTCTTATTATGTTCCAGAATTTAACGTCACAGGTCAACCGGAAACTGGTAGGGTCGACCCAACGGATCAGGCAGACTTTGTGGTGAGAGATCGCGGCTGTCTACCTTGGGCGATAAGAAAGCCTAAGCCACCGCCTGCTCCGACCGCGCCAGCGCCCGTTCCAGCGCTTCGATGCACAAAGGGTCGTGCGATGCCCCCGCCCCCTCCCACAAGATCCCCATCGCCTTGGACACCGGCATTGCCGCGCGATAGGGCCGGTCGGCGGTCAGCGCGTCGAACACGTCCGCGGTCGAAATGATCCGCGTGTCGAGGTCGAGGTCGTCGGCCGTCTTGCCGTTGGGATAGCCCTTGCCGTCCAGCCGCTCGTGATGGGCGCCCGCCACCACGGCAAGATCGGCAAACGCGCCGATGCGCGATAAGATGTCCTCCGACAGCCGGGCGTGGTCGCGCATGGAAACCCATTCGTCATCGTCGAGCTTGCCCGGCTTGTCGAGCACGCTGTTGGAAACGCCGAGCTTGCCGATATCGTGCAACAGCGCTGCGCGCTTGAGCCAGCGCCGGCGGGCCGGATTGTACCCCATCTCCTCGGCGATCAGATCGGAAAACACAGCAACCCGCTCGCTGTGACCCGAAGTGAACGGGCTCTTGGCGTCGATCACGCGCGCAAAAGCCTGCGCGATATCGTCGAGATAGCCCTCATCGGCCCTCTGAACCTCCTGCCCCGGTTCGAGATCGAGCACCACCTGTTCGATGTCATCGCGCCCCAGCATCGCCCAGAACGTCTCGTCCGCGGCGACGTCGGAAAAGGCGAACACCACCGCGGGGTCGAACCATGTGCCCGAACGCGCCGCGATTTCGGCAATCGCGGCCTCCGGCCCCCCGGACATGAAGAACACGTCCACCACCTGCGCCAGCAGTGCGATGCGTGAAAACAGCGAAATGTCGGTGCCCGCCTTGCCCAGTGGCTTGCCGCCACCGTTCCACTGCTCGTCGAGATCGAGAATGGCCTGCGCCACGGTTTCGGAAAACCGCATCTGGCGGGCAATCTCCGCTCCGCGCTGGCACCGCGTTTCGATCAGATTGGTGACGATCTCGCCGCCATTGCGCATGATGTTGACAACCGAGCGGAACCGCTCGGCCAGCCCCGCCTCGGCCCCCGTATGCGACAGGACGAACCGCAGAACCTGCGGCAGGCTGCCGTCGAGATGCTTGAAGTCGCGCTTGAAGGTCAGATCGTCGGCCAGATACAATTCACAGATCCGCGCCGCGTTGGACGAACACCCCAGATCCTTGAGCAGCAGCGCATAATAGAGATCGCGCAGCGCCGCCTCGTCCATGCCCATGGCCCGGCCCACCTGCACCCCGGTCCAGCAGCACCGCATGCAATGGCCGGGAGGTTGCCCCTCGGTCATGTCCAGGGCCCGGCTCAGTGCCCCAAGCACCTCGGCCAACCGTATCGATCCGCTCATCCTGCCCTCCCCCCGCGTCTAGGGAATTTTCCCCATCGTAGGAGTACAAGGACCAAGGCCGGGTTAACGCGGTCCGAACCAGGTCTCCAGCGCGCCGGTTGGATCAGCCCCGTTTCCAACCCCAACCCACGCGACATAGCCGTCGGGCCGGATCAACACAGCGCCCGGCGCCTCGACAGTCCCAAGCACCGGAAGCTCCCATGTCCCGTTACAATCGGCCCTCACCGCCTGCACCCGATCCGCCCATGGCCCAGTGTCGGACCAGCCATTTTCATCGAACCCGATCAGCACCGGCCGCGCTTCATGCAGCAGGCTGTAGAGCCGGATCGCGCCATCAGCGGTCACCAGGTCGAGATCGGGCATGCGCCGCCCCAGCAGCGGATGCCCTTCGCCCAGATCGTAGTGAACATCGAGCCCCGACATCATCCCGGCGAACCGCTTGCGCGGCGCGTCCATGGCCAGCACCTCCCCCATGATCTCATTGAGCGCCTTGGTCCGCTCGTCGCCCCGCCCCAGAGCGATCTGCGCCAGCGTGTTGCGCAACACCCGCGCCGCAATCGGGTGCCGTTCGGCGTGATAGGTGTCGAGCAGCCGCTCGGGAGAGATCCCTTTGACCACCTGCGCCAGCTTCCAGCCCAGATTGACCGCGTCCTGAACCCCGATATTGAGCCCCTGGCCACCCACTGGGGAATGGACACGCGCAGCATCGCCCGCCAGCAACACCCGGCCGTCGCGATAGGCCACAGCCTGCCGCGCCATATCGGTAAACCGCGAAAGCCATGTGACGTTGTGCACGCCATAATCGCTGCCAAAGACGGCCACCAGCCCCGCCTTGAGGTCATCGACCGTCGGATCGCTCTGCCCCGCATAGCGCTGGGTCAGAACGATCCGCACCTTGTTCCCTTCGCCCATCGGCCCCATCGCCTGGGTGCCCACCTCGTCGGCATGCAGGCCGAATTCGGCCGCCTCGGCCAGCTCCGCCTCGGCGATCAGGCTGCTGACCGAGGCCTCCCAGCCGGCAAATTCGATCCCCGCCAGCTTACGCACCAGGCTCCGCCCGCCATCGCACCCCACGAGATAATGCGCCCGCAAAGCCTGTCCGCCATCGAGCACCACATCGACCCCGTTCTCGTCCTGCTCAAATCCAGTGACCGCGCGGCTGCCATAGATCGGCACCCCGAGCTCCTGGACCCATCCGGCCAATATGCGTTCGATATGGTTCTGCCACAGGCCCAGCCCGTAATTGTGCCGCGTCGGAAAATCGCTGATATCGAGCCGCGCCGGACCGAACCCTGCCACCTGTAGCGCCGTGCCTTCGGCCAGAAACCGCTCGGCGATACCCCGCTGGTCCATGATCTCGATGGTGCGCGCGTGCAGCCCGCCGGCCCGGGCACCCGGCATATCCTGGTTCGCCCGCCGCTCCACAATCGCGACATTCACCCCCGCCAGGACCAGCTCTCCCGCCAGCATCAGCCCCGTCGGCCCGCCCCCGGCAATTACCACAGCATGTTCGGTCATCCGCCTTCCCCTCTTGCTCTCACCAGAGCGCCGGACAATACGCCCAACCAAATCGATGCCAATTCTTGAACTGAACTCTTTCGACCCCAGATGTGTCATGGCGGAGCACACCTTGGCTCCGTCCAAATTCCCGATATATGTCCCGCCAGCCTCCGATGCAGCGTGTCCGGAATTGTCCTGGGCCGGAACCATGCCACCCGCCGAACATTGCCTCTTGCCAGGGCCGCATGTGCGGCGAAACTATGGAAGGGCGCCAATGACGCTTCTGATACTCTACATCGCGCTGGCCATCGGCATTTCGTTCTTGTGCTCGATGCTCGAAGCGGTGCTGCTCAGCATCACCCCCACCTTCACAGCCACCATCGAAGAAAAAAAGCCGCGCGTTGCCAGCCGCATCAGGCAGCTCAAGGACGATATCGACCGCCCCCTTTCCGCCATTCTCAGCCTCAACACCATTGCCCACACCGTCGGCGCTGCTGGCGCCGGTGCGCAGGCCCAGATCGTTTTCGGCGATGCCGCGGTGACGGTGTTTTCGGCGGTCCTGACCTTCCTGATCCTGGTACTGTCCGAGATCATTCCCAAGACCCTGGGCGCACTCTATTGGCAATCCTTTGCCCCGGCCGCCTCGCGCATCCTTCCGGTGCTGATCTGGGTCATGTGGCCTCTGGTCAAGATGTCCCAACTGATCACCGTTCTGCTCTCGCGCGGCAAACCGCAGCCCCCGGTCACCCGCGAGGAGATCGTTGCCCTGGCCGATATCGGCCGGCGCGAAGGCATCATCGACCGCGGCGATTCCAAGGTCGTCGCCAACCTGCTCAAATTCGACCGCCTCACGGTCAAGGACATCATGACCCCGCGCACCGTCGCCTTCGCCCTCGACCAGCAGACGACGGTCCGCCAAGCCATCGACCGCCGCAACGAGCTCCATTTCAGCCGCATCCCGGTGTATGACGGCACGATCGACGCACCCACCGGCTTCGTGCTCAAGACCGACATCCTCAATCTTGCGCTCGAGGAAGAGTTCGACCGCAAGCTGGAAAATTTCCGCCGCGAAATCACCAGCGTCGTCGAAACCACTCCGCTCGAAGAGCTGTTCGACACCCTCGTCCACAAGGACCGCCACATGGCGCTGGTCACCGACGATTTCGGCGGCACCGCCGGGCTCGTCACCCTCGAGGATCTGATCGAGACCCTGCTGGGCGAGGAAATCGTCGACGAGGGCGACTCCATCGCCGATCTGCAGGCCTATGCCCGAAAGAAATGGGAGGAGCGCGCCGCCCAGCAGAAGGATCGCGGACCGGTCCTCTCCTGACACATCCTGTCAGCAGCAACTGTTCACACTCCGTTCCGTTGGTGGTAAGAGTGCGGTCAGACAAAGTTGCAGACTTTTTCGGTTCGACCGCGCGACCCGCTCTATTGAATCAGTCCCCCCGCGGCCCGATATGGTGCTCCATGACCTCCGAGAAAAAATCCCCCTCCGCCGGACGCCCCGGCAAAGCCGATTTCTCCATCGATGATTTCATCAAGGAAATCGAAAAGGCTGAGGACGCCCAGGCTTCAAAGCCCCTTTACGCCGAGCGCATGCGCAACAAGCGCGCGCTGGATCGCGCAGACCAGAAGGCTGCCGCCGAATCCCAGGAAACCGAGCGCCTCGCCGGCAAGGGCAAGGACAACGCCAAAACCAACGCCCGCAAGGCCAGCGATGCGAAAGGCAAACGCAGCGCCGCCACAGGCATGTCGCTCAAGGCCCCAAAATCCAAAGCCAACTCCGTCGAGCGCCCCACCAATCTCGATGGCTTCGCCGAAGCCCCCCAGGCCGGCTTTCACACGCCATCGGATGTGACCAACTCCTCGGCCGGCGTATCGGCCACCGTCGCCGCGCTCGAAAAAATCATCGCCGAGGGCCGCAAGGAGGTCGAGGGCACCAATGCGTGGAAGCCCCACCGCCCCGCCGCGCTGAAAAAGGACAAGGGCGGCATCCCCTTCCGCCTCCAGACCGACTACACCCCCGCCGGCGACCAGCCCACCGCCATTGCCGAACTGCTCGAAGGCGCCAACAACGGCGAAACCGATCAGGTCCTGCTCGGCGTCACCGGCTCGGGCAAGACTTTTACCGCCGCCCAGGTCATCGCCCAGACCGGCCGCCCGGCCCTCATCCTCGCCCCCAACAAGACCCTGGCCGCCCAGCTCTATGGGGAGTTCAAGAACTTCTTCCCCGACAACGCGGTCGAATACTTCGTTTCCTACTACGACTACTATCAGCCCGAAGCCTACGTTCCGCGCACCGATACCTATATCGAAAAGGAATCCACCATCAACGAGCAGATCGACCGGATGCGCCACTCGGCCACCCGCGCGATCCTCGAACGCGACGACGTCATCATCGTCGCCTCGGTCTCCTGCATCTACGGCATCGGCTCGGTTGAAGACTACACCACAATGACCATCTGGCTCGAAAAGGGCCAGAAGATCGACCAGCGCGCCCTATTGAACGAACTCGTCGCCCTGCAATACAAGCGCGGCGACATCGGCTTCGTGCGCGGCACGTTCCGGGTGCGCGGCGACACCATCGAAGTGTTCCCCGCCCACTATGACGACGCCGCCTGGCGCATCACCCTGTTCGGCAACGAGATCGAATCCATTTCCGAATTCGATCCCCTGACCGGCAAGAAATCGGCCGAACTGACCGCCGTGCGCGTCTTCGCCAATTCCCACCACGTCACCACCCGCACCACGATGAATGCGGCCATCAAGGAGATCAAGCGCGAGCTCAACGCCCGCCTGCAGGAGCTCAACGGCATGGGCCGGTTCCTTGAGGCCCAGCGCCTCGAACAGCGCACCCTGTTCGATCTCGAAATGATGGAGGCCACCGGCTCCTGCGCGGGGATCGAGAACTATTCGCGCTATTTCTCGGGTCGCAAGCCCGGCGAGCCGCCCCCGACGCTCTTTGAATACCTCCCCGACAACGCCCTGGTCTTCGTCGACGAATCCCACGTCACCATCGGCCAGCTCGGCGCCATGTATCGCGGCGATCTGCGCCGCAAGGCAACGCTGGCCGAATACGGCTTCCGCCTTCCGAGCTGCATGGACAACCGCCCCCTGCGCTTCGAGGAATGGAACGCCATGCGCCCGCAGACGGTCTATGTCTCGGCCACCCCCGGCGCCTGGGAGCTCGACCAGACCGGCGGCGTGTTTGCCGAACAGGTCATCCGCCCCACCGGCCTGATCGATCCGGTCGTCGAAATCCGCCCCGCCACCACTCAGGTCGATGACGTTGTCGATGAAATCCGCTTAACCACCGAAAAGGGCTACCGCACCCTGCTCACCGTCCTCACCAAGAAGATGGCCGAGGATCTGACCGAATATCTGCACGAGCAGGGCATTCGCGTGCGCTACATGCATTCGGACATCGACACCATCGAGCGCATCGAGATCATCCGCGATCTGCGCCTGGGCAATTTCGACGTGCTGGTTGGCATCAACCTGTTGCGCGAAGGCCTCGACATCCCCGAATGCGGCCTCGTCGCCATTCTCGATGCCGACAAGGAAGGCTTTTTGCGCTCGGAAACCTCACTGATCCAGACCATCGGCCGCGCCGCGCGCAACGTCGATGGCAAGGTCATCCTCTATGCCGACCGCGAAACCGGCTCCATGGAACGGGCTCTCGCCGAAACCAACCGCCGCCGCGAAAAACAGCTCGCCTACAACGAAGAACACGGCATCACCCCCCAATCGGTCAAGGCCCGCATCAACGACATCGTGGATTCCGTCTACGAACGCGACCACGTCTCGGTGAAAATCCGCCCGGGCAAAGACGGCAAAGACACCGTCCCCGTCGGCGCCAACCTCGCCGCAATCATCAAAGACCTCGAACACCAGATGCGCGAAGCCGCAACGAATCTGGAATTCGAAAAGGCGGCAAAACTGCGCGACGAAATCAAGAAGCTGCGGGATATGGAAATGGATACGCTGGAGGGGCCGGGGGGCTAACGCTCCGCTTGCTCTGCTCCAGCCCCGCTGGGGGCTGGACCCGATCCGGAACTCAGCAGCATACAACTCTCCCTTCGCCAGCGGATAGGACCATAGAACTACGCTTAACCGTCCAAGATGCCGAATGATTTGAACAGCTGCGATAGGCTGACGGCACCATCGAAACAGCATGATTTCTTAGCATTCACCAAGGCGGCCACAGCGCTGGCTGTGTTGAGTTGGAGATGTGTTTGGGATTGGCAGCGGGCCGCCGGGTAGGGCTCCAAAAGACGAAATCAAAGGCTTCTTGAGCATAAACTGGAGGGCCTTGGGAGGTCAGGGCGTCCTTCAAAATACGGCCCTATTTCAATGACGTTGCACCCAAGCATCGAACTCTCGCTGCAATATATCGACGCGCCGACGATGCGACCAGCCGTCATTAATGCTCCGCGAGGCAGCTTGATAGTCGTCAAGTTCGTTCTGTGAAAAACTAGAACCCTCCGCTCTTAGCGCTACAGCAAATTGTTCTAGGAATTCACGCACAAGATGAAGTTCACCTACATCAGTATTTCTTATGAACCAATAGTATACGGGAAGCGGCCCTTGAGAGCCCAGAAGAGGATCGCGAATACCAAAAACCTGAACCATTTTTTGCAAGACGTTCATCACGTTTTCGAACGCACTCTCCGCATGGAGATGGTTTTCTCGAAATTCATCCACCATCCGATCAAGACTAACCTTTTTTGTATCAATAACATCTCCGTGCAATTCGAATAGAAGTATTTTTGCAGCCGCGTTTAGATTTTGACCGCGTTTCGTTTGATATTTTACACAGCTAGAGAAAAAGTCGTGACTTACTATTTTACAAACGTATTTCGGGATGGGCCCGATCATAGCGTTTCGTTTCTCGGCACCTGTTAACGTCGACCCTTTGTTTAGTCGAACAAATAGTTCATTAATTTTATCCAGCTCATCCGTCACCACATGCATAATGGGCATGGGATACTCTTCGAGCACAGCAGCGACCCAGTCGTACCTGCGAACAAGATCTTTGTAGTACAACCCCCCAATATTTATGCCATCAGATCTTTGATAAATGAAATTTCTGTTCAGTGTAAACTCATTCGATATAAAACCAAATATTGCCTCAATTCTTTGCTTTCCATCAATAACGGAAAACTGAAGACTTTCCTCATTTAGATCTGTTCTAATTGTTGTAAAATCAGCCAAATACAACTTAGGAACATCATATTCGTTAAGAATACTGTCGATGAGAAATTGCTTATCCTCTAATGACCAAATGTTTCCCGCTCGCTGGTATTCAGGCTCCATATCGATGCGGTGACGGAGGCTATACCAATATCGGGCAGATCGAAAATTTCGCGCTTGTACCTCAAACATATCAGTATCCGTACTTTGCTTTGATCTCGACGGCCAAACCTTCCAAGTCTGGATAAACACTTGAATGCGTCACCCCGTACTGCTGAAGGTCGTAAAACATCTTGGGAGCAGATGCAGAATCGATATCAATTCTCATTAGAGGTACATCGCCAGCCCATCCCTTGTGATCGTTGCAATATTGCTCCAACGTCTTCTTCTGTTGCCCAAAAATAATGAATTTGCCTCTTTGGGCGCTTATCCGCGCATTGTTAATCACGCCTTCTATAGCGAGAGGCTCCGAGCGTTTGCTACCACCCGAATTGGTTGGGTGATATTGGTCTACGATCGGATCATCAGTAGGATAAATGGTATCTGCACCACTGATGTCTGATAACATGCCAGCGTTCCATCGAGCAGGATCTAGCACCCAAAGTGCCGGGCCTTTTGCGCCTTTGCTGTTTTGAAATGTACTCAGCGCGAAGAAGAGCCCGATCAGCGGACTGGAGGTCCAGTCCAATAACCGTGTAGGCAGGCGGTAGTGCTACATTAGGAAAAGTTGATCCCAAATGTCAGTCCTGAGCAGGGTATCGTACATAGGCGAGCGAAAATGAAACTCCTTATAGAGCCGTCCTTCCCGCGAAATGACGACGGGCATTTCTTCCTTCGTGCGATGGAGGCCGGGTGAGAGCTTAAAGTTCTGCGAACTTAGCCCACGATACCATATTTCTCTGTCCGCCCTTTTTTGCCGGATCTCTTCTATGTGTTCGAAAACCTCCAGAAGCTTGGACGCTTTAACAGTTTCAATCTGCTTCATACCGCTAGACACCCCCAAAGTAACACCACTTTGCCAAAGTCGGACGACTTAGCAAGTATAACGATGCCAAACGTCAGGGTTTTCCACCCATCCCCTAACCTAGCGCGCCCAAATATCATTCAATTGCACGCCGCTTCATCACGGGGTGAGTGACCGGAAGCACGAGTATTGTGGCTGGGCTCGAAAGCCAACCCGACATGACTTGGAAGGTTTCGGCACGCACATGGGATTCACCGAACCGCAGATTCTTTGCGGATCCCGCCCCACTTATCCCCGCCGCTCCCACCGCCCCTATCCTCTCCTGTCACCCTCCGCCCCGCCGGAGCCAGACCTGACACGGAGACCGGCCCATGCCCCGCCACAAGAAACCCACCCCCACCCCTTCTGAATCCCGCCAAGACACCCACGCCGCCTATGCCGCGCTGATGGCGCGGCTCACCGCCTTTCAGGCCGAAATCTCCGCGCAGGCCAAATCGCGCGCCACCGCCGAGATGCCCGAGCCCGTCCTGAGCATGGCCGTCGATCTCATGGCGCAGATGGCGCGCCTGATGGCCCGCGCCATCGAGACGCGCGGCCTGCCGGTGCTGCCTGCCAGCGAGCCCACCAGTTTTTCGCAAGCCACCATCGCCTTCGCCCAGGCCCATCACGCCTTCATGGCGTTCGGCAGGCGCAAGGGGTTCGACAGGCCCGTGGCCGATGCGGAGGCCAAGGCACAGCATGAAAGGAACGTCGAGGATCTCGTGCGGATGATGAATGGCCGCATCCTGCGTGGCATTCGCGACGGCTATCTCTGCCCCGTGCCCGATGACGACCCGGACCGCGAGACCGAACGCCGGGCCATTTCCGACGCTCACACGGCGCTGGTAGCCCGCATGGAGGCCTATCTGGGCCACGGCATCGACATCGGCGACGATTGGTAAAGTCCGGGCGGCGCCCGAAAACTTATCCCCGCCCTCTCCGCCTCGCCTAATCTTGGCTCACGACCGCACCAGGGCGAAGATGCATACGAGCTTCCGGTGAGGGCGGGATTGGAAAAAGGGGGAGCATGCGACCGTGCCCATGTCGCATCGGCCTCCGGGCATTTCGATCCCAACCGACAGGTCGGTCCGGGTTCCTCGCGGGTCGCTGCGGGGAAGGCCCAAAGCGGACGGATGGCCAGGCGAGGATGGGAGTCCACGTCATACCGGGGCAACCCGGAGGGGCACCGTGGATAACGCCAGCGATGGTGTTATCCCGACAAACCCCAGCCCGAGACGCCGCCATAAGCCAAAAACCCCGGTCATGAACGGCGAAGCTGGCTTCGCTT
>PBNW01000079.1 GCA_002723255.1 Pelagibacterium sp. | reverse complement strand
TCGCGCGGGCGCTGTGCATGAACCCGAAAATCATGCTGTTCGACGAGCCGACCTCGGCGCTCGACCCGGAAATGGTCAACGAGGTGCTCGACACCATGATCGATCTGGCGAGCGAGGGGATGACGATGCTGGTGGTGACCCACGAGATGGGTTTCGCCCGCAAGGTTGCCGATCGGGTGATCTTCATGGACAAGGGTGAGATCGTCGAAGTGGGTGAGCCCGAGAGCTTTTTTTCCAATCCGCAGAATGAGCGGACAAAGACGTTCCTGGGTCAAATCGCTCACTAGCCTTATCCTGATACGGACCGGGCACTCCGAAATTGCGCAAAGAGGCAGACATGGCCGAACCCATCCTGACATTTGATAGTTTGCTCGAGCCGATCGGTTCGCAACTTGCGGCGCAGTACGAACTGGTTTCCGCCGATGATCCCAAAGCGCAGGAGCGGCTTTCCGAGTTCCGCGTGGCGATGACCAATGGCGGGCTGGGGATGGAAAGCGAATGGATCGAGAAACTGCCCAATCTCGAATTGATCGCGGTCAACGGGGTGGGTACCGACCGGATCGATCTCGATCTTTGTGTGTCGCGGTCGATTCATGTGGCAACGACACTGGGGGTTTTGGCCGACGATGTGGCCGATATGGCGGTGGGGCTGGTGATCGCCTCGATGCGTGCGTTCGGGCAGGGCCAGGCCTTCGTGCGTTCGGGCGACTGGGCGCAGGGCAAGAAGATGGGACTGGCCCGGGCGCTCAAGGGCAAAAAACTCGGCGTTGTCGGGCTGGGCGCCATCGGGCGGGCGATTGGTGAACGGGCAGAAGCCTTCAAGTTCGATATCGGGTTCTGGAACCGTTCGGAAAAGTCGGTCGCTGGCTGGAGTGCGTTCGATACGCCGGCGGCGCTGGCCCAATGGGCCGATGTGCTGGTGGTCGCGGTGGCGGCGACGGCTGAAACCCAGGGGATGATTGACAAAGAGGTTCTCGATGGATTGGGGCCGAACGGGTTCGTGGTCAACATCGCGCGCGGCAGCGTGATCGATGAGGCGACGCTGCTCGATGCGCTGGAGGCGAAATCCATCGCGGGGGCCGGGCTAGATGTGTTCTTGAACGAGCCCAATATCGATGCACGTTTTCTGGCGCTCGATAATGTGTTTCTTATCCCCCATCAGGGCAGCGCGACCGTCGAAACGCGCACGGGGATGGCTCAGACGGTCAAGGACAATATCGATGCGTTCTATTCCGGCACGGTGCCGCCGACCTCGATCACGGCAAGCCGCTTTAGCTGATCGCTCCTGAGCGGGCGGGCCGGGCAGGTCCGGCTCGGGACGGCGTGGAGTTTACCAGGGCCGGATCGTCACTGTCGGTGGCGGCAGGATCATGAAATGGAGGGCCGCATGGCCGATATTTCGGGAAAGGTCTGTCTTGTCACGGCGGCGGCGCAGGGAATCGGACGGGCCTCGGCGCTGGCCTTCGCCGCAGCAGGCGCGCGCGTTTTTGCCACCGACATCAACGAGAAGCTTCTGCGTGAACTCGATGACGTTGCGGGTGTCGAAACGCGGGTGCTCGACGTGCTTTCGACGACGGCGATCGAGGCTCTGGTTGCCGAGATCGGGGCTATCGACATTGTGTTCAATTGTGCAGGCATCGTCCATGGCGGCACGGTGCTCGACGCGAGTGAAGCCGACATCGACCTTGCGCTCGAGCTCAATTTCAAGGCGCAGGCACGCACGATAAGGGCGGTGCTGCCGGGGATGATCGCACGCGGCGACGGAGCGATCATCAATATGAGTTCGGTCGCGTCTTCGGTAACAGGTGTGCCCAACCGGTTCGCCTATACGGCGTCGAAAGCCGCAGTGATCGGTTTGACCAAATCGGTGGCCGCCGATTTCGTGGGGCAGGGCATTCGCTGCAATGCGATCGCGCCGGGGACGGTGGACAGCCCGTCGCTGCAGGAGCGGTTGCGGGCAACAGGGGATTATCAAGCGGCGCGGGCTGCCTTCGAGGCGCGGCAGCCGGTGGGGCGGTTGGGGACGCCCGAGGAGATCGCCGATCTGGCCGTTTATCTGGCGGGGGCCACCTATACCACGGGGCAGGTTTACGCCATCGACGGCGGCTGGACCACTTAAATTCAGGTGAGGGCGGGCTGCGCACGGCGTCTGCCTGCCCTTCCGGTCCTCACGTATTTCTAATACGCTCCGGTCCGGTTCTCGACAGCCACCGCGCTCGCTCCACCCTTGCACTATCACACGATAAGGAGACAACAAGACCATGAAGCTTATGCGCATTGGAGCCCGAGGCGCCGAAAGGCCGGCGGTCTTGCATTCGGATGGGACGATCCGCGATCTGAGCGGGATCGTTGACGATATCGCCGGAAGCGTGCTGACGCCCGAGGGGTTGAAAGAGCTTTCCGGCGCTGATCTGTCGGGATTGCCCGAACTGGACAAGAATGAGCGGATCGGGCCCTGTGTGGGGCGGGTGGGCAAGTTCATCTGCGTGGGGCTCAATTATGCCGACCATGCCGCCGAAAGCGGCCTTGACGTACCCAAAGAGCCGGTGCTGTTCATGAAGGCGACCAGCGCGATCTGCGGTCCCAATGACGACGTGATCATTCCGAAAAACTCGAGCCAGACCGATTGGGAGGTCGAGCTTGGTGTGGTGATCGGCAAGGAAGCGCGCTATGTGGACGAGGCCGACGCGCTCGATCATGTGGCGGGCTATTGCGTGGTCAACGATGTGTCCGAGCGCGAATTTCAGGCCAAGCGCTCGGGGCAATGGGTCAAGGGCAAGTCGGCCGATACGTTCGGGCCGATCGGGCCATGGCTGGTGACCAAAGACGAGATTGCCGATCCGCAGAACCTTGGCATGTGGCTCGAGGTCGACGGGCATCGCTACCAGAACGGGTCAACCAGAACCATGGTGTACGGAGTCGCACATGTGGTGAGCTATATCTCCCAATTCATGAGCCTGCAGCCCGGCGACATCATCACCACCGGCACGCCGCCGGGGGTGGGCATGGGGATCAAGCCCGACCCGGTGTATCTGCGGCCCGGCCAGACCATGCGGCTGAGTGTTGAAGGGCTGGGCGAGCAAATGCAAAAGACTGTGGCCTGGCAGGGTTAGGCCCCTGTCCGACCGATGCGGTCACCGACGCCGCCAGACCGGAGATCATCGGGGCAGGGGCGCGTTGAGTCCCGCCATGCACTGGCGACGGTAGCGGAATTCGGACGCGATATCGATGTCAGAGGACAGGGCGGCGTAGTCCTCGAACCGGCATTTGGCCGTCGGCCCCGTGGGATAGGTATTGGATGCGGCCGGGGCGCCGCCACTCATCGCATCTGCTCTATGCCCGTCGGCCTTCCCGTTCGCGGCTGGTCCGACAGCGAGGCGGGCACGCCCATTATTGACAATCGTCAAGGTGTCGGGGCCGGGCTGTGGGAAAACGATGCTACGCGCGTTTTCCGGGACCACGATGATGGCATCAAGCGAGAATGGTGGGCGCAAGGTCCGCAAGCCCTCGGGCCGGGGCTCGGTGCTGGGGTTGGGGCTGCTCAGCATAATCTCCAATCTGCTGCTGCTGACCGGGCCGCTTTTCATGCTGCAGGTCTATGACCGGGTGCTGGCGAGCAAATCTGTTCCTACGCTCATGGCGCTGACCGGCTTGGTTGTCGGGCTCTACGGGTTTTACAGCGTCGTCGAGATTGTGCGCAGCCGCATGGCGACGCGCTATTCGGTGCTGGCCGCAGCGCGGCTGACCCGTCCAGTCTTCGCGCAGGTCGTCGCCTCGAGTGCGTCGTCCCGTAGAGGGGGCGAGGGCGATCCTATCCGCGACGTTGAAACCCTGCGCCAGTTTCTGGCCGGGGCCGGACCGATGGCACTGCTCGATCTGCCCTGGGTGCCGATCTATCTCTTCATCGTCTTTGCCTTCCATCCCATGCTGGGCTGGCTGGCGATGGCGGGCGCCGGTGTCGTTACGGTTCTCATGATCGTCAACGAATGGTCGTCGCGCGGACCCTCGCGCGATGCCAATGCGGCGGCAAATGCCCGCCAGAGCCAGCAGTCCGATATCGCCGCAAACGCCGAAGCGGTGCTGGCCATGGGGATGAGCGAAACGCTCGCAAACCGCTGGGAGGCGGCCAATACCAAGATGCTCATGACACAGGCTCGCGCTGCGGACCGTGCGACGGTTTTTTCGGCGCTGACCAAGGGATTCCGCCTGCTGTTGCAATCGGCCGTACTGGCAATGGGCGCCTTTCTTGCCATCGGCGGCGAGATTTCAGCGGGTCTGATGATTGCCGCGTCGATCGTTACGGCGCGCGCGCTCTCGCCGGTCGAGCAGGCCGTTACGAACTGGCGCGGGTTTGTGGCGGCGCGGCAGGCCAGGGCCCGCCTCAAGACCGTGCTTGCCGATGCAAAAGGCAAGCCCGAGCGGGTCGCTCTGCCGCTGCCCAAAGCAAGCCTTGCGGTTTCCGATCTCGCCATTTCGCCATTGTCCGATGGGCCGGCGCTGGTGTGCGGGGTCAGTTTCGGGCTCAAATCGGGCGAGGCGATGGGGGTTCTGGGCACGTCGGGGTGCGGGAAATCGTCCCTTGTCCGCACATTGATGGGAATATGGCCGGCGCGGGCCGGCGTTGTGCGTCTCGATGGCTCCGAACTTTGCCACTACGACCCCGACCGGTTGGGCATGGCATTGGGCTATCTGCCCCAGACGGTGGAGCTGTTTGCCGGAACCGTCGCGCAAAATATCGCCCGCTTCCGAAACGATGGCGAGTTCGAAGACGTTCTCAAGGCCGCTCAGGCGGCGGGCGTCCATGAACTGATTGCGTCCTTGCCCCACGGCTACGACACGCCGATCGGACCGCAGGGGGCTATGCTTTCGGCCGGTCAGCGTCAGCGTATCGGGCTGGCGCGGGCGCTGTATGGCGATCCCTTTCTCATTATTCTCGATGAGCCCAATTCCAATCTCGACGCCGCGGGGGATGCGGCGTGTAATGCGGCGATCGCCGGGGCCAAGGCCCGGGGCGCTATCGTCATCATCGTCGCGCATCGGCCGACCGCCATTGCTGCAGTCGATACGATCTTGTTCCTTCAGGATGGCCGTCAGGCGGCCTTCGGTCCCAAGGACGCGGTGCTGGCATCGATTACCGCCCAGCCCGCTTCTCTCGATATTGCCCGCAAAGCGAGACGGAAATGAGCGCCATAGACATTGAATATGCAACGGCGCGCAGCCTTGATCGGCATGGATTGCTCGGCTCGGCCGCCATGATCGCTCTTTTGGGTGGGCTTGCCCTGTGGGCGGCCATCACCCCGATATCGGGGGCGGTGGTGGCCGGCGGAAGCGTCGTTGTCGATGGGGGCGTGCGGCGTGTTCAGCATCAGGAAGGTGGGATCGTGCGGGAAATCCTCGTGCGCAACGATGCCGCGGTCGAGGCCGGTCAGACTTTGGTCGTACTCGACGGAACGTCGGTCGCGGCCAATATGGCGGTCATCGATGCGCAATTGGGCGAGGCCTATGTACGCCAGGCCCGGCTTCTGGCCGAAGCGGGCGGCGCCACCGAGATGGAGTGGACGTCCGAGCTCGATGCCTTGCCCAATATGGAGCACAACCGCGTGCTGTTTGCTGCCGAAGATCGCCTTCGCCAATCCCGCGCCGCCGGGCTTTCGACCCAGGTGGCACAACTGGGCGAGCAGATCGTCCAACTGGAAAACCAGGTTGCCGGGCTCCATGCTCAGCGTGATGCGGTGGTCGCTCAGACCGAAATCCTGACCGAGCAACTCGACAGGCTTTCGGCCCTGTTGTCCCAGGGGTTGGTCGAAGCGAGCCGGGTGAGCGACCTGCGCCGCCAGATCGCCCAACTCGATGGCGAGCGTGCGCGCATCACCACCGAGATCGCGCGGGGCAATGCGGCGACTGCAGAACGCAGGCTGCAGATTTCCCAGGTCGAGGAATCCTATCAGAGCGAGGTGCTGGGACAGTTGCAGGAAACCGGCCAGCAGATTGCCGAGCTCGAACAGCAAAGGGTCGCCGCCCAGGACCGGTTTGACAGGCTCGTCATACGCGCCCCCATCGCGGGGGTGGTGCACCAGATGCAGGTTGCCACCCTGGGCGGTATTGCCGCGGCGGGGGACACGCTCATGCAGATCGTGCCGCAGGATGACGAGATCATGGTCGATGTTCGGATCAACCCGCTCGACATCGACAAGCTTGCCGCCGAGCAAAGCGTGACGCTGCGGCTTTCGAGCTTCAATTCGCGTTCGACGCCCGAGCTGTTGGGGCTGGTGGACAGGATTTCTCCCGATCTGACCCGCGATAGTGCGTCGGGCACGCAGTTTTATCTCGTGCGAGTCCGTCTGCCAACGGACGAACTCCACAAATTGCCCGAAACGGCCAGGCTTATCCCCGGTATGCCGGTCGAGGCCTTCTTTGCTACAGGGGAGAAGACGGTGCTGAGCTATCTGACCAAACCGGTGATGGATCAGCTCAATCTGGCGTTCCGCGAAGATTGAGGCCAACAGCAATCGGTCGGAATGAAAAAGGGAGCTCAAAGCTCCCTTTTTCTTGAGCAGGTGGTGAAGAGAAGGCGCCGCTTCGGTTTAGAGGATGAAGTCTACGGCCGCGAGATCGATCAGGCCTGTCAGCTCTATGTTGAAATCGGCCACCTGGTCCCCGTTGACGTCTCCGGCGACGATGGTCCTGTCATTTTCGGTGCCTTCGGAGTCCTCGAAGCTGAAGTTGAGTTCCCCCGCGACGCCGGTAAAGGCTGCGCCGACCGAGGCAAGGAATATGAAAGCCTGGTTTCCCGAAGATGTGGCATTGGCATCGATGATGGTGAGATCGATCGTGTCGTCGCCTTGGGTAAAATCGGTAATGACATCGCGAGTGGCGATTGCGGGCGACGAGTGGCCGATCTTGCGGAAGATGAAGACGTCCTCGCCGGTGCCTCCGGTGAGGATGTCTTTACCGCCTCTGCCATCCAGAATGTCGTTTCCGTCTCCGCCCGATAGCAGATTGGCTTGACCCGATCCGATAAGGGCGTCGTTTCCAGAACCCCCGATGATGTTTTCGATTGTATTGAGGCTATCGGTTCCTGTCTGGGCGCTGAAGGCTGTGCCCACACCGAGCTTGGCAGTGACATCGGCCGAAATGCGCGAGAAGTCCAGCGTGTCGTTGCCGTCACTGCCGTTATACCTGTCATCACCATCATCGAGTGTTGCGATAATGGTGTCGTCCCCCCGACCGCCGAAGACTGTGTCGTTGCCGCCATCGCCAAACAGAATGTCGTTGCCCCCAGCGGCTCGTATGGTGTCGTTTCCTTCGCCACCATGATATTGGTCGGATGTACCAAGGGATGGGAAGACGTCGGCCGCTTCGGTGCCCATGATGTCGTTCATGCCGATCAGATCAAGTGTGGCGCTGGAGCCGGTGGTTCCGCTGTCGGTGGTGATCGAATAGGTGAAGATCACGTCGGTATCGTCGTTGAGGTCGGGGATGAACAGCCACGATCCGTCGGCGTTTTCGCTCAGAGTGCCCGAGGATGCGGCGAGGCCCACGATGGCAAAGGTCATGCCCGTATAGGCCGACCCAACAAGATCACGGGGCGTGATCGTGCGTGTGGTATCTTCGGTAAGGGGCGGCAGAATTACCGACGGCGTGATGTCGATCACGGGGGCGGTGGCTGCCGAGGCAACGCTTTCGGATGTGCCGCCGAGGTCGATGTAGCTCACCACAACACGCACCAGAGCCTGCGCATCGTCATCGGTGAGCGTGTAGGTCGCTGCCGTCGCGCCGGCGATATCTCCAAATCCCGATCCTGTATCGCGTTGCCATTGATAGCTGAGCTCCCCTAATCCGTCGGGGTCGCCAAGGGTGCTGGTGTCGGCGCTGAGCGTCTGGTTTTCGGCAGCCTCGCCGATTACTAATACGCCGCCTTGGGGTGTGTCGTTGGCATTGGAGACCGCGATCGAAACCTGCTTGTCAAAGACCAGCGAGCCATCGGTGGCGGTGATGGTGAGGTCGATTGCGGGTTCGGTTTCGAAGTCGATAGCGACACCGGCTTTGCGGTAGAGCGCGCCATCCACCGCGTCGATCTCGAACCGATCGTCGGAAACCGTGAGGACGTTGTCGCGTTTGTCGGGATCAAGATTGGGGTCGATGACAAGCAGATCGGCAACTTTTACCCGATCGAGCATGATTTCGGGAATCGCGACCATGTTGGACAGCACGATGTCAGTGGGGGCGAGATTTTCGGCATCGACCCGAGTGAGACTGACTGTGTGGTTGCCCAGACCGACGAGCCGAATGGTCATGATGCCATCAATGACACTGACCACTTCAGCGCCCGAGACAGTGAAGTCGCTGTTGGAGACGCTGGCCAGATCGATGGAGACCAGCCCCTCGCCATACATTGTAAAGGCAAGGTTGATGCCATCCCCTTCAAGGGTGACCAATTGCATGCGGGCACCGATCGAGGTGATGTGGGTTACGTCGTCCCGCGTCGTGCCCAGCTTGATCTCGAAGGTGCCGCCGTCGGCATCGAGGAAGACCGAGCTGCCGTCATAGGCGTACCAGTTGGTGACGGCCTGGATGGTCTGGGTGCCCAGGGAATCGAGATTGACGGCAAATGTTCCGAGCGTTCCGGCTTGGGGCGTCGCTGTGACGGTGATCGTATCTCCATTGACGGCGTAGGCGAGATCGGTTTTCTCGAATGTCGCAATACGGGCGGCCAGATCGGCGAGCGTCACGAATTCGGAACCGGCCGCTTGGGCGGTACTGAGGAATTCGGTGAACATGAAAAGCTCATAGGGCGATGACCCTATGTTGTCGACATCCCAAGCGGTGACGCCATAGTCGTGCCAGGGCCAGACCACGATAGGAAGGTCGGAATTGATCGCCAGATCTTCAAATTCAGCGATCCATTTTGCCGCGGCCTGTGCGGCCGTCAGGCCCAGCCAGCCAAGCAAGGTGAAATCGAAGCTCATATTGGGAGCGAGATAGACCTTGCCGGTATCGCTGGGCGAGAGATAGCCGAAAGCGCCGGGATATCCGGCGCCGACCAGGGAGGCTCCGCCCGTCAAATAGTCATAGTACTGAATGATCTGACGCGCCGTCTCAATCGACTCAGGCATGCCCGGCACGGCTGCGCCGCCGACGACGATTCCGAGGTTGTCCTCGATCACGTGGCGGGATGTTTCGAACTGGAATTTGAACGAGGCTTCGAGAATGGCCTTGGAAACCGGATCGAGCGCCATCGGATCTGGAGCTCCAAGGGCGGCCTGCAACGTAGCGTTGATCTGGGCGACGCTCATGCCGGCAAGGGCATCGATGACGGCCTGATCCGCGTCGTCTCGCATGCAGTAGGGGCAGAAGCAAGCCGAAGGATTGTCGAGCATGGCCGCATAGCCGGCGATACGCTGATCGAGAATCTCCTGGGTGACTTCGTCGGGCAGCAAGAGATTGGTGTCTGATGGGTGAGAGTAGGAGTGCGATCCGATTTCGTTGCCCATTGCCAGAAGCTGCTGGTAGTAGGAGGACGAGATGAACCAGTTGGTTTCCTGGTCGGGACCGTAAAGTCCGACATTGACGTAGTAGGAGCCGACGAAGTTGTAGTCGGCTTTCCACTGTTCGAGAATGGGCAGCATGGCGTCATAGATGCCGTTGTCCACATCGTAGGTTTCCTGGGACTGGTCCATGTCATTGCGCGAGGCGACGAGTGCGTTGTCGCGGCTCATCGACAGCGAAACCTTTGGCCCGTCCAGGCTCTGGGTCACCCAGTCGATCGACTGGCCGAGCAGATTGTGGTCAGCGAGCATGCCTTCGGTCGCAAAATGGACATTGCGCCCACCGGTGGTGGTGGAAATAACCGCGTCGTGGCTGGTGCCATTGATGATTTGTTCGGCGATCACGGTGCCGGCCGCTATGGCCGAAAAATAGGAGGTCGAGGCACCGGCATAGGTGTGGATGGCGCCGCCGGCATAACCGGCAGTGATCTCGTGGTCTCCCGAGGCGACCAGATTTACATCGACGCCGCTTTCGCCGCCCGTACGCGTCAACCCCAGAAGCGTTTGCATGCGTTCGTAGGGGTTGGCCGAGAGGGCCTCTCCATCGGCGGCATTTGTCATGAAGTCGCCGGCGGTGATGATGGGCATGTCATAATCGTAGACGAGCTGGTTCAGCGTTGCCGCAATATCGGCGTAGTTGTCGGGAGCGTTACGGAAAGAGGGGAACACCAGGCCCTTGTATTGCGAGAGCAATTCGAGATTTGTGAGATCTGCCTCTCCGATAAGATCGAATGGAATACCCGCGCTCATGGCCTGGCTCTGGGCCGCCATGACCAGCTGGGAATAGGCCGTTTCGGAGAAATAGGCGCCGGCGGTGGTCTCCGAATAGACGATGGCGATCTTGTGGTTTGCTCCGCCGGCCGGCGGCACGGGTGAACTGATCGTATAGGCTGGCTGGGTATAATCGGCGGGCAGGTGCACGGAATCGTTGACGTCGGCCATCAGCCCGATCTTGTTGATGTCTTCGCCCAGGAGCGCCTTGGGAATGGCCAGCTCGATGGTCCTGGAATCGGGACCCAGCGCGAAGTCGATTTCGGCGACAAGGGTCTGGCCGGCACTGCCGGTGTAGAGCCGCGCGACGCCGTCGCTGCCGATATTGACGTTGAATTCGGCGCCCGTCGCCCAGCCAAAGACCAAATGGCCGGTGGACGTATCACCGTCGGTGTCGATCCAGAATGTGGTGTTTGGTCCGATGTCGACCGCGCTCTTGAGCGCGATGACAAAGGCGTCATCGGTCACAGTGCCATAGAGTTCATAGCCTGCGACGTGCGTGGTGGGGGTTTCAAGGCGCTGGTTCTCGGTCCATTCGTTCAAGATGCCGTCGAAAGCGCTGACCGGCGGCAACGCTATGGTATAGCCGCCAAAGCCGTAATTGTTGGGGAGAAACACCGAGTCGTTGATATCGGCGAGCACGGCGATCTGCTCGATGCCTGGCCCGAGCAGGGATTTTGGAACCGCAAACTCAAGAGTGGTTCCATCCTGGCCGAAGGCGTGATCGATCTCGGCGACGAATGTTTCACCGGCGGCTCCGGAATAGAGCCGGGCGATGCCGTCGGCTCCGATATTGATGTTGAACTCGGCTCCGCCAGCCCAACCCCAGATCTGGTGGCCTGTGGCGGCGTCGCCATCGGTATTGATCCAGAAGGTCGTGTTGGTACCGATCGGCTGGGCGCTCTTGAGCGCGACGACAAAGTCGTCACTGTCGACCCGACCATACAGCTCATAGCCATCGACGCCGGTGCCGGCTGCCTCAAGACGCTGATCCTCGGTCCATTCGGTCAACAGCCCGTCAAAACTCGTCGTCTGCGGCTCGGCCAGCGTATATCCGCCGGTGCTGTAATTCGGCGGCAGGAACACCGAGCCATTGATGTCGGCCAGGATCTGCACTGACTGAACCGCTCCGAGGTCCTGCCTGGAAACGGTAAATTCGATGCTCGCCGCCCCAGGGCCGAAGGCATGGTCGATCTCTGCGACAAATATCTCGCCGGCGGCGCCGGAATAGAGCCGGGCAAATCCGTCGGCTCCGATATTGATGTTGAACTCGGCTCCGCCAGCCCAACCCCAGATCTGGTATCCGGTGGCAGCATCGCCATCGGTGTTGAGCCAGAAGGTCGATCCCGGGCCGATCGGCTGCGCGCTCGAGAGTGCGAACACGAATTGCTCGGGCTCGACCCGGCCGTACATTTCGTATCCTTCGACCAGGGTCGATTGGGTATCGAGGCGCTGATCCCCTGTCCATTCGGTCAAGAGCCCGTCAAACGTGCTTTCGGGGGGCTGGGTGACGAGATATCCGCCTTCTGCGTATGACGATGGCAGAAAGACCGAATTGTTTATGTCCGCATAAACCGTGAGCGAGGTCACGGCGAGCCCGACCAGCGCATGAGGCAGTCTCATTTCCAGCGTCATCCCCCCGGCGCCAATGACATACTCGATTTCGGCAACAAGGGTTGCCCCTTCCGAACCCGAATAGAGCCGGGCGACCCCATCGTCGCCGAAATTGATGTTGAACTCGGCGCCGACCGCCCAATCGAAGACCTGGTGTCCGGTTTCACTGTCGGCATCGGTGTTGAGCCAGAATGTCGTGGTGGGACCGATCGGCACCGCGCTTTCAAGTGCAATGAGGTAAGCCCCGTCCTCGTAGCGTCCAAAGAGCGCATAGCCCTCGACAAGGGTTTCGGGGCGCTCGAGCCGGTCGGAGGGCGACCAGTCCGCAAGGGATCCGTCAAGGGTGATGGTCATTGGACTGTCTCCTGAGAAGAAGTGTTGTCAACCCGCGCCGACGACCGCCACTCGGCGGTTTCATCCATCGCAAGTGCTGATTTCAGCCGATCGAGTCGCGCGAGATCGTGCTGGCTGGCCAGCCCGTTCGCGCGACCCAGTTCGATGGTGGCGCGCTCACCGGTCCTGTCGCCCTCGAGCCGGTACAGTGCGATCAGCCGACGATAGGCGGCGGCCGTGGGTGCCCGGGCGAAGATCTGTGCGAGGATGCGGGCCTCATTGCCGTAGGTGTTGTCTCCCCGATAGAGATCGACCAACATGGGCCGCGCCCAGTCGCTTTGCGGACGGATGGCGATTTCGTCTTCGAGCAGGCGGATGAGCAGGCCGGCTTTGCCCTGATCCCGATACAGCCCGGCCAGGGAATAGGCCTCGAAAGGGTTAAGCTGGGCCGTTTCGCGCCTGGTCTCGTAAAGGCTGATTGCCTCCTCGATCCGCCCCTGGGACAGGAGCACCTGGGCCTTTTCCTCGGTGTTGGGGAGCATGGCGATCGCCGCAACGATCGTTACGAGCACAATTGTCGCAACGAAGATATTGGTCCTCTCGGCCGGATCCATACGCGACATGAAGGCCAGCGGGCCAATGGCCGAAAACCTGCCTGGTCTGTAGGGGGCGTGGGTATCAGCGAGAGTGGGCATCATCGAGTTCCCTGTCCCCAATAAACAATACCACCCCAAGCGTTTCGGCGTTGTGGCGGACCTGGGCAATGTCGGAAGCGGAGTTGAGATATTCGGCCAGAAACACCGGCTTGCCTTCAGCCGTGAGGCGCGAGATCAGCCGCAACGATGAGCGCAGCATCCCCAGGCTGTTTGGCTGCTGGTCCTCTTGGGCACCAAACAGCAGGTCTTCCTTGGCCAGCCCGTCAATGGCGCTACGGTATGACGGATCGCTGAGGAGCTCTTCGCCATTCTGAGGCACGACCAGAAACCGGGGCCTGCCGGCGCGGGCATAGGCAGCAAGGCTATTGACGAAAGCGGTCATTGCCGCCTTGCGGGCGGCGGCACCGAGTTGGGGATCGTCGCGCTCGAACGCATCGACGCGGTCCAGATAGACCCCATCGAAGCCGGCGGCGACGATCCGGTCGAGATAGCTCGTGGGCTGGCCGAAAATGGTCGCCTGCCATGCCGGGTCCCAGTAACGGATGTCGTAATTGCCTTCCCATTCGGGGTTTTCGCCGAACAGCCATGACGGGCGATTTCGGGCCCAATCGTTCTGCCAGTAGAACCGGTAATCTTCAGCTTCTCCTATCGAGAGATAGGAGAGGACGAAGCGCTGTGAGCCGTCGGGCTTGGTCTTGAGGGTGGCGATTTCGGACGCGGAAAACGCACCCGCCGCCGTCCCGTCGCGCGAATAATCGATGACCACCAGATCATAATCGGTGGCGGCGAGGACACGCAGATCGATCCCCTGGAGCTGGTATGTCCAGGATCGAACCCCGGCCAGTGCCGAAGCCGTTCCGCCCATCGCGTGCGGCGAAAGCATAAGCGGAAATGCGGCCAGGACAGCGGCCAGTCCGGCCATGCGTATCCCCATGTCAAAGGTCTCCCATACGCCCGATCTGCCGATCGCGGCGAACCGGACACTAGGCGGGCGAGACGCTCTCCATGTTGACATTCATCAACTCGTGGCCCGCCGGGACACGACATTATCGGCTCAGCTGTCCCAAGACGTTCGGGAATCCCGAACACGAAACAGGGTGACCATCATGGAACAAACCAACAAGACTTCGTCCCTGGCAAAACCTGCGACCCCACCGGAAAGTCCGGTCGTTCGGGCCGTGTTTGCCGGGCTCAAAATCCTGGTTTTTGCGACCGAGCTGGTTGGAATCATCCTGCTCGTGCTCGGCCATATGGAACTGGGGACCGCATTGTTGCTGCATCTGGGCTATTGCGCCTTGCTGCTTGTGACCATCCTGGTGGCCGAGCGGAGTGGCATCTATTCGGGAGATATGCAGTCCTTTGCGCTCCAGGTGCTGGTGGCCGGCCCGTTCGGTGCCGCCTCGGCGATGATCGACGAGCAACTTTCCTCCCGGGTCCGCGCCGAGCATCTTCAAAGCTGGTACGACACCATTGCGCCGCCGCTCAAGCAGGCGGTGACCCTGGCTGACCGGATCCGCGACGATCAGGTCGTCCGGCCGGCGGCGCGGCTGCCGAAATCGGTCGACAGGCTGATCACATCGGGCTCAATGCGCGAAAAGCAGGCGGTTTTTGCCTCTATCGTCGCGGATGGTCCGGCAGAAGGTGTCAGTCTGATCGAAAAGGCGCTGCGCAGCCGCGATCAGCGGGTCCGCGTCCAGGCTGCTGCCGTTTCCGCCCTGTTTCGCTCCAAGATCCGCACCAGTGCGGGCCAGCGCCATCGGCCGGGCATTGGCATTGCTGCCAATGACGCCACACCGCCTGCGGCATAGGGGCTGACGATGATGGAGATGCCCTCCTGGTTTGCGCCCGCATGGCGCGACCCCCAGCCTGAAGCCGATGTATGCCTTATCGCCGAGGGGTGCTACCCCTATGTGGCGGGTGGGGTCTCCACCTGGATCGACTGGCTCATCAGGAGCCATCCGGATCTGACCTTTTCGGTGCTGGCCATCTTGCCGGGCATACCCCTGACCGAGCCGCGCTATGGGCGTCCGGCCAATCTGATCGCCATCGATCATCTGTATCTTGACGACAAGGGCAAGGGGCAGCGCGGCGCCTGGCCGGCAATGACGCCCCAATGGTACGCCGATACGCTTTCAGCAATTCTCGATCATGGCGATCCCAGCGCGTTTCATGCGCTGCTCGACAAGCTCGGGCCGACCAAACGTCGACCCACGGTGGCGGCGCTGCTCGATTCTCCTCAGGCCTGGCAGGCGCTTTCGGAGGGCTATGGACGCATGCCGCAAACGGCGTTCATTTCGTACTTTTGGGCGTGGCGGGCGTTGGTCGGCGGGTTGTTGCGCACCCTGGTCAGCCCGCTGCCCAGGGCCCGGATCTACCATTCGGTTTCCACGGGCTATGCGGGACTGGTTGCCGCGCGTGCCGCCCATGATACCGGCCGTCCGGTGATCGTTACCGAACACGGGATCTATTCCAACGAGCGGCGCGTCGAAATCCTGATGGCCGACTGGATCAACAACAGCATCGACACCGGGCTCGATTTTACAGACGAGCGCCAGGATGTCCGTGACTTCTGGGCCGATGCTTTCGAGAGCTTTGCGCGTCTCGCCTATAGCGCAGCCGACGACGTTATCGCGCTTTATGGCGACAATAACGCCTTTCAGCAGGCACTGGGTGCCGACAGCCGCAAGCTCACCGTGGTTCCCAACGGTGTGGATGTGGACCGTTTCAGCACGCTTCCCGACCGGGTTTCAGATCGCCCCACGCTGGCGTTCATCGGCCGCATCACGCCGATCAAGGACATCCAGACATTTATCGATGTGGCCGAGAGAGTGGCGTCGAAAGTGGCCGACTTCCGGGCGTTTGTGATCGGGCCGATGGATGAGGATCCCGACTATGCCCAGAGTTGTATCGATGCGGTCAACGAGCGTGGGCTCGACCATATTATCACGTTTACCGGTCCGGTCGATGTGCGCGACTACATGGCCGAAATAGATGTTCTCATGCTCACCTCGATTTCCGAGGCGCTGCCGCTGGTCATTCTCGAAGCGGGTGCGGCAGGTGTTCCGTGCATTGCGACCGATGTCGGTGCTTGCAGGGAAATCCTGGGATGCCCGGGCAGTCCGGGACAGGCCGCAGTCGCGGGGATCGGGGGGATGGTCGCCCCGGTGGGCGATGTGGGGGCACTGGTTTCAGCGGCCGTCCATCTGCTCAACAATCCCATTGCGCGCCAGCGCATGGGCGCGGCGCTGCGGTCCAAGGTCCGGATCCAGTACCGCTCGGACACCATCGCCGCGGCCTATACCAAGCTCTATGGCCGGCATCTTTCCCCAACCGCCAAAAGTGAGGTCTAAGATGGCTGGCATCGGGTTTGCCCTATCGAAGCTTCGCAACCAGAACAACCTGGCCGGGCATTCCATCGCGACCGGTCATGCCATCATGATCACGGCGGGGCCATGGATCGTCATCATGATCGGGCTGGCGCTGATTTCCTGGCTCGGGGGGCCGCTGGTGGGCGTGGAGATGACGACGACGTTTCGCGTCCTCGTCATCTATTGCTTTGCCCTTTCTCTTGTCGTGACCGCTCCCATCGCGCTCGAACTCAATCTGCGCGTTTCGGCCGAGCTGTTCGAGCGGCGGTTCGAGCGGGTGCATGGCATCTACATTGGCGCTCTGGCGGCCGCGGCGCTGATCACCGTCGCGCTCGCCTGGGTGCTGTTTTTCGTTGTCATCAGGCTGGACATGCCGACGGCGACGGCAGCGACCTTCTGCGTTTTGCAGGTGTCGCTGCTCTGGCTGACCATGTCCATGGTCGCGGCGATCCGCCAGTATGTCACGGTCACCACGGGCTTTACCATGGGGTTGAGCGTATCGGTCGTGCTTGGCCTGTCGCTTGCCGGATTGGGATATGGTGTTGCGGGTCTGCTTGCCGGGTTTGGGGCAGGGCTGTTCCTGGCCTTTGCCATTCTGCATGGGCTCATTGTCCAGACGTTTCCCGGACGGGTGCGGCGGCTCACCGACGGCATTGCGGCGCTGATTGCCCATCCCATGCGCTCGCGCACTTTCGCCATAGCGGGGATTTCGAGTGCGCTGGCTGTGTGGATCGACAAGCTGGTGGTCTGGCAATCTTATGAAGCCACGTCGATCGCGCACGGGCTCATTCACGCCCCGCGATACGATGTGCCCATGTTCATTGCCTATCTCTCGATCGTTCCGCTGATGAGTATCGTTTCGATCTGGCTGGAGACCGATTTTTTCACTGCCTATCGCAAGTATCGCGACATCGTTCATTCGGGCGGCACGCTCCGTCATATCGATGCCCAGCGCGCCGCCATCACATGGCAGACCACAAATACGATCTTTTCGGCCTTCGTCATTCAGATCACGATCAGCCTCGTTCTGGCGCTGACCGGGCCCTGGATCGTGGGCTTTTTGGGCCTTGGGCTCGAAACGCTGCAGGTGTTGCGGTTTGCGCTGATCGGGGCAGCGTTCCACTTCCTGTTTCTCGCCTGCGTGGGCGTCATTCTGTTTGTGCAGTACGCGCGGGCCTATTTCGTGCTCCAGGCTGCCTTTCTGATCCTCAATGGCGGGCTGACCTATGTGCTGCTCGCCAATCCGGACGCCCTGGGGCTGGGCTATGTGATCGCAACGGGGGCGGCTGCGATCCTTGCCTATGGGGTCATGGTCAACACCCTCCAGGTGATGAACAGGCTTACATTCATCGACAATAACCCGGCGGTTGCAGGCTAGGCCTGTGCTGTTCCCGGAACCAAGGAAAACGACAGTGAACGTCCATGCTCCAAAACGCGCCGGTCCAAAGCTCCTGCCGGACGAAAAGATCGGCGGATCTCCGAACCATTGGGTGGGGGTCGTTGAAGGCGCCGTGCTGATCGGTGGTGTGTTTGCCGTCGAAAGGCTGGGCTTGTTCGATCTGCAATCATTGCCCCTCCATCCGCTGGTTCTCGCCGTTGCGTTGATTGCCGCTCAATATGGCGCTTCGGGCGGGATCATGGCTGCGGCGATGGCTGCCGCGCTTGCCCTTCTGGGCGGAACGCTGCCTCAAAGGGTGGTGGGGGAGGGCTATTTCGAGTATCTCGCTGCAGTCTGGACGACGCCTCTGGCCTGGCTGATCATCGCCGTGCTTGTGGGGATCATCTCGGATGGGCACCGGCGCCTATTGCAGCGTTCCGAGCAGGCGCTTTTCGAAGCGCAAAAAGAGCGGGACCTGATTGCAGCGCAGTATGAGGCGTTGGCGGCCCGGGCCAAACGGCTCGAAAGGCGCGTTGCGGGGATCGAAGGCAATAATTCATCACGCCTTTGAAAACGATGGGGCTGTCAATATCGTAGAATCACTAGTGGGAGAACCGGAATTTATTAACAAAGGCTTAAGACTCATACTGGGGGTCACAAGAGGGGGTAAGCAAATGTTAATACAGAGGGACTTCCGCAATCCGGGTGCGGCCATCGAAGAGGCCGGATATCTGGGCTTTCAGGGAGGCGTCAAGTTCGGTGGCACCACCCGGCACAGGGAAAAGGAGCTGATCTATGCGCAAGGGGACGAGTCCGGCGACATATTTATCGTCGAGTTCGGATGTGTCCGTGTGTCGCGGATAACACTGGAAGGCCGGCGGCTTGTTACCGGATTTCACTTTGCCGGTGAGGTCTTCGGGTTTGAAACGGGCGCCGAGCGGCAATGCTATGCCGAGGCGCTCGAGTATTCCGGGACGCGGAAATTTCATCTCGATGGCAGGGAGTTGGCCAATCCGCGGATTGCCGACATGCTGTTTGGCCACCTTGAAAGCATCCACGAGCACCTGCTTGTCCTGGGAACCCAGAATGCCATTGAACGGGTCGCTGCATTTCTCGTCGGGATTGCCGACAGGCAGGGGAGTGGGGGAGCCCGGGCTCGTCTTCCGATGTCGCGCTGCGATATCGCCGACCATTTGGGTCTGACGTTGGAAACCGTGTCGCGCGCAATTCATCGCCTGCAGGTTCTCAAGCTCATCACGCTTGTGGGCGCCCGCGATGTCCTGCTGCTCGACCGGAAGGCGCTGCTCGATCTGGGAGCCTAGAACCGTTCAGGATTTGATTGACTCAAATCCTTGGCGCTAAACCCTTGTTTCGTCGCATGTCCGAACCGCAAAACCGTTTCCACTTTTGCTGGAAACGCTCTAGGTTGGGGATGTCTGACTGCCCTTATTGCGTGTTCAGATAAAGTGACGTCCACCTTATCTCAGCACGCCCGAGCTAATCGCGCGCTGCGTAGTGGTCGGAACCCTCGACGGCCATTCGGACCAGCTCCGCGAGACTGTGGGCCTGCATCTTGGTCATGATCGTGGCGCGATAGACTTCGACCGTTCGGGGACTGAGCCCGAGATTGTGAGCAATGGACTTGTTGGGGAGCCCGTTGACGACGCCATCGAGCACCTGGCGCTCCCGCGCGCTTAGCGACTCCAGCTTGTCACGAGCCGCCTGGCGTTGCTGACGCACCTGGCTTTTTTCCTGTGCGGCGGCGCAAACCCTTTTGAGGGTGGACAGGATCACCTCTTCACTGAATGGCTTTTCGATGAAATCGCTGGCGCCGGCCTTCATGGCCTCGACGGCAGCCAGCACATCTCCGTGGCCGGTCACAACGATTACCGGCAGGGTGTTTCCGTTCTTGCGCAAGCGCCGCAGCAGGTCGAGCCCGTTCATTTCCGACATGCGCAGATCGGTTATCAGGCAGGAGTCCTCCAGATTTTCCGCCGTATCGAGGAACTCGGCCGCTGAAGCGTATTTTCGTGATCGCCAGCCCGACGCGGCAAGCAGGAACGATAGCGACTGGCGAACTGGTTCTTCGTCGTCCACGATATGGATCAGGAAATCACTCGTCATGGGCCTGAATCTCTCTGTCGACCAAGGGAAGGGTGAACGTGAAAATGGTTTCTCTGCCAGGGATGGTACGGGCACTGATTGCGCCTCCATGTGCTTCGATTATGCGCTTGGAAATCGAAAGACCGACCCCCATTCCGCGGCGTTTTGTGGTTACGAACGCCTTGAAGATTTCTTCACCGAAATCGGGGTGAATGCCTTGCCCGGTATCGCTGAGTTCGATGCGCGCGAACTTGCCGCTCCGGCGCGTCCGTATGGTGACCACCTTGCGCGCGCTGGTTTGCACGGCGTCGGTGGCGTTGCGCAGGAGGTTGACGATCACCTGCTGGATCTGAGTGGGGTTGCCCAGCGTCTCGAGCGGTCCGGGGGTCAGGTCAAGTTCGGTGAGAATGCCGTCTTCACGGGTTCCGGCCAGGGCGAGCGCCATGGCACCCTCGATCAGTGTGTTGACGTTGACGATCTCCTTGTCGATTTCGCCTTGCGCCATGAAAATGCGCAGATGATGGATGATGTCGCCGGCACGCAGGGCCTGAGTTGCCGCCGCCGCAAGCGACTCGCGCAAGGCGGGCAGCATGGCGGGATCGAAAACTTCAAGCATGCGCTTGGCGCCCTGGACGTAGTTGCTGATGGCCGAAAGGGGCTGGTTGATTTCATGGGCAAGGGCGGACGCCATTTCCCCCATTTCGCTCATGCGCGAAAGCCGGGCGAGTTCGGCTTCGGTCTGTTCGAGCCGGGTTGCTGCCCGCTCACGCTCGGTCATGTCGCGCGCAAAGCCGATGAACAGCAGGCCTTCGCCGGTTGCTATCCTGACCACGTCGATGCTCATGGGGAAGGTGGTGCCATCACTGCGCTTGCCCCGCAGCAACCGGTTGCGGCCCAGAAACCGGGCAAAGCCGGTGGGCGGGTAGTCCGCGTTGCCCATGTTGTCGGGGTGATGGGTTTCAGCCATCAGGATATGGACATTGCGGGTCAACACCACCTTTTCGCGATAGCCGAACAATCGCTCGGCGGCAGCGTTGAACGAAACGATCTCTCCGCTCGGCTTGCTGGCTATGGTTGCGTCCGAGATGGTGTCGAGGATGGCCTGCAGATAGCTCTCGCGCCGTTGCAGGAGCTTGCTGGCCATAAGGGCCTTGTTTCGCTCCTCGCGCAGGATGCCACCGAGCCAGGCGATGCCCAAACCCACACCAGCGAACAAGATGAGGTTCGAGCTCTGGGAGGCACGGTCTTCCTCGGTGAAAAAATACACGAGCGGCAGCGCCAGGACCATCGTGAACACGCCGGGCGCCATGCCACCCAGGCCGGCGGCAAGCAGAATGGCCAGCGCAAAAAAAAGGTCGTTAAACGACGAGGTGAAAACGGGTGCGATGGCCAGCTTGAGGGTGCTGACAAAGATCAGCCCTGCCAGTCCAACCACGTAGGCAATTATAATGTCCCTCGGCAGCCCCATGACATCAGATGCATCCGGTTTGCCGATGCAAGTTAAAAACTTGTCAGAAAAGCGGCAAGTAAATTTAAAAAGAGCAGGGAATAAAGTGTTCGGCACTGCAACGGTCCCCGTCTTTTCCCGAACCGGAAATCGAGAGCGGGCCGAATGGTTGCGTCGTGGATGGTTCGACAGACATCAGGGCAAACGCATTTGAATCGCGCACGCCGTCCGCGTGGGGTTGGTTGGTCCCTTGTACCCGTGAACGAAGAAGTCGAAAAGCGCTATGAGGCGTTCAGGACCGACCCGTGCCTTTAGTTGCTGCTCAACAGGCGCGTAGCGAAATAGCCTGCGGTAGCTGCCGTTCCGGTAAGGGCGGCGCCCCAGACAATGTCGACGATAGTGACCATGACCGACCAGTCCCTGACAGTTGCCAGGTTGGTCATGTCGTAGGTGCCGTAGGCGACAAGGCCCAGAATGGCGCCGGCGATCAGAGCCTGGGTCCAGTTTCCGGACTGCATGGCCGGGGCGACGGCGAAGTAAACGATGCCGCCGATATAGAACAGATAGAAGGCGCCGGCGGCCGCGAGATTGGGCTGGTCGAGCAGGACGTGGCCGATCTGTTCGCGATAGAAGCCGAAAGCGACCCGCGAAAGCCAGACATAGTCGATGGCGAAAAAGACGATGGCTGTTCCGATATAGGCAATAACGTAAGGCATGTGGTCCCTCATATCCCCAGCATTGGCTGAAAAAGACGTACGATCCAGCTCTTGAATTTGAGCGGGGCTTCGGTGACGGCAAGGCAGATGCAATCGGCATCGTTTGTGGCGACCGGCTGATGGGTCAGGCTGCCATCGGCAATCTCGATATCGCCGCGGGTGAATGTACCGTCTTCGTCGGCAAAGGCACCGGAGAGGACCAGGGTCATTTCCATGCCGCGATGGGTGTGTTCGGGCACCGGCTTGCCGGCCGGAATGCGCAAAAGACGTGCGACCGCGCGGCCATCGCGGGTGGGGATAATGAACTGGGCGGCGCCAGGCATGGGTTTCCAGCGAATGGCATCGACGTCCGAACCGGCATAGGAGCGCAACGGTTCTGGAAGGACAGATGCCGATCCGCCGGAGGCGCCACGACGCGCGGGCTTTGCGCTGGGTAAGGGCGCGTTGGAGATACGGGCCTTGACCGCCTGCCAGCCGGCATCGCCGCCCGCGGCCGGTTCGATGGTATCGAGCAGTTCGCCGCCCGCGCCCTCGATCATGGCGTAGCGTTCACGGCACTCCGGGCAGACGGCCAGATGGGTTGCGACGGCGAGCGAAAAGCCCTCGGCGAGCGTACCGGCGGCATGATCGAGCAGGATCTCTTCATCGAGATGGTGGACGATGCTCATGAGCGATCCTCCAACGCGGTGCGCAACTTGGCGAAGGCCAGACGGATGCGGGATTTGACGGTACCCAGCGGCAGGCCGAGCTTTTCGGAGATCGTACTGTGAGACGCTTCCTCAAAGAACGAGAGCTTTAGGAGCTCAAGCTGTTCGGGGGGGAGACTTTGCATGGCGCGGTGAAGCCGGTCGGCATCCTCGTTCATGTCGAAGGCCGCGTCGGCCGGCCTGATTTCGGCGGGAACGAAAGCGGGATCGTTGGGATCGAAATCGGGACGGTTCGTCTTGCGCCAGTGGTCGATGCGCTGGTTGCGCGCGATGGTGAAAATCCATGTCGAGACATTGCCCTTGTCGGGGCTGTATTGGGCGGCCTTGTTCCAGACCGCCACCATTGTTTCCTGCATCAATTCCTCGGCGAGCTGCCCATCGCGGGAGAGCTTGGCCATGTAGGCGCGCACCCGGGGGCCGTAATAGCGGAACAGCTCTTCAAAAGCGGCAACGTCGCGCGACGTGGCGACTGCAAACAGTTTCTGGCGCATCACGATATTGAGCGCCTTCTTGTCACTGGGGTCGACAGCCATCTTGTCGGTACGCGCAATTCCTCTGGGGGCCGGACGCACAGCATACTCACGCTGCGCCGCCAAGGGCTTTGAAGTCTGCCATGCTGCCGGATCGATTGAAAGCACTGTCGTCATGCATCGATCTACGGGCGCACAATGGGGGCGGATCACAGCTGCAAGAATAAAAATCTCTCTTTGCGTGCATCCGTTTCGGCGTCTGGCTCGTACCTTAGTGAAACCCAAACAAGGACAAGCCGACCCATGTATCTCGACGCTGGCCCCAAAGGACCGAAAGGCACCAGGCGTATTGCCGTGATCGGAAGCGGAATTTCCGGGCTCTCGGCCGCCTGGCTGATGAGCCAGTCCCACGATGTGACGCTCTATGAGGCCGATTCTCGGATCGGGGGGCATTCCAATACGGTCGATGTCGATTATGACGGCAAAACGATCCCGGTCGATACCGGGTTCATCGTCTACAATGAAGGGAACTATCCCAATCTCGTTGCGATGTTCGACCATCTGGGCGTTGCAACAGAGCTCTCCTGGATGTCGTTTGGCGCCTCGATCGATGGTGGGGCTTTCGAATATTGTTCGGACCCGCTGGGGCTGATCGGGCAGAAATCGAACGTGGTGCGCCCGCGCTTCTGGCGCATGCTTTCCGATATCGTGAAATTTTCCCGCTCGCACCGGGAAATTCTTGCCGATGGCAGTCTAACGCAGGTCGGATTGGCCGATTATCTGGCCGAAAACGGGTATTCCGAGAGCTATATCGCGGATCATATCCTGCCCATGGCGGCGGCGATCTGGTCGTCTTCGGCTACCGATATCCGCAATTACCCAGTGCAGGCCTTCGTGCGATTTTTCCTCAATCACGGGTTGCTCGATCTTTACAACCGTCCGTTGTGGCGGACGGTAACGGGCGGCAGCCGGGAATATGTTTCGCGGTTGGTGGCGGGCTTTAAGGGAACGGTGCGGCTTTCAACCGGGGTGAGCCGGATCGAGCGGCATTCGGGTGTAGTGACGGTAACCGATGCGCGCGGGCACAAGGACATCTTTACCGACGTCTTGATCGCCACTCATGCGGATCAGGCGCTGGCCATGCTTTCGGACGCCGATGACGACGAGCGAGCACTGCTCGGGGCCTTCGAATATACGCACAACAAAGCGGTGCTGCACACCGACAAGCGCCTGATGCCCAAGCGCAAATCGGTATGGTCGAGCTGGAATTATATCGGCGAGCGCGAGTGGGACGGGGACAGCCCGTTGTGCGTTACCTACTGGATGAACAAGCTCCAGAATATCGACAGGAAATACCCCCTGTTCGTGACGCTCAATCCCAGCCGTGACATCGATCCGGCCACGATCTTTGAGACGTTCGACTATACTCATCCGCTTTTCGATCAGAAGGCGATGGCGGCGCAAAAAGAGCTCTGGCGCCTGCAGGGTCGTGGCGGTGTGTGGTTTGCCGGAGCGCATTTCGGCTCGGGATTTCACGAAGACGGGTTGCAGGCCGGTCTGGCCGCGGCCGAAGATATGGCAGGGGTGCGCCGTCCCTGGACGGTGGAGAATGCCTCGGGCCGTATCCATATCGGAACCGAAAGGGTTGCCGCCGAATGAGCGATGGCGCGATTTATGCCGGAGAGGTTGTGCATGTGCGGCACAGGCCGCGCGCGCATACGCTGCGCTATCGCGTTTTTTCGCTGCTCGTCGATCTCGACCGGCTCGATGCGCTCGATAAAAGGCTCAGGCTTTTTTCCCACAACCGGTTCGGCGTGTTCAGCTTTCGCGATGCTGACCATGGGGACGGGGAGGGGGGCGGATTGCGGCGCTGGGCCGAGCGGCTGCTGGCTGATGCGGGGATCGCGGGTGAAGGCCTCAGAATTGAAATGCTCTGCTATCCGCGGATTTTCGGATATGTCTTTAACCCGATCACCGTCTATTTCTGTTCGGACAGCCAGGGGGTGCGGGCTATCCTCTATGAGGTGTGCAACACGTTTTACGAGCGGCACACCTATGTGATCCCGGTGGGCGAACATGCTGGGGGGACGGTGCGGCAGTCCTGCGCCAAGGAACTCTACGTTTCGCCTTTCGTGCCCATGCAGGCGCGCTATGATTTCAAGATCACGCCGCCAGCCGAAAAGGTCCAGATCGCCATCAATGAGCATGATGGCGAGGGTGCGCTGCTCTATGCGGCCTTTACCGGCAAGCGCGAGGAATTGAGCGACAGGAGTCTGGGGGCTGCGCTGTTGCGCTATCCGCTGATGACGCTGAAAATCATGGGCGGCATCCATTGGGAAGCACTCAAGCTCTGGCTCAAGGGCAATCCGGTGTTCATGCATAAAAAGGCGCGTGAAAAGATTTCCCATTCGGTAATCGGCACGGCGCCGGCCGAATAGGCATCAGCGCCGCTCATCGATCCATCACCAATCGGCGTTTTGAGCGAAGCGGTGCTTCCTTTAAGCTTGATGCAAATCGACCCTTGAAGGTCGAACATCATGCAAAGAGGAAACATTGATGTCCCATTCCGAGATTCTTTCAGCTGCGATGCTGGATGCCGCCGATCTGACCGGTGGGTCGCTCAAGGTGCATTCGCCCGTCGATGGCGCGCTGATCGGGGAGGTTGCGACCCATTCGGGCGCCGACGTCGAAAAGATGATCGGTACGGCCAAATCGGCATTTGCCGAATGGAAGCTGGTGCCGGCGCCGCGCCGGGGCGAGTTGATCCGGCTGTTCGGCGAGGAATTGCGCAACGCCAAAGAGGCCTTGGGCAAGCTTGTGTCCCTTGAGGCCGGCAAGATTTTTCAGGAGGGGCTGGGGGAAGTCCAGGAGATGATCGATATCTGCGATCTGGCGGTGGGCCAATCGCGGCAATTGTTCGGGCTGACCATAGCTTCCGAACGTCCGGGTCATTCGATGCGCGAGACCTGGCACCCGCTGGGGGTGACCGGGGTGATCTCGGCGTTCAATTTTCCCGTCGCGGTGTTTGCGTGGAACTTTGCACTGGCGACGGTGTGCGGCAATACCACGATCTGGAAACCCTCGGAAAAGACGCCGCTGACGGCGTTGGCGGTCAAGAAGATTTTCGAGAGGGCCTCGGCCCGGTTCGGGGATGCGCCCGACGGGGTCTTGCAGGTGGCCATTGGCGGTGCCGATGTGGGCGAAGCGCTGACGGCTTCGAAAGACGTGCCGTTGATTTCGGCGACCGGGTCGACGCGAATGGGCAGGATCGTTGGCCCCAAGGTGGCCGAGCGGTTCGGTAAGACCATTCTCGAACTTGGCGGCAACAACGCGATGATCGTGGCGCCATCGGCGGACCTCGACAATGCGGTGCGGGCCATCGTCTTTTCAGCGGTTGGCACCTGCGGGCAGCGCTGCACCAGCCTGCGGCGGCTGATCGTGCATGAGGACGTGCGCGACCAATTGGTCGAAAAACTCAAGAGCGCCTATGGCAGGCTGCCGATCGGCAGTCCTTTGGAACAGGGTGTTCTGGTTGGGCCTCTGATCGACAAGGCAGCCTATGATGGCATGCAGGCGGCGCTGGAAAAGGCGAAGACCGAAGGCGGCAGGGTGACCGGAGGAGAGCGGGTGGACGCTGTCGAAGGTGGGTATTATGTGCGCCCGGCCATTGTCGAGATGGCCGGGCAGAGCGCCATCGTCAAGCATGAGACCTTCGCGCCGATCCTTTATGTCCTGGCCTACAAGACGCTCGAAGAGGCCATCGCGCTGCAGAACGATGTGCCGCAAGGGCTTTCGAGCTGCATTTTTTCGACTGATATGCGCGAAACGGAAACCTTCCTTTCGGCGGCGGGGTCCGATTGCGGCATCGCCAACGTCAATATCGGGCCCTCGGGGGCCGAGATCGGCGGGGCTTTCGGCGGGGAAAAGGAAACAGGCGGCGGGCGCGAGAGCGGATCGGACGCCTGGAAGGCCTATATGCGGCGACAGACCAATACGGTCAATTATTCGCGCGCGTTGCCGCTGGCGCAAGGGATCAGGTTCGATATCTAGGTGCCGTTTGTACCAATCATTGCAAGGCCAGATTAACCCTGGGGCCGGTCGCTCTGTGGGAAGCGGGGAAAAAACAGGCTTCATTAATCTCTGGGTCTTCACACTCTCTCGTGCGGGACGGCTTCAGGGTCGCCCGAACGGGGGAACAAGATCCGGGATTGCAGAATGCACGATGGACGAAGCGCTGGCGGGTGTCTGACCGCCAATCCGAGCCGGCTCGATCTTATCGAACTGGCGATCACACGCACTGATCGGGCTATCCTGATTTCGAATGCCGAGGGGCATCCGTGCTATCTCAATCCCGCTTTCGAGGCGCTGTTGGGCTATGGGCTGGACGATTTTGCCGGACAGGCTCCCTGGTCTCTGCTGGCCGGCCCGATGATCGATGAACGGTTGCATCAAAGGGCGCGCAGCTTTGGCAATACGGGCGGGGGATTTAGCGACGATTTGCTGTTGCGCACGCGATCGGGCGATCCGGTCTGGGTTTCGGCCTGGCTCGATCCGGTGCACGACGCCCAGGGACATTTTACCCATCTTATCGCCATGCTCGCCGACACCACGCAATCGAAGCGTCTTCAGGTTTTCCAGCGCGTCTCACTCGATGCGCTGAGCCGTGACATGCCGCTCACGGAGTTCATGGGCCATATCTGCGAGCAGGTGCAGGCGCTCGCGCCCGATACGGTCTGTTCGATCCTGGGGGTGGACGAGAACCGTAGGCTGCGGCCTCTGGCGGCGCCGAGCCTGCCGGCCTCGGTGGCGAAACAGATCGACGGGCTTGAAATCGGGCCCCGGACCGGCAGTTGCGGCACCGCCGCCTGGCGGGGCGAACCGGTGGTGGTCGAAGATATCGAAACCGACCCACTATGGATCGATTTCAAGCATCTTTTTCTGCCGCTGGGGCTAAGGGCGTGCTGGTCATATCCGATGGTGTTGCGCGACGGGCGCGTCGCCGGGACCTTCGCCTTCTATTTTCCGGAGCGCCGGCCACCGAGTGCATGGCATTTGCGGCTGGTGGAGGCGTGCCTCAGTCTGTGCGTAATGGCGATCGAGCGGCACGAAGCGCGGACGCAGATCCGTCGGCTTGCCTATTATGACGCGCTGACGGGCCTGCCCAACCGCGTGCTGATGCGTCAGCGGGTCGAGCAGACCCTGGCGGGTGACCCCCTGCGCAGGAAATCGCTGGCATGCCTGTGTCTCGATCTCGACAGGTTCAAGGATATCAACGACGCCTACGGGCTGCCTGCGGGGGATATGGTGCTCGAAGCGGTCAGTCAGCGGCTTCTTGATCGTGCCTCATCATCGGACATGGTGGCCCGGATGAGCGCGGACGCGTTCATCATCCTGCTCGACGATTGTCGGGCGGAAGGCGCCGCGGCGGCGGCCCAGGACCTGCTGGCCAGCCTCAGGGAGCCATTCGAGATCAGCGGAACGACAGTATCGCTTTCGAGCTCGATCGGCATTGCACTCTATCCGGGCGATGCGACCGATGTCGAAACGCTGGTCAACAAATGCGAAACGGCGATGTTTGGGGCCAAGGCTGCGGGGCGGGCCAATTATCACTTCTTCTCGCCGGAAATGAACGCGGCCAATCGCGACCGGCTGGAACTGGGGGTTGCGTTGCGCGAGGCGCTGGCCGATGGCCAGCTTTCGCTTGCCTTCCAGCCGCAGATCGATCGCAACAGCGAAGAAATATATGGAGTGGAAGCACTGGCGCGCTGGACCCATCCCCAGTTGGGGCCGGTCGGTCCCGACCGGTTCATACCGGTCGCCGAGCAGATCGGGATGATCGAGGATATCGGGCTCTGGGCGCTGCGAACAGCTTGCGCTCAACTGGCGCACTGGCGTGCGGCGGGGCGACACATCCCGGCGGTCTCGGTCAATATCTCGGCCCAGCAGTTCCGCAATGGCGCTTTTTGTGCCCAGGTTGGTGAAACGCTTGCCGCGCACGGGCTTGCCCCGTCCGATCTGACCATCGAGATCACCGAAAGCCTGATGCTCGACCAGACGGCTGCCGTGACGGCCAATACCGATGCGTTGAGCAAAATGGGCGTCAATCTGTCGATGGACGATTTCGGGACGGGCTTTTCCTCCCTGTCGCTGATTGCCCGCCTTCCGGTCAAAGAGCTCAAGATCGACAGGGCATTCATCGACCGGCTCGAAAGCGACGCTGGGGCGCAGGCGGTTGCAACCGCGATAATCTGCATGGGACAGAGTCTCAATATGCGTGTTGTTGCAGAGGGTGTGGAAACCGATGCCCAGAGACGGTTCCTCGATGCGCTCGGATGCGACGCACAACAGGGTTATCTCTATTCCAGACCGCTCACCGCTAAAGCCATCGATGATTGGCTCGATGCCAATGCACACACCCCGGCAGGGCGGCGCAGGCGGGCCTGACCGGTAAACCGGGCGTCAGGCCGTTTCACCCTCCGGCGTTCCGTTGCGCAGCCGCTCATCGGCAAGCTGGCGGATCTCGGTCAACTCGGTGATTGTGGTTTCGAGGTCGGTCAATTGCGCGCGCAGCAGCTCGAGGCGTTCATCGACCTTTTCGATCAACAGCTTGACCTGGGCGGTTCGGGTGCCGTCGGCATCGTAAAGGCTGAGATATTCGGAGATATCGCGCAGGGTGAAACCCAGCCGCTTGCCACGCAAAATGAGGATCAGCCGGGCGCGGTCGCGCCGTCTGAAAACCCGGGTCGACCCCAGGCGGTCGGGCTTTAAGAGCCCCTTGGTTTCGTAAAATCGTATGGCACGGGTGGAAATGGAGAACTCGTTTGCCAGATCGGTGATGGCGAACAGGTCGCGCTTTTCGGCATCGTGCTTGTTCAAGATACTATCCCCCCGCTTGGACATTTTCTTCGTAATCGGCACGCAGATCGTTCTTGGAGAGCTTGCCGATCATGGTCTTGGGTAACTCGTCGCGGAAAATGATTTCGCGGGGCATTTCGAGCTTGGAGAGACGGTCCTTGAGAAAATCCTTAAGGCCGCCCTCGGTCAGCGATTGCCCGTCCTTGAGTTTTACATAGGCGATTGGCACTTCTCCGCGATACTCATCCTTTACGCCGATCACATTGGTTTCGTCCACAGCTGGGTGCTGGTAGATCGCATCTTCGATGGCGCGCGGATAGACGTTAAAGCCCGAGCAGATGATCAAATCCTTGATGCGATCGACAAGGAACACATAGCCGTCCTCATCGAAATGGCCGACATCTGCGGTGCGCAGATAGCCATTGGCGGTGAAGGCCGCCTTGGTGGCCTCCTCGTCATCGAAATAGCCGAGCATGACCTGGGGGCCCTTGAGCACGAGTTCCCCGCGCTCGCCCTGGGCCACTTCCTTGTCGGGATCGTCGAGATCGACAAAGCGAACGTCGGTTGCGGGCAGCGGCAGGCCGATCGATCCGGGCTTGGAGGGTACGCGCAGGGCCGCGCAGGTCACGACCGGGGAGGCTTCGGTCAGACCGTAGCCTTCGGCGAGAATGGCGTTGGACTTTCTGGCGAAGGCCTCGCGTGTTTCGCCTGGAAGGCCGGCGCCGCCGGAAATCGCAACTTCGATGGGCGAAAGGATTTCGGCGGTCGCCGTGTTCTTGGTGGCCAGGGCATGCAGCAGAGTCGGGACGGCAGGCAGAACGTTGGGTTTGGTGCGCTTCATGAGGGAGAGGAAAGCCTTCATTTCAAAGCGCGGAAGCATGACGACCTGGGCACCCGAGCACAGCGGCACGTTCATGCATACGGTCATCGCAAAGATATGGAAAAAGGGCAGTACGGCGACGATTTTGGAGGGGGGGTAGAACAGCCCGCACCCCCATTTGTCGATCTGGCTCATATTGGCCGCGATATTGGCGTGACTGAGCATGGCGCCTTTGGGGGTGCCCGTGGTGCCGCCGGTATATTGCTGAACGGCGACGTCCTTTTCGGGATCGATCTGGACGGGCGTGGGCGTCCTGCCTTTGGTCATCAGATCCTCAAAGGATATGACGGCGCGCGCGGCGGGCGACTCTGCCGTCTTTACGATGTCCTTTCCCTTGAACATCGAAAACAGGATCTTTTTCATTCCCGGCAGCGCGTTGGGGAAGTGGGCCACGACGAGGTTCTTGATATGGCCCTGACCCACCAGTTTCTCGGCATTGGGATATGTCGCCTTGAGGTCGAGCGTAATGAGAACGGTCGCGCCGGAGTTGGAGACAATGTGGCTCAGTTCGTTGAGGGAATAGAGGGGATTGCAGTTGACCACGGTGGCGCCGATGCGCAGCACCGCAAAATAGGAAATAACGTAGAAGGGAGTGTTGGGCATGAGCAGCGCAACGCGGTCGCCCTTTGCCACTCCGAGTTCGGACTGTAGTGCGCCGGCCAGAGCGTTGACCTGTTCTCCCAGACGCCGAAACGACGTGGTGGCGCCCATGAAATCCAGCGCGGTGGCGTCGCCCATCTTGGCGCAGGAGGCCAAAAGCTGCTCATGGACCGGAGTGGTGTCGATGGATACATCCCAGTCGATGCCTTCGGGATAAGCGGTTATCCAGGGATGGGGCGCGCTGATCGGTTTGTTCATGTTCTCTCCTCCGGTGGATCTTGTGTCCACGCCTGCTCATGAAAAGTATGTCATGGGCTAACGTTAGCGTCAAACGATGCACGTTGGGCAAGGTTCCTTACCCTGTTTGACCCAATTTCTCGGTCGATAGCAGTGCCAAATGCCCGGATTCCAGCGCGTTTGGCTCTTTGAAACAAATCCGTAGCGAATGCGTTTTAGATTAAGGCGCTGTATAGCCGGCACGCCGCGCCATGGCCGTTCAGACTGAATGACCTATTAGGCATTGAGTTGACGTTTACGTCCACCGGTGTATGCTCAACTTGATTTCAGCTGTGCCGAAGACGGGCGCGTGACTGAAGCTGAGGCTTGTAGTTCCGAGCCGATATTTGTGTTGCGTGCGGGCGTTGCCCGGGCGCACGAGGTCAGGGGAGGCCGCATTATGGTTTTGGCACTTATCGTGATTGGCATTGTCGCTTTTCTGGTCCTGGCGATCCGCCAGTCCCCGTTGTGGCAATGGGCGCTGGCCGCAGCGTTCATTGGCGTCTTAGCCATGCTGCGGCCCGATGACGGGCTGGCTCTTTCGACAAGTGCGATCGGGTGGATACTGGCTCTGTTGCCCGCCGTGGTGTTGGCGCTTCTGGCCATTCCGCCTGTCCGCCAGCGGGTTCTGACCGGCCCTGCCTATTCCATGGTCAAATCGATCCTCCCGCGCATTTCGCGGACCGAACAGGAAGCGCTCGATGCGGGAACCGTCGGCTGGGACGCAGAGATTTTTTCGGGTCGCCCCGATTGGGACAGGCTGCTCGAGATTCGCAAGCCCGAGCTGACCGAGGAAGAACAGGCGTTTATCGACGGGCCATGCGAAGAGGTCTGCGCGATGATCGATGATTGGGACACGCGCAACAATCGCATGGATATGCCGCCCGAAGTCTGGCAGTTCCTCAAAGACAAGGGTTTCCTTGGCATGCTCATCGGCAAGGAGCATGGGGGCCGAGGCTTTTCGGCGCAGGCGCAGAGCCAGGTGGTCTCCAAGATCGCCTCGCGTTCGGTTGCCGCGGGGATCACGGTGATGGTGCCCAACTCGCTCGGGCCGGGCGAACTGCTTGAGAAATACGGCACGCCCGAACAGCAGGGCAAATACCTCCATCGCCTCGCCAAGGGCGAGGAGGTGCCGTGCTTTGCGCTGACCGGCGCGCATGCAGGATCGGACGCGGCGGGCATGCGCGATGTGGGCGTGGTGACCTATGGCGAATACGAAGGCAAGCAGGTGCTGGGCGTTCGGCTGAGCTGGGATAAGCGCTATATCACGCTTGCTCCGGTGGCGACGCTGCTTGGCGTGGCATTCAACCTCTATGATCCCGACAATCATCTGGGCAAGGGTGAGGATGTCGGCATCACACTGGCGCTGGTTCCTGCCGATTATCCGGGTGTTGTGATCGGGCGGCGGCATCTGCCGGCGCGTTCGGCGTTCATGAACGGGCCGACATCGGGCACCGACGTTTTCGTACCCATGGAATTTTTGATCGGCGGCACCCAATATGCCGGGCAAGGCTGGCGCATGCTGATGGAATGCCTTGCGACGGGCCGCGCCATTTCGCTGCCGGCCATCGGCACGGTTTCGATCAAGGCGGCGCTGCGCACCACATCGGCCTATGCGCGCATCCGGCGCCAGTTCGGCATTTCCATCGGCATGATGGAAGGGGTTGGCGAGGGCATGGCGCGGCTTGTCAAATCGGCCTACCAGTTCGAGGCTTCGCGGGCCATGACGGCGGCAATTGTCGATGACGGGCAAAAGCCGGCAGTGATTTCGGCGGCGCTCAAATACCGCACGACCGAGGAAATGCGCGGGCGCGTCGACGATGCCATGGACATCCACGGAGGGCGCGCCGTGCAGGACGGGCCATCCAACTATCTGTTCGCCGGTTATCAGACCATTCCGGTGGCGATCACCGTGGAAGGCGCAAACATCCTGACGCGGACTTTGATCACGTTCGCGCAGGGCGCGTTGCGGGCGCATCCCTATTTGCTCAAGGAAGTGCAGTCTGCCCAGAACCCCGACAAGCGTCAGGGGTTGAAGGATTTCGATGCGGCGTTTTCGGGTCATATCGGGTTCATGCTGCGCAACATGACGGCGTCGTGGTGGCATAATCTGACCTTTGGGCGGTTCGCCTCGAGCCCGGTCGAGCACGAGCTCAAGGGCTGGTATCGCGCGTTGCACCGCTATTCGCAAAGCTTTGCGCTGGCGGGCGACTGGACTGTGGCCTTTCTGGGCGGCGATCTGAAACGCAAGCAGATGCTCTCTGGCCGCATGGCGGACGTTTTCTCGGACCTTTATCTGCTCTCGACCGCACTCAAGCGCTATGAGGATGACGGGCGGATGCCCGAGGACGTTGCGGTGATCGATGCAATTGCCCGCGATCGGATTGCCGGAATCGAAAAGGGGCTCGGGGAAGTCATCGACAATTTCCCCAACCCGTTCCTCAAATTCGCTCTGGGCGCTCTGATCTTTCCGCTTGGGCGGCGGGCGCGTCCGTCGCGCGACCGGGAAAACTACCGGCTTGCGCGCTCGGTACTCGGCCATTCGCCGTTTCGCGACCGGCTGACACGCGGGGTCTATCTGACTTTCGATCCGGCCGATCGCACGGGCATGCTCGAAGACGCTCTGGTCAAGGTCGAGGCGGCGGCAGAGATCGAAAATAAGTTCTTCCGGGCCATCAAGAAGGGCGAGATCGATCGGCGACTTGATCGGGACGCCATCGAGGATGCGATATCCAAGGGCATCCTGAGTGCGGAAGAAGCCCAGATCATGCGGGTGGCCGACGAGGCCACCGACAGGGTCATCAAGGTCGATGATTTTGCTCCCGACGCCCTGGCGCGCCCGGCCCAAAAGCCCGAAAGCGAATATACCGCGGCCGCCGAATAGGCGGTTGCGGAACTTTGCGAGCCGTTTCACCCTTGTTCCGACCGAGAGAAACACGAGAGGAGTCAAGCCTTGGCGCAAGCTGATACGCCACAGACCCGACACTGGGACTTTTCAATCGATGTCGAGCAGATCGGCTGGCTGGTGCTGGACGTTCAGGACAATTCGGTCAACGTTTTGAGCCGGGAGGTGATTTCCGAGCTCGAGAAACTGGTCGGTCATATCGAACAACTGGGCCAGGCCGGTAGCCTTGTGGGCGTCGTCCTGCTGTCTGGAAAGTCGGGCTTTATTGCGGGGGCCGACATTTCCGAGTTCGACCAGATGAGCGACCCGGCCGTTCTGCCCGAGGCCCTGCGGCGAACCCATGGGGTGTTCCAGCGGATCGAGGATCTCAAAATCCCGTTCGTGTGCGGCATTTCGGGTTTCTGTGTCGGCGGCGGGTTGGAACTGGCACTGGCCTGTCACTACCGCATTGCGGTCAACGACGAGGGCACCAGGCTGGGCTTTCCGGAGGTCAATCTGGGGATTTTTCCCGGTTTTGCCGGAACCGGTCGCTCGATCCGCCAGGCTGGGCCGGTCGATGCGATGCAATTGATGCTGACCGGCAAGATCCTGCGTGCGTCGCAGGCGAGAAAACTCAACCTTGTCGACAAGCTGGTGCGGCACCGCGACATGTTGCGCTGGGAGGGCCGCAAGGCGGTGCTGTCCAGGCGCAGATCCGATCCCGCGCCCTTGACCAAGCGCGCCATGGCGTTCGGGCCGATCCGTTCGCGCGTTGCCGACAAGATGCGCGAGGAAGCGGGCAAGAAGGCGCCGAGAAATCACTATCCCGCGCCCTATGCGCTGATCGACCTGTTCGAAAAATATGGCGACGATCCCAAAAAGATGATCGCCCACGAGATCGATTCCTTTGTGCCGCTGATGGCTTCGCCGACTGCGCAGAACCTGCGCCGGGTCTTCTTTTTGTCCGAAAGCCTGAAACGGCTCGGGGTCAAGGGCAAGGACAAGCCCAAATTTGTCCGCGTCCATGTGGTGGGCGCCGGGGTGATGGGCGGCGATATCGCGGCGTGGTGCGCCTATCGCGGCATGGCCGTGACGCTTCAGGACATGGATATGGACCGCATCAAGCCGGCGCTGGACCGGGCCAAGAAGCTGTTCAAAAAGCGGCTGAAGACCAGGCAGGCCGTCGATGCCGCCATGGCGCGGCTGGAACCTGATGTCGAGGGCAAGGGTATCGCGCGGTGTGACGTCTTGATCGAAGCGGTGGTGGAAAAGCTCGACGTCAAGCAGCAGATTTTTTCCAACGCCGAAAAGCAGCTTAGGCCCAATGCCATCATGGCGACCAATACGTCCTCGATCGAACTGGAGCGGATCGCAGAGGCACTGGATAATCCCAACCGGCTGATCGGACTGCATTTCTTCAACCCGGTGGCGCAATTGCCGCTGGTCGAGGTGATCCGATCGACACTCAATGACGATGATGCGATCCGGGTCGGCGCGTCATTCGTCCTGGCCATCGGCAAGAGTCCCGTCGTGGTCAAGTCCAAGCCGGGGTTTCTGGTCAATCGGGCGCTCATGCCTTACATGCTCGAAGCCATCGACCGGGTGGAAAAGGGCGAAAGTCCCGAACAGCTCGATGCGGCGGCTGTCGCCTTCGGGATGCCCATGGGACCAATCGAATTGATGGACACCGTGGGGCTCGACGTCGGGGCGTTCGTCGCCAAGGAGTTGGGCCAGAAGGTGCCCGAGGACAGCAGGTTTGCAAAGCTGTTGGCGGATGGAAAGCTGGGCCGCAAGAGCGGTGAAGGCTTTTACAAATGGGTGGATGGCAAGGCGCAAAAGGAAAAGGCGCCGGCTCATGCCAATCTTGAAGGGCTGGGGCGCGATCTGGTCCAGCCGCTTGTCGACACCGCAGAAGTTATCGTTTCCGAGGGCGTGGTTGAAAGCGCCGACATGGCCGATATCGGCATGATCCTGGGGACCGGCTTTGCCCCGTTCCTGGGCGGACCGCTCAAGGCACGTGAGGACGGAAGGGCTTAAATCATGACACAGACATTGCGCAAAGTCGCCATCGTGGGATCGGCGCGCATCCCGTTCTGCCGCGCCTATACCGGCTATGAAAATGAATCCAACCTGTCCATGCTCTCAACCGCGATCGGCGGGCTGGCGGAGAAATACGGGCTCAAGGGACAGCGGATCGGGGAAGTGATGGCCGGGTCGGTCATTTCGCACTCCAAGGATTTCAACCTTGCCCGCGAAGCGCTGCTCGATGCGGGTCTGTCACCGCAAACGCCGGGGACGACACTTCAGATCGCGTGCGGAACATCGTTGCAGGCCGCGCTCACGCTGGGGGCCAAGATCGCCACCGGAGAAATCGACAGCGGCATCGCGGCGGGGTCCGATACGGTGTCGGACAGCCCGGTGGTGCTGGGGCCGAAAATGCAAAAGCGCATGATCGCCATGTCGCGGGCCCGCACGACGGGCGAAAAGCTTTCCGCCTTCAAGGGGTTCAATTTCGGCGAGATAACGCCGGTCGCCCCATCGACGCAGGAACCGCGCACGGGCCTGTCGATGGGCGAGCATTGCGAATTGATGGCCAAGCAATGGGGGATTTCGCGCGAGGCGCAGGATCTGCTGGCGCTGCGCAGCCACCAGAATGCGGCCGCTGCCTATGACAGCGGATTTCACGACGATTTGATCGTGCCCTGCGCCGGGATTTACAAGGACAACAACATCCGGCCCGATACCAGTCTTGAAAAAATGGCGACGATGAAGCCCGCTTTCGACAAGAAATCGGGCAAGGGCACTCTGACGGCGGCCAATTCCACGCCGCTGACCGATGGGGCGTCCTCGGTGCTTCTGGCCAGTGAGGATTGGGCGCGCGAACGCGACTTGCCGATCCTGGGCTATCTCACCATGGGTGCTGTTTCGGCCAATGATTTCGCCCATGGCGACGGGCTGTTGATGGCGCCGACAATCGCGGTTTCGGACCTGATGCGGCGGAGCGGATTGAGCTTTGCCGATATCGATCTGTTCGAGCTCCATGAAGCCTTCGCGGCCCAGGTGCTGTGCACGCTGGCTGCATGGGAAGATCCCGACTACAATCGGGCGGTTTTGGGGCGAGATGATCCGCTTGGAGCCGTTCCTGTTGATAAAATCAACGTGTTTGGCTCCTCTTTGGCATATGGCCATCCTTTTGCGGCGACGGGGGCACGCATTCTGGGTATGACAGCCAAGCTCTTGAATGTTCAAGAAAAAAGCCGAGCGCTCATTTCGGTTTGTACGGCAGGCGGTATGGGCGTTGCCGCGATTGTGGAGCGCGGAAATTAATCAGTGCTTGTCAAAGCCGTTTGAGCAGGGATAGGCTCCCGATCCAGATCAACGGGGAATGATTTTCCCCGTTGATCTTCGTTTGAGCTGCTCCGTTCCAAAAAAAGAGGGCAGCCGTGGGCTGGAAGCATCACATTTCGTCCAATACAAAAAGGAGACGACCATTATGACACGTACCACCAAGCTATTGGCGGCACTTGCAGCGACGACGTTCCTCGTCGCGCCCGCCTTTGCAGCCAATGTTCCGGACGGCGTAACGCTGGCCGAAGACCAGAGCTTTACCTACCGCGTTCTCGACGAGCACAGCTCGGTCGATCCTCAGATCGTCGAAGACGTTTCGGGCTCGGAAATCGTGCGCGACCTGTTCGAGGGCCTGTTGACCCAGACCGCTGACGGCGAACTGGCTCCGGGTGTGGCCACCGAGTGGACCCCCAACGAAGACAACACCGAATGGACCTTCACGCTGCGTGACGACGCCATGTGGTCGGATGGAACTCCGGTTACCGCAGGCGATTTCGTTTACGCCTGGCAGCGCCTTGTCGATCCCGAAACCGCCTCGCCCTATGCATGGTTCGGCGAGTTGATGTCGATCGAGAACGCCGGCGCTATCATTGCCGGCGAGATGGAGCCATCCGAGCTTGGCGTTGAAGCCGTCGACGATCACACACTGGTCGTTCACCTGTCGGCTCCGCTGCCCTATTTCGCGGCCATGACTACCCATGCCTCGACCTTCCCGTCCCCCAGCTGGGTGATCGAGGAACATGGCGACCAGTGGACCCGTCCGGAAAATCTCGTCACCAACGGCGCTTACACGCTCTCCGAACACGTTCCGCAGGAACGTTCGGTTCGCGTCAAGTCCGACACCTACTGGGATGCGGAAAACACCGTTCTCGAGACCGTCACGGCTCTGGTCATCAACGACGAAAACCAGGCTCTGACGCGTTTCCTCGCCGGTGAACTCGACCGTACGGAAATCCCGACCGGCGAATACCCGCGCCTGGCCGAGGAATATCCCGACACCGCGATTTCCTTCCCGCGCCTGTGCACCTACTACTACAACATCAACCTGCGCGAAGCCGGACCGGAAGCCCTCAAGGACGTCAACGTCCGTAAGGCTCTGGCCTATGCGATCGATCGCAACGTGATCACCGACCAGATCCTGCAGGGCGGCCAGATCCCGGCCTATACGTTTACCCCGGGCGCCACGGCCAACTTCGAAGTGCCTTCGGTCGAATTTGGTGAAATGACCCAGGCCGAGCGCGACGAAATGGCCGTCCAGATGCTGGAAGAAGCCGGCTACGGCGCCGACAATCCGCTCGAGCTCTCGATCACCTACAACACCGACGAAGCACACCGCGAACTGGCGACCGTGATTTCGCAGATGTGGCAGCAGAAGCTCGGCGTGCAGACCACGCTCGAGAACATGGAATGGAACACGTTCCTTGATGCCCGCGGCAATGGTGACTTTGAAATCGCCCGTGCCGGCTGGTGCGGTGACTACAACGAAGCCTCCACGTTCCTCGATCTTATGGACACGAATTCGGGCTACAACGACTCCGCATATTCGAACCCGGAAGTCGACGAGCTTCTTGCCGAAGCCAAGACCATGTCCGATCCGAGCGAGAACTACACCCAGATCGAGCAGATCATCGCAGAGGATATGCCCGTCCTGCCGCTCTACCACTATGCCGGCGTTTACATGCTGAATCCGCAGATTCAGGAATGGCCGGTCAACAACGTTGAGCAGAACTGGTACTCGAAAGACCTTTATCGGGTCGCTGCCGAGTAATTCAGGCCAATCACAGGCGTTCCGCACCCTCGTGCGGGACGCCCCCTTTTCGGGGTAAAGAAATGACAGGGCGCCGCCTCACACGCGCCTTTGCACCAATATTGCAAAGCGCTGTTTTCCGCTTCGTCGGACCCTCGGCTGCGTCGTGCGCGCACGGACTTTCGACATGTTGAAATACATCCTCAAGCGCCTCGGGGTCGCCATCCCGACGCTTTTGCTTTTGATTATCTTTTCATTCGTTCTGATGCGGCTGGCGCCGGGGGGGCCATTCAACTCCGAACGTCCGCTGCCGCCGCAGGTGCTGGCCAATATCGAAGCCAAATTCGGTCTCGACCAGCCCTGGCATCTGCAGCTCTGGGAATACATGGTCGGGATCATAACCCGTTTCGATTTCGGCCCGTCCTTTGCCTATACGGACCGCACGGTCAACGACATCATCGCCCAGGGCTTCCCGGTCACGCTGACCTATGGCACGTGGTCGTTCGTCCTGGCTGTTCTGCTCGGCTGTTCGCTGGGGATCGCGGCCGCGGTGCGCCATAATTCCTGGCTCGACTATCTCTCGGTCGGCACGTCCATCGGGGCACAGGTGTTGCCAAACTTTGTGATGGCGCCGATCCTGGTCATCGTGTTCACCCTCTGGCTGCGCTGGCTGCCGGGTGGTGGCTGGAATGGCGGGCAGTGGGATTACGTCATCATGCCGGTGATCGCGCTGGGTACGAGCTACATGGCCTCGATTGCCCGCATCACGCGCTCATCGATGCTCGAAGTGCTCAATTCCAACTTCATTCGCACAGCGCGCGCCAAGGGGATGCCGGCCCGGCATGTCATTATCAGGCATGCGCTCAAGCCGGCGCTGATGCCGCTGCTGTCCTATCTCGGCCCGGCCTTTGTGGGCATGGTGACCGGCTCGGTGATCATCGACGTCTATTTTTCCACCGGCGGTATCGGGCAATTGTTCACCAATTCGGCCTTTAACCGGGACTACTCGGTGATCATGGGCATCACGATCCTTCTGGGCACGCTGACCATCGCGTTCAACCTGATCGTGGACATACTCTATGCGTGGATCGATCCACGCATCCGGTACTAGGAGGCCGACCATGGTATTAAGACCAGTTAGAGTCGAAGCTTCGGCCGATCCTGTCGATGTCGACGACGCCAATTACGAAATCCCCAGCAAGGGGCGGTCCCTGTGGGCCGATGCGGCACAGCGCTTTTTCAGGCATGCCCCGTCGGTGGTCAGCCTGATCGTGCTCATTTTGGTGGCGCTGTTCGCATTCACCGGGCACTTCTTTGCCGTATGGTCCAATGAAGAGATCGACTGGTCGGTGCTGGGCAATGTCCGCGTCGCCGGCGCGCCGTCTCTGGAATCGGGCCATTTTTTTGGCACCGACGACCTGGGACGCGATCTTTATTCCCGCGTTGTCCAGGGTAGCCAGATTTCGCTGATGGTCGGGTTCGTTGGGGCCGGGATCGCTGTAATCGTGGGCACGTTCTACGGCGCGGTGGCCGGCTATTTCGGTGGCCGCATCGATTCGATCATGATGCGGATCGTCGATATCCTGCTTTCGATCCCCTACATGTTCGTTCTGATCCTGCTGCTCGTGGTGTTCGGCCGCTCGATCACCATGCTTTATGTGGGTATCGGGCTGCTGTCTTGGCTGGACATGTCGCGCATCGTGCGCGGGCAGACGCTCTCGCTCAAGGAAAAGGAATTCGTCGAGGCGGCGCGGGCCGGTGGGGCCGGGCACTTCACGATCATCTTCCGCCATATCGTGCCAAATCTGATGGGTATCGTTGTGGTCTATGCGACGCTTCTGGTGCCCCAGATGATCCTGACCGAGAGTTTTATTTCCTTCCTTGGCCTTGGTGTTCAGGAACCGCTCACCTCCTGGGGTGCACTGATCTCCCAGGGCGCGGGCACCGTGATGTATGGAACGTTGTGGCAGCTTTTGTTCCCGCTGTTCTTCTTTGTCGTCACCCTGTTCAGCTTCTACTTCATCGGCGACGGTCTGCGTGATGCGCTCGACCCGCGTGACCGGTGAGGAAAGGACGATCATGAGTATGCTTGAAGTCACCGACCTTTCGGTGTCGTTCAAAACGCCTGACGGCACAGTGCGTGCGGTCAATAAGATGAACTTTTCCATCGAACCGGGCCAGACACTGGCCATCGTGGGGGAATCGGGATCGGGCAAGAGCCAGACGGTGATGGCCGCCATGGGGCTTTTGGCGGGCAATGGCGAGGTCGAAGGGTCGGTCAAGCTCGATGGCGAGGAGCTGATCGGCATGAAACCGGGCGATCTCAACAAGATCCGTGGCCGGGACATGGCGATGATCTTCCAGGATCCCATGACCTCGCTCAATCCCTATCTGTCCGTCGCCGACCAGATGACCGAAGTGCTCATGTTCCACAAGCGCATGAGACGTTCCGAGGCCATGGAAAAGTGCGAGGAAATGCTCAAGACGGTGCATCTTCCCGATCCGAGGCGCATCCTGCGCCGCTACCCACACGAATTGTCGGGTGGGCAGCGCCAGCGCGTGATGATCGCCATGGCGCTGCTGTGCGATCCCAAGGTGCTCATTGCCGACGAGCCGACAACGGCGCTCGACGTGACGGTGCAGGCCCAGATGCTCAAGCTGTTCGAGGAGTTGACCGACAAGTTCAACACCGCGCTGATCATCATCACCCATGATCTGGGCGTGGTGGCGGGGCTCGCTGATGAAATGATGGTCATGTATGCCGGGCGCGTCGTTGAGCAGGGTCCGGTCGAGGATCTGTTTTATGATCCGCGCCACCCTTACACCTTCGGCCTCCTCCATTCTACGCCCCATCTCAAAGAGGGTAAGGACCGGTTGGCGCCCATCAAGGGGTTGCCGCCCAACCTCACAAACCTGCCGCCCGGCTGTGCGTTCAACCCGCGCTGCCCGTTCCGGTTCGACCGGTGCATCAAGGAGCGGCCGCAACTGATCGTGCGAGAGCACGACCGGCTGAGCGCCTGCTTTTACGAGGGCGAAATGACCGAAGCGGACATGGAAAAGGAATTGGCGGTCAAATGAACGATCAAACGCCAATATTGCTCAACGTCGAACACCTCACCAAGCGTTTCGCGATCTCCAACGGGTTCTTCAACAAACCCTTGACGCTGACGGCGGTCGACGATGTGAGTTTCACCGTCAAGCGCGGCGAGACCCTTGGCATCGTGGGGGAATCGGGGTGTGGGAAATCCACGCTGGGGCGCTGCATTCTGCAACTTATCCAGCCCGATGACGGCAAGGTCGTCTGGCTGGGCAAGGACCTGACAGAATTTTCCAAGGATCAGATGCGCAAGGCGCGCACCGATCTCCAGATCATCTTTCAGGATCCGCTGGCCTCGCTCAATCCGCGCATGACGGTGGGGGAAATCATCGCCGACCCGCTTCGGACACTCAAACCGGAAATGAGTGGCGAGCAGCGCCGCAAACGGGTGCGCGAGGTGATGGATGCGGTCGGGCTTTTGCCCGAGATGATCAACCGCTATCCGCACGAGTTTTCGGGCGGGCAGGCTCAGCGTATCGGTATTGCCCGGGCGCTGGTGACCGGGCCCAAACTGATCCTGTGCGATGAACCGGTTTCGGCGCTCGACGTTTCCATTCAGGCCCAGATTCTCAACCTTCTGGCCGACCTCAAGGAAGAATTCGGGCTGACGCTGATCTTTATCAGCCACGATCTTTCCGTGGTGCGGCATGTGTCCGACCGCATTCTTGTGCTCTATCTGGGACGGATCGCGGAACTGGCCGAGAGCGAGGCGCTCTATACCGATCCGCGGCATCCCTACAGCCGCGCTTTGCTGACAGCGGTCCCCATTGCGGACCCCAAGCTGGCGCGCGAGCACAAGATCGAGGGTCTGGAAGGGGAAATTCCCTCTCCCATCAACCCTCCGTCGGGGTGCTATTTCCGGACACGTTGCCCCTATGCGGTCGAGCGTTGCGCGCAAATCGTGCCGCCGCTCGAGGCTGCCGACAATGGTTCGGACGTATCGTGCATCCGCTGGGAAGAAATCCTGGCCGATCCGGTGGGCACGCGAACCCGGGCGCGGAGCTGATCGTCAGGTGGCCTTCGGCCCGCGGTTGGCCGGGGTCCGCCTGTCCTGGCCCTCTATGGGGGCCTCCTCACGCCGTCGGTCCGGTCCCGCATAGGTGGGAGAGACGACGAAAGGTCGAGGCGCGGCAATGGCCGATTCGAGCCGGGCGGCAAGGATTTGAGCCGTGACGGGCAGGTGAATGAATTCGTCGATGCCGGCGTCCTGTGCTTCCCGGGTCTGCTCGGGCGGCATGTCTCCCGACACCATGACGATGGCCATGCCCCGGTTGGATGCAGCGGCGTTGAGCCGCACACGGCGCGTGACGGTCATTCCGTCCTCGGGGCCGATGGCGTGGTCGATGATCATTGCATCGTGAGGCGATTGGCTCAAAAGGCGAAAGGCCTCCGCGCTGTCGCGGGCGGTGCGCGTGTTGGTCAGCCCCAGCCGGCGCAGCGTGGCGGCAAGCGTGCTGGAAAGCTCACCGTTGGCGGTGGCGATGAGTATGGACAGCCGTGGAGGGAGCGTGGTGTTCATATCGCCAATCTACACCAAGCGGGAGGTTGCGTAAAATCTCGCAGCAGCCCCAGCGACTCGCGTTGACAGCTACCGGCTTTGCCCCTATGTTCCGGCCAACTTTGGGATCGCTTCAGCGCCGCTGGGGCGATCCCGGTCGTTAGTTGGTCGCGTTCCCGACCGGACAGATGGAAACACCTGCCCTGGAAACGCTCCGAAGCGGTGCCTTGAGCTCCGCCGATCTCTTTTTGTCTGAGGTTAAAATGAAAATCCGCAATTCGCTCAAGGCGCTCATGACCCGTCACCGGGACAACAAGCTGGTTCGCCGTCGTGGCCGCGTCTATATCATCAACAAGGTCAACAAGCGCATGAAGGCCCGCCAGGGCTGATCGGCGCTTTTCGATCCATCGATTTTTAAAGGCGGGGTTCGCAGATTTGCGGACCCCGCTTTGCTTCACGCACTACGCAAAAAAAGAGGGCCGGGGTTGTGCCCCGGCCCTTTCAAACAATGGTCCGGTGTCGTCAGGAGCCGCCAGCGCCGTCCTGGCCGACAAAGGCGATGCGCAGCATGTTGGTGGCGCCGGGGGTGCCCAAAGGCACGCCAGCGGTGATGGCAATGCGATCGCCGGGACGGGCAAGCCCTTCCACATAAGCAATCGAGCAGGCGCGATCGACCATGTCGTCGAGCGAAATGGCGTCTTCGGTCTGGACACAATGCAGGCCCCAGACGATCGAGAGGCGGCGCACGGTGGTCAGCTTGGGCGAGAGCGCGATGATGGGCTTGGAGGGTCGTTCACGCGATGCACGGATGCCTGTCGAACCTGACGAGGTGTAGGTGACAATCGCCGCCAGGTCGAGCGTTTCGGCCACCTGACGCGTGGCGGCGGAAATGGCGTCGGCGGCGGTCGCTTCGGGTTCGGTGGCCTGGCCGCGGATGATGCTCGGATAGAGCGGGTCCTGCTCGACGGCCTCGGCGATGTTGTTCATCGTGGTGACGGCCTGCACCGGATAGGCTCCTGACGCACTTTCGGCCGACAGCATCACCGCGTCCGCGCCCTCGAACACCGCGATGGACACGTCGGAGACCTCGGCGCGGGTGGGGACAGGCGCGGTAATCATCGATTCAAGCATCTGGGTGGCAACAACCACCGGCTTGCCCAGGCGACGGCACATGCGGGTGATGCGTTTCTGGGTGCCGGGCACGCTTTCGAGTGGCATTTCCACGCCCAGATCGCCGCGGGCCACCATGATGGCGTCCGACAGGCGGATGATCTCTTCGAGGCGGTCTATGGCCTGCGGCTTTTCGATCTTGGCGAGCACACCGGCGCGGCCCTGAACGAGCTTGCGCACTTCGATCATGTCTTCGGGGCGTTGGACGAAAGAGAGAGCGATCCAGTCGATTTCCTCGCCAAGCGCAGCCTGAAGGTCGGCGCGATCCTTTTCGGTCAACACGCCCACCGAGAGGATAGTATCGGGCAGCGAGACGCCCTTTTTGTCGGAAAGCTTGCCGCCATAAACGACAGTGGTGTTGATCGCTTCAGGCGAAATGGCCGAGATGCGCAGCTCGATCTTGCCATCGTCGAGCAGCAGCCGGTCGCCGGTCTTGACCGAGGAAAAGATTTCCGGATGGGGCAAATGGATGCGTGTCTTGTCGCCAGGTGCGTCCG
>PBNW01000078.1 GCA_002723255.1 Pelagibacterium sp. | reverse complement strand
TCGAGCGCGGCGGGATCGTCACGCAAGACGAATTCGATCCGACCATCGGCCTCGAGTTCACTCGAGAGATCGGCCAATTCCCCGTCCCAGCGCATGGCGACGGTTTTTTTGGCCAGCGATTTGGAGATGCCTTCGACGATGGTGGTGCCGGTGGTGCCTTTTGCGTAATCACGCACTGCACCATCGGGGAACGTCACCTTAATCATCGTCGGTCTCCAAAACTGCTCACAATCGAGCGGATGTTCATAAGAGTTCATAAGAAATGCGCACTGGAGCGCGCGCGGTTGATTAGCATGAATTGGCGGTCAATCCAGCCCTTTATGGCCAGCGGCATCCGGCACAGGCTTACGGAAACCGCTCATATTGGGGAAGATCGTCGGTAATCTCGTACCAGGGCGCCTTCGAGCCGACGAAAATGTGCATTGTGGGACGGATCGAAGGGGCATCGGTCAGCGTGCCCAGCGAGACATTGGCCCGCGTGCCCTTCTGGACGATCGAATAGAGCAGCGAACCGCATTTCCCGCAGTGGATGTCATAGGAGTCCTCTGGCCTATCGCCACCATATCGCAGGACAGTGTCGGCGCCCGAAGTAATCGAGAGCTTTTCCGCCTCGATGCCGGCAATCGGCTTGAACGCGCCCCCCGTCGCTTTGCGGCAATCGGTGCAATGGCAATTGAGCGCATAGCGGAACGCATCCTCAACCTCATAGGTCACGGCCCCGCAAAGACACGAGCCCTCAAGCGTGCGGTGGGTGCTCATCGTTCTTTTTTCCTCTCCAGCGCCCATAGCGCCATGGCAGATACCAGCGCGCGCCATTCGGCAGCGCGTCGGGCACCGGATCGTAGCCGTGCGTGCCACCAGGGCGGCAGCGCCAGATGCGCCCTGCCCCCATCCAACCGCCCGGCCAGAAGCCGTGCCTTAAAATGGCGTCGCGGGTGAATTCCGAACAGGTCGGCGCATGGCGGCAATTGCGGCCCACGAGCGCCGAAAGTGTGTAGCGATAGGCCTGGATCAGGAGATAAGCCGTCCATTTAAACGGCCAGTCGATGACCGCCCAGACCCGATCCATCACGCCCCGGCCCGCTCGAGCGCCTCGACCACCGCCTCGAACACCAGAAGTGTCGAGGCATGGCGGGCCGGAAAGGCGCGAACCGGTTCGAGATATTTCAAATCGTCCCATTTTCCGTTGGGCGGAGGGCCGTCCGCCCTGAGCATGGCGGTCATCTGGTCGCGGACCGCGCGAAGTTCGGCCGGCGTCGAGCCGACGATCCGCTCGGCGACGATGGCCGCGCTGGTCTGGCCGAGCGCGCAGGCGTTGACGGTCGCGCCATAGGCTACAACCCGCCCCTCATCGAGCTCGAGATCGACTTCGACCACCGAGCCGCACACGCGCGACACTTTTCGCGCCGTGGCATCGGGGCTTTCGAGTCGCGGCATCTGGCGCGCTGCACCGGCGATTTCGAGGATCCGATTGCTGTAAAGGTCGGAAAATTCCATTTTTCGGGCCGATTGTGGGTCGCCGGACCCTGTTGTTCACTCAAATTTGCCAATCTGTTTTCTTGTCGACCGGCACGTCCCGCCTATATAAGGAGCGTCGTCACGGGCTGCAAACGCAATTGGTCCAGATTCAATCCGTCGGCGTATAAGGGGCAGATAAGCGCCCGTCGATTTTCAAGGGGACACCCTTCATGGACATGAACGTAAAGCCCAAGCCTGCGCCGACCGCGCTCGACCGCGTGATCGAACGCCCCAGCCGCCAGGAAGCCGAGGCCGCCGTCCGCACGCTGATCGCCTGGGCCGGGGACAACCCCGAGCGCGAAGGCCTGATCGACACGCCGCGCCGCGTCGCCGACGCCTATCGCGAATTTTTCGCTGGCTACGAGGAAGACGCCAAAGCGGTTCTCGAAACCACCTTCACCGAGGTCGGCGGCTATGACGACATCGTACTGGTGCGCGATATCCCGTTCCATTCCCATTGCGAACACCACATGGTGCCCTTCGTCGGCAAGGCCCATATCGCCTATCTGCCCCATGACGGGGTGGTGGGCCTTTCCAAGCTGGCTCGGGTGACTGACGTTTTCGCCAAGCGGTTGCAGACCCAGGAAAACCTCACCGCCCAGATCATCGAGGCGATCAACGAAGCCATCAACCCGCGCGGGGCTGCGGTGATGCTCGAGGCCGAACATATGTGCATGTCGATGCGCGGCATCAAAAAGCACGGCTCGTCCACGGTTACCCACCGCTTCACCGGGGTCTTTGCCGAGGATCGGCAGGAACAGGACCGCTTCTTCGCCCTCATCCGCGCCGGGCGATAGACGCTTTCGCGAGGCGCGGTCATCGGGTAAAGACCGCGCCATGACACAGTTTACCGACCCCCAAACCCTATCCAAGACCGATATCGAAGCGGGCCCCATCTTCGCGCCGAAATTCGACGCGAACGGGTTGGTGACCGCCGTGACCATCGAGGCGGGCACCAATGAGGTGCTCATGGTCGCACACATGAACGCCGAGGCGATTGCCGAGACGCTGCGGTCCGGCCACGCGACCTATTGGTCGCGCTCGCGCGAGAAACTCTGGAAAAAGGGCGAAACCTCGGGCGAACTCCAGGAACTAGTGGAACTGCGCACCGATTGCGACCAGGACGCGCTTATGGTGATCGTCAGGCAAACAGGGCACGGGGCGGCCTGCCACACCGGCCACAAGAGCTGCTTTTACCGTCGGGTCGAAATGACCGAGGGCGAAGTCGGGCTCAGCGATACGGGCGAGGCGCCGCTGTTCGACCCTAAAGAGGTTTACGGGCGCTGATTGCGCCGCGCGAATCTGTCGAGAACCGAAGGCAGCAAGAGCCCCGCGACGAACCCGCCGATATGGGCTTCCCAGGCAATGGCGACACTGGCGCCCAGGATGAAGGGGGCAAAGCCGATCAGCAGGTTCAGCCCCAACCAGAAGATGATGAAGGTCCGGCTGCGCGAATTGGCGAACACGCCGGCAAGTGTAGACGTCCGGCGCCCAAGCGCCACCGGCTCGCCGGTTTCCGAATCATGGCCGACCACTATGGGCTCGAAAATGAACCGCATCGCGGCCCCGGTGAGTGCCGATACACCACCGGAGGCGCCAAGCAGCACGGCGAACTGATTGACAGAAAACATCAGGGCAATCGACTGGACGATAGCGCCGGCCAGCGCTCCGAGCAGGAAGACGATCAGCACGCCCGCCGTGCCATAGCGCCGTCCCACCGGCGTCCCAAACACCATGAGCCAGGCGGTGTTGACCAGCAGATGCATGTAATCGACATGCAGGAACGCGTGGGTAAAGCCGGTCCAAAGCAGCGGCAGCGCCCCACCCTGCCACGCGGCGCCGTTGGTGATCCGGTCAGGGATAAACGCGAACCAGATCCGCAGATTGCCAAGGCCGTATTCATCGAGCGCCAGATCGGCGGCAATGTGAACCGCCCACATCAGCCCGATCAGGACCATGATGACGCCCGGCACGTTGAAAATCGGCTCGCGTTGCGGCTCTTGCGGCGTATCGGCCATCGGGTTTTCCCTTGTCTTGCAGCGGCGGTGTACCGGCTTGGCGGCTTATCCACACCGGGCCGGTGGAAATTAACCTTAATGATTGTTTAAGAGCGCTTTTACGCAGCCGATTTGGCAATGTAACGTTGTCTTGGCGGGAGCTCATCACGAGCCGCGCATCGTATTGTTAAGGTCTGCCGGTATGCAACAGCGCTCGACGAAAACGCTCTACTCCTACTGGAACGAAATCCGCGGTGCCCGCTCCACGCCCGAGCGCCGGGACATCGATCCTACACGGATTCGCGATGCGCTGGCCCACACCTTCATCCTCGAATCCGGCGACGGGCTCGATTTCAATTTCCGGCTTGCCGGCTCCCATATCTGCGCCACCTATTGCCGCGAACTCAAGTCCCGGCCCTTCTCGGCCCTGTGGTCGGTGCGCGATCACGACGCGCTCGAAACGCTGATGCGGGCGGTAACCGAGGACCATGCGGTGGCCCTGGTGACATTCGAGGGCAGTACTGAACGCGGCGAAAAGCTTTCATTCGAGATGGCGCTGTTCCCGCTCCGGCACAACGGCGTCACGACGTCGCGGATGATGGGTGGCCTTTCGGCGCTCGACGCACCCTACTGGCTCGGCATCCACCCTATCGTCGACCAGCGCATTACCGGCCTGCGGCTGATCTGGCCCGACGACAAGGACACTGTGACCCCCGAAGGGTATCGCAGCGCCATGCTCGACGACATCGCCGCGGCAATGAACGATGGGCCCTCCACCCCCATGCCCGCAACCGTCGCCGGCTACTCGGCCCGCCGCTACGCGCACCTCTCGGTTATCGACGGCGGAAAGAACTAGAGCCGTTCAGGATTTGATCGGCTCAAATCCTTGGCTCCAAGCCTTTGTTTTGGCGCGTGTTCGAACCGCAAAACCGTTACCATCCCCGATCGCGTCGAGGACATGGTTTTGCTGGACACGCTCTAACGGGCGGTTCAAACATCGCCACCCTTACCGTCCGTTAACGCTATTGCGCATATTGTTGGTATGAAAACCGACAGGCAACAGGGCGGCGCGCAACATGTTCAGCGAAGATACAACGCTTCGGACGACGCTGGCTGACGTTCTTCCGCGCGAAGATGCAGACCGTTTCCAACGTGTTCAGGTCTCCGTGCTTGGCCGTTACATGCTGGCCGATCGTCGCGAGTTTCCCTGCCAGATCATCGAAATGTCGCCCGGCGACGCTATGGTCATTGCTCCGGTCTCCGGCAAGGTCGGAGAAAAGGTCATAATCTATCTCGACTATCTGGGCCGCGTCGAAGGCACGATCTTTGAGTTGATCGATGGCGGATTTCACATGGATATCGTCGCCTCGGCCCGCAGGCGCGACAAGATGGCGGCTCAGCTGACCTGGCTGGCCAACAAGGACATCCTGAACCTGCCCGAGGACCGGCGTCACGAGCGCGTGGTGCCCGACATTCGCCACTCATCCATCGTTCTCGAGGATGGACGGCGCTACAATTGCAAGATCACCGACATCTCGCTCTCGGGCGCTGCGGTGGAAATCGAGGTTCGCCCCGCGCTCGGCACCCCCATCTCGCTCGGCCGCATGCGGGCCCGCGTGGTCCGGCATTTCTCCGACGGCATCGCGGTCGAATTTGCATCGGTGCAGGAGATGCTGACGGTCGTGCAGCAGAACCTGCGGATCAACTGATCACGGATCTACCAGCCCGCACCATCCAGCCGTGCGGGCCCTTGTAGAAAATTTCAGAAATCATCGCCGCCAGCGAGAACGGCACGACGCCCAGCGCCACCAGTTGGAGCATGTCGGTCCCTGCAATCGCGAAATGCCCGCGCGTCTCGTTGAGCAGCAATTGCGCCACGGTCTGGAAGGCAACATGCAGGCCGATGCTGGCCCATACCGACCCGGTCACGACGCGCACCATGCCCAGAACCAGCCCCATGAAAAAGAACATGACGATCCTGTCCATGGGTACTGCGCCGAGGGAGACTGTCCAGAGCGCGGCACCCCAGGCCGAAAACAGAACCGCCTGAATCAGCACGGCCCACAATCGGCTCATCCCGGAGGCGAGTTGGCCGTAGATATAGCCCCGGAACACCAGTTCCTCAGGCAAGGCCTCGAACAGGAAGACCAGGACGACCAACAGGGGCAGGAACGTAAGTATTTCAGCCCAGTTTACAGTTGGCGTCACCGTGGCCCAACCCGTTGCCAGACATATCCCCAGCCCGAGTGCGAATGGCGCCAGCCATGCAAGGGTGCCGACCAGAAGTGGGCGGATGGCGTCGGCCGAGATCGACAAGCCGATGTCCTTGAGTCGTGCGTTGTCGAACACACGTTGCATCAGGATCACCAATGGCACAGTGAACAGCGTCGCCAGCACCGCGCTCATCATGTGCCCGGTCAGTGTATACCCGGAAAACCCTGATCCCCAGACGGCATCGCGCAGCCAGCCCAAAAAAAGCCAGATGGCCACGACCGCCAGCCACAAAAGGCCGATGCGCAAACCAATCGATCCGAACTTCGTCATTTCTCGTCCTCCTTGAGGCAACGCACTCAGGCCTGGGCCAGAGCGAGCAAAATCCCGACCTCGGGCGCCATATGTGCCAGACTGGCGGGCCATAGACTTCCGGTCAGCGCCCGGATCCAGCCAAACACCAGCCCCGCCACAAACGTGACGGCCAGCAGGGCCGGATCAAATGCGATTCCGTCGGCATCGAGGGCGATGCCGTGAGCCAGGCCGAACAGCCACGCCGTCAGCACCAAACCCCACCCGATCCGCGCGCCAGAGAAAGTCCAGTGGAGACCGAATGCGCGGTCAAGCAGCGCCAGCATGAAGCCGCGAAAGACGATTTCTTCGACAAGATTGGGATAGGTGACATCGAACAGCATGCGCTCGACCGTCAGGCCGTCCGGAGCGCTGGAAACGCCGCTGCCGAGGAAAAGGAACCCGGCCGCAGCAAGAATGGCGATGTTGATCAAGGCGACGGGCAACGTTCCGGGCCGCGTTTCCAATGTCCAGCCGATTTCGCGGCGCAGACCGGGCGAGAGCAACGCGATGACGCCGAGGCACCAGACGAGGTCAAGCGTCTTGCCCTGCCAGTTCCATTCCAGCGCAGCGAACGGCCCGACGCGCGGCAAGGTCAACAGCAAAAGGTTGACCACAAAAAGCGCCACCACAAGCAACAGCGCGATACCACCGCGCGTCTCGTTCCTCGCCAATGCAACCGAGGCCAGCGCCGTCCAGGCGACGCCCACTATCAAAGCGACAAGCAGTACGGACCTCAGTCCGGCCCCAAGGGCTTGTGAGCCAACAACACCACCCACGACCAGCATCGAGATGGCAAGGACGGCAGTTGGCACCGCCGCGTGACGCCACTCGAGCCCAGAAAGGATAGTTTCCCGATCACCCACCGGCATCGGCCCTCATGCCCCGCTCCAGAAGCTCGACCAATTGGTCGGCATAAGCCGAAAGATCGGTCTCGGGGCGCCATGCCCATTCGCTGAGCCCGCCTTCGATGGCTTTGGAAATCACCCCGGCCATGAACTGCGCATCAAGGCCACCCCGGACCTGCCCTGCCGCCTGCCCTTCCGCAATCAGCGTGGTCAGGATGCCGCGCTCCTCTTCTGCCGAACGCGCGATATAATCCGGCTCTCCCGATGGGCCGCCGTGGTTCATCGCTATCGTGCCGATGGCCAGCAGCTCGTCGCGATGATCGCGCATATAGGCGATCTGGTGCCGGATATAGGCGGCAATCTGGCTGGCGGGATCTCGTGCCTGTTCGAGGAACGGCGTCATGTAGGCCCCCGCCGCCTTCGAGACATGGTTGAAAACCGCCTCGAACATTTCGTCCTTGCCGGCGAAATGATAGGTGATGACGCTTTTGGAAATTCCCGCCTGTTTGGCGATCCGCGACAGCGAGGCTCGCGCGTATCCTTCATGGGCCAGCACCACGATGGTTGCCTCCACGATCTGCTTTTTCCGCGCCTCTTCGATGAAGCTTGCCATGCCGAATCCCGAATCAGTCCAATTGATCTTAATTTAGACCAATCGGACTGATTATCAATTCCAAAATTTTTGTAGTGAACCGATCCTTAACCCGCCTGCCCTAATATTACGCCTATATGCGCAGGACCGGTCGCTGGGGGGCGGGATCGGAAAGCGCAACCACCCGCGTATTCTGGATGGTCTAAAGTCATGCGTATCGTAAAAAAGGTTGCCGCGATTGCCGTCAGCCTTGCCGCCCTCACCTCCCTTTCCGGCTGCGTTTCGCTGTTCGGACTGTTCGGATCGAAAACGCCGCACGAATGCATGACCCGCGTCATGTATTTCGAGTCCAACCGCTCGAGCCCGGACGGCATGCTGGCCGTGGGCACGGTCGTGATGAACCGGGCCAATTCCCACCAGTTCCCCAGCGATGTCTGCGGCGTGGTCGGCCAGAAAAACCAGTTCGCCGATGGCGTGCTGTCGCGGCAGATGACCGAACAGCGCAGCCTCAACCTGGCGGCGCAGATGGCAACCCGCGTGCTGCGCGGTGAACGCCATCCCGGCGTGCAGGACGCCATGTACTTCCACACCGCAGGGCTGACCTTTCCCTATCGCAACATGCATTATGTGCTTGTGGCGGGCGGCAACGCCTTTTACGCGCGGCGCTGAATCGATACCGGAAAGAACATGCCTAACGGGCTGTAAAACAACCCGATAAAACACGCTTAAAAACTGCGCGGCAATTTTTCTATCAGGGCAATTGCCGCCCTCTATCGTGGTCTCCGTCGGGGAGATTACGATAATGAAAAACAATTCGATCCTTATTTCGGGCCTTGTCGCCCTCATCGCGTCCGCCGGAGCTGCCGCACCTGCGCTCGCCCAGGAAAGCCGTCTCGAGCTCGCCTATGCCGAGGTTTCGGCCGGCACGACCTCCATTCCGGTCGGGCATATGGAATTCTGCCAGAGCCGTCCCTATGAGTGCCAGCCGCTGGCCGCGGCCGCACCGGCGGCCCTTAGCGACGATCTGTGGCGCCAGCTTCAGGACGTCAACAACCACTATAACACCACCATAACCGCCGTGAGCGACAGCGACCTCTATGGCACCGAGGAATTCTGGACCTATCCCACATCGGGCTATGGCGATTGCGAGGATTTTGTCCTCGCCAAGCGCGCCGCGCTGATCGAGGGCGGCTGGAACCCAGCCAATCTGCTGATCTCGGTGGTCAAGCAACCCGATGGCGAAGGCCATGCGGTGCTGATGGTGCGCACCGACCGGGGCGACCTTGTGCTCGATAATCAGGAAGGGCTCATCAAGCTCTGGACCGACACCCCCTACACCTACCTCAAGCGCCAGTCGCAGGCCCATTCCGGCCAGTGGGTCGATATTGTCGACGGCCGTGACGAAATCGTGACGGCAACCGCCGGTTACTAGAGCCGTTCAGGATTTGATTGACTCAAATCCTTGGCTCTAAACCCTTGTTTTGTCGCGTGTCCGAACCGCAAAACCGTATCCACTTTTGCTGGACACGCTCTAAAGATTTGCCCCGCCACCGGGGCATCCGTTCTCACTCCCCGACAGGAGTGTTCACTGAGCCGGCATTCCTCCCCGAATGCCGGCATTTTTCTGGCTCGCTGGCGCTACCGAAACAGCAGCACCGGGATCTTGCATGACCGCATCATTTCCGAAGTGGTCGAGCCGATAAACAGGCTCCTTATGCGCGAATGGCCATAGGCGCCCATGATCAGCAGATCGACACCGTCCTGTTCGACGACCCGGGTAATAACCGTTTCGGCTTGCCCGGCCTGAATGTCTGCGGTGACGTCGAGGCCGGCTGTGGCAAGCCTGGCCTTGGCGGCCTCAAGCTTGGCCCATGCGTCTCCGCTTTCGTTACCCACGGTGAGCAGGCGAATGGACACACCTGCAAAGATCGGGCTGGTGGCGATATAATCCACGGCCTTCATGGCGCTCGGCCCGCCATCGAAGGCGACAAGCACCGTCTTGATATCGACAAAGCTCCTGGCTGCCACAAATACCGGACGCTTGGACGACCGCACGACACGCTCGAGATTTGACCCCAGATGCAGCTTGGCGAAATCGGCACCCTCTCCGCGCTTGCCGATGACCAGCAGTTCGGCATCCTTTTCGAGATCGCTCAACGTCTCGACGATATCGCCATTCATCAGACGGGTAGAGACCGCCTCCACGCCCCCGTCCGTCAGTATCGATTGGGCATCCTCAAGGATCGCCCTGCCCTTCTGCTGAGACAGCTTGGCCCGGCGTTCGTCGAGGTCTGCCAGATCGGCCAACAACGCCGAACGCGCACCCAGCGCAATCGATCCGCTCAGGTCGGTGACCGGCACGTCCCGCCGGCCCAGCACATGGAGCACCTCGACCGGCTGGCCCGACCGGGTTGCAAGCCAGGCCGCATTTTCACAAACGCTTTTGGAATAGACCGAGCCATCGACCAGCGCGACAAGTTTGTTTCCCATTATTGCCTCCCTAATGTGCCATGAGCTTGTCGACGGCGCCCGGCTTGTCGTGGCTAGCCAGCTTGTCGACGATCGTTTCACTGGCTTCGTTGAGACCGATGATCTCGACCGTGGCCCCCTCGCGCCGGAATTTGAGCACCGCCATGTCCAACGCGGCAACGCTCGAAATATCCCAGATATGGGCACGGCTGACGTCGATGGTGACGGTTTCAAGCACCTCCTTGAAGTTGAAGGCTGCCATGAAATCGTCGGCCGAAGCAAAGAACAATTGCCCCTCGACAACATAGGTGCGATGGCGTCCGTCTTCTGAAATCTCCGAGCGCACAACGAAGAGCTGGGCGATCTTCCAGGCAAAAAAGATCCCTGACAGCAACACCCCAACCAGAACGCCGATCGCCAGATTGTGGGTGTAGACCACCGTCACGACCGTTGCGATCATCACGATCGAGGACGAGCGCGGATGGGTGCGCAGGTTGAGAATCGAGGACCACGAGAAGGTGCCGATCGATACCATGATCATGATCGCAACCAGTGCGGCCATCGGGATGCGGGCCACAAGGTCTCCAAGCACCACGATCATGAACAACAGGAACACGCCCGCTGCAAAGCATGAAAGCCGCCCGCGACCCCCCGATTTCACATTGATGATTGACTGCCCAATCATCGCGCAGCCCGCCATGCCGCCGATAAAGCCCGTAGCGGTGTTGGCCAGCCCCTGCCCGATGCACTCCTGGTTCTTGTCCGAGGGGGTATCGGTCAGGTCATCGACGATCTGCGCCGTCATCAGCGATTCGAGCAAACCGACCACAGCCACTGCCGCCGAATAGGGCAGGATTATCATGAGCGTGTCGAGGTTTAGCGGAATATCCGGAATCAGAAACACAGGCAGCGTCGAGGGCAACTCGCCCATGTCGCCGACAGTGCGCACGTCCAGCCCGAACGATAGGCTGACGACGGTCAGAACGATGATGCAGACCAGCGGCGAAGGCACGGCCCGAGTCAAACGGGGGAACAGATAAATGATGGCCAGGCCCGCTGCTACCATGACATAGGTCAGCCCCGGCACGCCGATCAGCTCGGGCAGTTGCGCCATGAAAATGAGAATCGCAAGCGCGTTCACGAACCCGGTCATCACCGAGCGCGAGACGAACCGCATGAGATTGCCCAGCTTGAGCGCACCCATGCCGATCTGCAACAGCCCGGCCAGAACGGTTGCGGCAAGCAGATATTGCAGCCCGTGATCGCGCACCAGCGTGACCATGAGAACGGCGGTTGCCGCGGTCGCTGCCGAGATCATCCCCGGACGTCCGCCGGCGATAGCGGTGATGACGGCAATTGAAAACGATGCATAAAGGCCGATCTTGGGATCGACCCCGGCAATGATTGAAAACGCAATGGCTTCGGGAATGAGCGCGAGAGCAACAACGAGGCCGGCCAGAAGATCGCCGCGCACATTGCCAAACCACTGCGCGCGATAGGCGGTCAATGAGGTCATTTATTTTCCGAATGTTTTGAGAACCAAACCAGCGGAGCGAAATACTCCGGTCCAGGAGAGCTGGAAACTTGATTTAGTTGTCCGGCGGATCGGCGGCCGGAAGAGCCACCCGGGGTTTCACCGGGTCCGGGGTTCGTGGGTCCACGTTTGACCGGAAACGGTGCCCGAGCGCAAGGCATTACTGCCATGCGCCGGACGCATGGCGTCAGGCAGCGGCCTTGAGAACCGAGATATAGGTGCCCACAACCATCATTCCGGTCACGAAACTCCAGCCGAACGCGATGACCGCAGCAAGCATCACGTTGACGGTGGAGGCCCTTCCGCTCGCGTCGGCGCGCATGCCGAGCCTGAGCATCATGTAGGGACCGCAGATAAACATCACGAACAGATTGACGAGGCTCTCGAGCGCGTTGGCGCCCTCGACGCGGAACTCGGCCACCTTGCGGGCAACCTGCTGGTAGAGATGGGTGCCGGTGCCGGCAACGCTCATGCCCACGGCGATCAGAAACAGCGCCAAAATAAGATGCGTCACGCTTTCCTCCGGCGCCGGGGCGGCGCAGATTACCGACTTTACGATTTATTAAGCATAAGTGCCCCCAAACTGGTTGTCATTGCTCACGCGCATCTATGGTTAATGTGAACAGCCTTTCGGACACCCGCCGAGACATCCTGCCTGCCCGTACGGCGGGCTCTGCGCTCTATACGGTGATTGCTGTCGGGCTGATTGTGGCCATGGCGGGCCTGGGAGCTGCCTATGGCGCGCGAAGCTGGCTCGATTCGATGGCCGCCGACGCCGCAGCCGCCGAACCCTCGGCCAGTCACATCGTCACCATCGGCGCCCAGCGTTACGCGATACCCGCCGCATTGATGGCCGATCCGATCCAGCGCCGCGACGGTTTTGCCGAGCGGATGGATTTGACCCTGGCCCTGCCCTTGGGCGAGAACGGGAAGCTGAGCGAAGTCGCGATCACCATCATGCCGCGCGGACGCATGCGCACCAGCGCGGCGCTGCTCGACAGCGTCTATCTGCACCAGTTTGCAGCAACCCAGCTTTCGGGTGTTCCCGGACTTGTCGGCAAGCCCCTCGAACTCGACGCCGGAACGTCGGGCGAGACGGTTTGGTATGACCCGTTGACGGCCAACCCCTTCGTGGCCAAATGCATGACGCCGGTCGCCATGACAATCGGCGACAGAACCTGCCTGCGCGTGCTGACCCTTTCCGATCGCAACACGGCAATCGTGGCTTTCGATCCGGCAGCGCTGGACAACTGGCGCAGCTTTGACAGCCGTATCGAAGAGGCGCTGACGCCTCTCCGAAAATAGCTTTTCAAGACCGCATATTTCTAGAACTGGTCGAGCTTGGGCCGTCGGCCCACAGTGACGTGGTCGATGTCTTCGATCTGGAAACCCATGATGATCGACGGGATCATCATGAACACCAGACAGAAGATCGGCAGCCCGACCACCGTAATCACCTGCTGCAGTGCCGTCAGGCCCAGATCGCCGGCCAGGATGATCAGCATCACGGCCACCATTCCTTCCGCCACGCCCCAGAACACGCGCTGGTGCACCGGGCCGGGCTCAGCCTCGCCCGTGCACAGCATATCGACCACGAGCGAGGCCGAATCCGAAGACGTTGCGAAAAAGATGGCAACGACGACGATGGCGATGCCCTGCACGAGGGTGGCCAAGGGGAAATGCTCGAAAAAGGCGAACATCGCCAGCGGCACCGATTCACCGACCGCCCGGCTCAATTCGCCGGCAGCCGGCCCCATCTGCTCGCGCAGCGCCAGACCGATGCCGTCGATTTCCATGGCCTGCCAGCCAAAGATCGCAAACCAGATCAGGGTGAACAGCGAGGGCGCCAGAAGTACGCCGAACACGAACTCGCGAATCGTCCGCCCCCGCGAAATGCGGGCCACGAACAGGCCGATGAACGGCGACCAGGTCACTGTCCAGGCCCAGTAAAAGACCGTCCAGTCACCCTGCCAGCCCCACGGGTCGTTGGTGGGATTGATATTGGCCAACATGTCGTTCCAGAACGCCAGCCTGGGCAGATTGAAGAAATAAAGCCCGAACGTCTCGACGATCGCCCGAAACAGAAACAGGGTCGAGCCGGTCACCAGAACAAAGATCATCAACCCCACGGCCATGCCGATATTGAGGTTGGAGAGCAACTTCACGCCCTTGTCGAGACCGGCAACGATCGAAACGACCGCGACGGCGGTGAGCACCACAAGGATCCCCACCGTCAACGGCACATCGTCGGCCATCCCGGTCAAAGCGGAAATGCCAGCCGAAATCTGCGAGGCCCCGAGGCCGAGAGACACCGCCACGCCGAAAAGCGTGCCGAGAATCGAGGCGATATCGATCGCTTTGCCTATGGGGCCGTGAATGCCGTCCTTGAGCAGGGGATAAAACACCGAGCTCACCCGCACCGGAAGGTTATAGCGGTTGATGAAATAGCCGAAGGCCAGACCGGGCAGCGTAAAAATCGTCCAGGTGTGCAGGCCAAGATGATAGATCGAGATCGAGATCGCGTCCTTGGCCGCCTGTTCGCTGAACGGCTCGACACCCGCCATCGGCGGGCTTGAAAAATGGCTGATCGGCTCGGCCACGCCCCAGAACATGAGGACCGTGCCGATGCCGCCGGCAAACAGCATGGTGAACCATGAGAGATTGGAATAGTCGGGCGTACTGTCGCGCGGGCCAAGCTTGATATGGCCGTGCCGGCTGACGGCGGCCCAGATCAAAAACCCCAGCCAGGCATTGACGCCGAGAATGAAAAACCAGCCCAGATTGGTAACGATCCAGGCACGGGTTACCTCAAAGAAATTGCCGATCGGTTCGGGAACAACGACCAGCAAAAGAACGAAAATGACAGTAAGTCCCGCTGAAACGAAAAATATCGTCGGGTCCGTCCTCAGACCCAACCGCTCGGCCCAGGCTTCCATTGGAGCCTCCCTTTGTTAGCCCGCAAACAAATCCCCCTGACGGGAAGCATGCACGGCAAACGGCCGAAATGCAAAAAGGCTCCCCGAACGGGAAGCCTTTTCAAAATTCACTTTTTATTTGCAGCCGATTAGCTGACTTCGTCGAGATCGATATCGAGGATCGAAATCTGCACCATGTAAGACCGTTCCCCCTCGTCTTCATCGAGATAGATCAGACCGATGAATTCATCGCCCAGGTAGAGTTCGACCGAGTCGTCCTGCTTGGGGCGGGGGCGAACATCGATGGAGCGGTTGCCGAACTTGTGTTGCAGGTATTTCTGCAGCTTGATGATTTCTTCGTGCTTCACAAAAAGTCTCCATTGCGCGCTATCGCTCGGCGAAGCCAATGCCCACCGCTGGAACGCTATCGATTACAGTCGTTTTGAGGTCGGCGCGACTTTAGCCATCATGGCCCCAAACGCAAGAACGGGGATGATTTTTCCCCGCTGCACACGCTGTCAGTCGCGTGGGACCATGACGATCTGGTCCATGACCGTCGCCGGCTGGTTGCAACCGGCTTCGCCAACCACCTTGGCCGGCACACCGGCCACCGTGGTGCGCTCGGGCACTTCCTTGAGCACTACCGAGCCGGCGGCGACGCGTGAGCAATCGCCAACCTTGATATTGCCCAAAATCTTGGCTCCTGCCCCGATGAGCACGCCATTGCCGATCTTGGGGTGCCGGTCCTGATCGGCCTTGCCGGTGCCGCCCAGCGTCACCGAATGCAGAATCGAGACATGATCGCCGATCACCGCCGTTTCGCCCACGACAAAGCCGGTGGCGTGATCGAGCATGATGCCCTTGCCGATCCGGGCGGCTGGGTTGATGTCGGTCTGGAACACCTGGCTGGACCGGCTTTGCAGATAGAGTGCGAAATCGCGACGCCCCGTGTTCCACAGCGCATGGGCAAAACGATGCGTCTGAATGGCCTGAAAGCCCTTGAAGAACAGGAAGGGCTCGACGACCCTGTGGCAGGCCGGGTCGCGTTCCAGGGTCGCCGCCAGATCGGCCCGTGCCGAGGCGGTGATTTCAGGATGGCTCTCGAGCATTTCATCGAACGCCTGCCGGATAAGATCGGCCGGAACGTCGGAATGGTCGAGCCGCGCGGCCAGCCGATGGGCCAGCGCCGATTCAAAACTCGAATGATTGAGAATGCTCGAAATCGCCAGTTGCGTGAGGAAGGGTTCGTCGGCGCAAATGCGCTCGGCCTCGACCGTCATCGCATCCCATATGGGATCGACGGCCTTGATGGTGCCGGGCTTCTTGACGCTCGAGGACATGACTTCTCCGCTCGCTGCGATTTTTTCCGATTGCCACATATAGGCGAACCCATTGTCGCAAACAAAGGGTTCTGAGGCAAATTGGTTCACTTTTGCCTTACGCGGGATAAACCCGCGCCAGAAACGCCACCGCGCCCCGCCTGAACTGCGGGTCGCCGGTTGCGCGCATGTGATCGCGGCGCTCGATAACCAGCGCTTCGCCATGCGCCATCAGATTGGCCAGCACCTGGGGGTCGCCACCCACCTCGTCTTCGCTGCCCACGGCAACCAGAACCGGCACGGCAATCTGGCTGACCTGCTCTTCGGTCATTTTGGTGCGCGAACCGGCCATGCAGGCCGAAAGCGCCTTCAAATCGCTCTTTGTATGTTCGGCAAAAATGCGGAACTGCCGCCCGGTCTTGTGGGTGACATCGGCCAGCGTGGGCGCGTTGAGCCCGGCGATGATCTCGTCGCTGTCGAGCATCGGGCGCACCATATTGCCGCCCAGCCCGCCAAAGATGGCGCAGGCGACCTTTTCCGGGTTCTGGATGCACACGAAAGCGCTGATCCGCGCGCCCATCGAATAGCCGATCAGCGCGGCCTTATCGAACCCGAGATGATCGATGAGATTGGCCACGTCCCGCGCCATGTCCGGAGCGCCATAGACCGATGGATCGTAGATCTCTTCGGACGCCCCGTGACCGCGATTGTCCAGCGTGACGACCTGATAACCCGCCTTGGTGAGCTCATCGACCCAGCCGGTCGCCACCCAGTTGACGTTTCCATTCGAAGCAAAGCCATGAACGGCAATTATCGGCTTTCCCTCGCCGTGAACCTGGTAGGCAAGCGCGAAACCTTCGGATTGGAAAACGGGCATAAGGGATTCTTTCGATTCTGAAATCGCCTTCTCTTACCAAGCCCGCACCGCAGCGCCAACCGCGCCAACATGTCTCTGGCCATGACCGGCCCAAATCGGTATGGTCCGCCCGATTTCAAACAAGCCCAGCCGGATGGTCGCTCTCATGGCACAGCACGGAACTCCTCACTTCCACAATTCCGAAGGATTGGCCCGCATCGAGATCGGCGCCAAGGAATTCCAGTGCGTTGGCGCAAAGCCGCCCTTCGACCATCCCCATGTGTTCCTCGACATGGGCCACGACACCGAGATCGTCTGCCCCTATTGCTCGACGCTCTATATCTTCAGCCCCGCCCTGCCCCATGGTGCGGCCAACCCGCCCAGCGCGGTGTTCGAGGTCGAACACGCCTAGAGCGCCATGGGCGCTCCGCGCACAGTCTATATTGCCGGCGCTGGAATTGCCGGGCTGACCCTTGCGCTGGCGCTGGCCAAATTCGGCCTGCAGGTTGTCGTGCTCGAGCGCAATGCCGCGGTTTCCGAATTCGGCGCCGGGCTCCAGATCAGCGCCAACGCGCGAAAAGTGCTCGACAGCCTGGGGCTTTCTCAAGCGATAGCCGAACGCAGCTTTGCACCCGAAGGGATCGACATCTTTCCCGATGGAAGGGAAACGCCGCTGCAGACCCTCACGCTGGGCAGAGCCATCGAAACACGCTTCGGGGCGCCCTATGCCGTGATGCATCGGGCCGATCTGCTCGACGTGCTCCACAGCGCCGCTAGGCGCTTTGCCAATATCGACATCGTCTTTTCCGTCACCGATTTTGTCCTCGAGAGTTCAGCCAACACCCCGACGGTGAGCGCACAGGACCCGGACGGGAAAAGCCGCAAGGCAAGGCCCTTCGCTTTTGTCGGCGCCGACGGCGTCCGCTCGGTCACGCGAACCCGCTATCTGGACGGTCCGGGCGCCCGATACACCGGCAAGGTGGCCTGGCGGACGCTGGTTGCGCCCGACGCGCTCTCAGATGTCCTCGACCTCAATCGCACCAGCCTGCTGCTCAATCCCCATTTTCACCTCGTGGTCTATCCATTGCCGCACCGCAACGCGGTCAACCTGGCGCTGTTCACGCAGGAAAAAGAGCGCGATCTTTCCGTCCTCGACCACCGCGCACCACGGATAAAACCCGGCAGGGACAGGCGCTTGGCCCGCATTCTCGATTCAGTGGGCGAAGAATGGACACCCTGGGTCCTTTCGAGCGTGGAAACGCCCGTCTGGCACAAGGGTCCTATCGGGCTTGTCGGCGATGCCGCCCACGCCATGCTGCCGTTTCAGGCGCAGGGCGCGGCGATGGGCATAGAGGACGCTGCGGTTCTGGCGCCCCTGCTCGCCGCTTCGCCCAGCGCCGAGCACGCCTTTTCCCGCTTTGCAGCCTTGCGTCAGGAGCGGGTAAAGCGTGTGCAGGACGCCTCGGCCAGCAACGGGAAAATCTTTCATATGGGCTTTCCCTTCTCGCTTGCCCGCAACACGGTCATAAGGGTTGAAGGTCCCCAGGGACATTTCAAGCGTCTGGACTGGCTTTATGGGTATGATGCCATTCAAACGGGAAAGAGTTGATCGAAGGCCTCGGAACCGGCTTCTTGGTTCTTGCCTTTCCCACCGCCGATATGCCAACTGAACGCTTGTCCAAAGGCCGCACCCAAAATCCATGCGCGTTAATCCCCAGTCCAAGCTGACGCTCGTATTTATCCTTCTCACGGTATTTCTCGACATCGTGGGGCTGGGCATCATACTGCCGGTGCTTCCGGGGCTGATCGTCGAGCTGTCGCACGAAGGAATGACCGATGCCGCCAAGATCGGCGGCTATCTGATCTTCGTTTATGCCTCGATGCAGTTCATCTTCTCCCCCATCCTGGGCAATCTGTCCGACCGGTGGGGACGCCGACCGATCCTGCTGCTCTCGCTGGTCGGACTGTCTCTCGATTACCTCATCATGGCCTGGGCGCCCACGCTCCTGTGTCTGTTCGTTGGCCGCGTGCTCTCGGGCATCTGCGGCGCGGCGATGGGCACGGCAACGGCCTATGTGGCCGACATCACGCCCCAGGAAAAGCGTTCGCAACGGTTCGGGCTGATCGGGGCCGCATTCGGGCTGGGCTTTATCGTGGGCCCGGTGATCGGCGGCGAATTGGGCGAATTCGGGCCTCGCGCACCCTTCTATCTGGCCTCGGCGCTGGCTGCCGCCAATGTGGTGTTCGGCTTTTTCGTTTTGCCCGAAAGCCTGTCGAAATTCCGGCGTCGCCGGTTCAACTGGAAGCGCGCCAACCCCTTCGGCGCGCTCTGGGCCTTCCGCCATACCCCGGTGATCTTCGTTCTGCTCGGCTGCGTTTTCCTGTTTTCGCTCGCCGGACAGACCTATCCCAATGTCTGGAACTTCTTCACCATCGAGCAATTTGGCTGGGGGCCATCGCAGGTTGGCCGGTCGCTGGCCATATTCGGCATCCTGTTCGCGCTGAGCCAAGCCCTTCTGGTCGGATTTTCAACCCGCTATCTCGGTGTTACCGCCACCGTTATCATCGGGCTCACGCTGGCCATGGTCGCCTTTATCGGGGTCTCGATGATCCACACCGAGCTGGGCTTGTGGACCTTCCTGGTCGTCGGCGCCTTTTCGGGTGTCGCGGCCCCGGCACTCACCGGACTTTTGGCCAACAACGCCCGCGCCAACCAGCAGGGTGAACTTCAGGGCGCGGTCAACGCCTCAAATTCGCTGACCGCCATCATCGCGCCGCTCGCGGCGACGCAGATGTTTTCCTTTTTCACCAACAATGATCTGCGGCCCTTCACCTTCCCCGGTGCGCCGTTCTTTGCGGCCGGGCTGATCATTGCCTGCGCCATGGCGCTCTTTATCTTCGCCGCCATTCGCTATGACCTGTCGCACCGGCCCTATGATGAAGCGCGCGAAAAGCCGCGCTATGCCCAACCAAGCGGCCAGGCGGTCAATCCGCCCGAAACCGAACTGCCCGAGGACGAGAACGGCAACGGTGAGCCGGAAGGTGCAGCTCAGACCACGAACAAATAAGGCCGGGTTGCCCCGGCCTTCTCGTTATTGACCGATCAGGCTCGGCCATGTGTGGTGAAAATCGCCATCCTTGTCCAAGCGCTTGAACCCGTGGGCGCCGAAGAAATCGCGCTGCCCCTGGGTCAGATTGGTCGTGCCCCGCGCCTGGCGATAGGCATCGAAATAGGCCAGGGCCGACGAAAGACAGGGCGACGGCAATTCATTGATCGCGCAGGTGGCAACCACGGCCCGCAATGCGCCATTGCTGTCCTTCATCATGTCGATGAAGGCCGGTTGGGTCAGAAGATTGGCCGCCCCACCGCTGTCGAACGCCTGGGCAATCTGGTCAAGGAACCGCGACCGGATGATGCAGCCTGCCCGCCAGATCTTGGCGATGGTGGCCAGCGGCAGGTTCCAGCCATTGTCCTCGGACGCCTTGGCCATGACTGCAAAGCCCTGCGCATAGGCTGCGATCTTTCCGGCCAGCAGCGCCTTTTCCAGCGCCTCGAGCGAAATGGTCGCCTTGCCTTTGGCGCCCGCGCCGTAGATTTCCTCGCCCCGGACGCGCTCGTCCTTCATCGCCGAAATCGACCGCGCGGCAACCGCACCTTCGATCGTGGTGGCCGACACGCCCAGATTGAGCGCTTCGATGGCCGACCAGCGGCCAGTACCCTTCTGGCCCGCCGCATCGAGAATGACCTCGACCAGTGGCTTGCCGGACTCATCGTCCATGGCGTTGAGCACATGGCTGGTGATTTCAATGAGATAGCTATCGAGGGGGCCCTTGTTCCACTCCTCGAAAACCTTGGCACACTCGGCGGGGCTCATGGCCAACCCGTCGCGCATGATGCCGTAAATCTCGCCGATCATCTGCATGTCGGCATATTCGATGCCGTTGTGGATGGTCTTTACGAAATGGCCCGCCCCGCCGGTCCCCAGATAGGCGCAACACGCCTCGCCATTGAACTTGGCGGAAATGGCGGTCAGGACGGCCTCGGCATTGTCCCACTGGGCTTCCGAACCGCCGACCATGATGGAGGGGCCGTGCCGTGCACCCTCTTCTCCACCCGACACCCCGATGCCCAGAAAGCCGATGCCCGTGCCATCGAGCTCTGAAAAGCGGCGTACGGTGTCGTGGTAATTGGCGTTGCCCGCGTCGATGATGACATCGCCCTCGGAAAGCAGCGGCTTGAGTTCGGCAATCACCTGATCGACCGGATCGCCGGCCTTGACCATGATGATGACCGAGCGCGGCCGTTTGAGCATGGAAATGAACGTCGCCAGTTCGCCGCTGCCCATCACGTTGGATTTCAGGTCCCCGGCATTGGCCAGAAACGCATCCACCTTCTCAGCGGTGCGGTTGTAAACGGCCACCTTGTAGCCGTTGTCGGCAATGTTGAGGGCAAGATTTTCACCCATCACCCCAAGCCCGACAAGGCCGATATCTGCCTCTTCCATGCACAAAGCCTCTCAACTTTCGTGTGCGGTCAGGAAAAGCTGCAGACTTTTCCGCTTCGACCGCGCGACCAAATAAGGACCTGGAACGCCGTGTCCATCGGTTGGGCGACCCCTGGTTCCAGTTCTATAGTCCTTGTCTCTAGCCCTCGACGGGAGCCGGGGCAAGTTGTGCCGAACCTCCGGCGTGCATCATCGCGCCCTGCTGTCACTCCGATGCATCAATGGCTTGCAACCGATTGCAGCGCGGGCGGGACCGTGGCAGGTAAGAAAACCTCATCAAGCAACACCCGGATCGCCATGCCGTCACCTGCCTCCAGCAAACCCCGTCTCATCGTCGTCATGGGCGTTTCGGGCGCCGGAAAGTCGACAATCGGGGAGGAGCTGGCCGAACGGCTGGATGTGCCCTTTATCGACGCCGACAATCTCCATCCGCGCGCCAATGTCGAAAAGATGCGCGGCGGCACCCCGCTCGAGGATTCAGACCGCTGGCCGTGGCTGGAGATCGTTGCCGACGCCATGCGCAACACCGCCGACACCAATGGGCGGGTTGTCTGCGCATGCTCGGCCCTGCGCCGGTCCTATCGCGATTGCCTCACAAACCGGGCCGAGGAACCGATCGCCTTCGTGCTGCTGCATGGGGACAAATCGGTCATTGCCGAGCGCCAGGCCAACCGTCCGGGCCATTTCATGCCATCGGCCCTGCTCGACAGCCAGTTCGCGACCCTCGAGCCGTTCGGACCCGACGAGCACGGCATAACCATCGACGTGGCACTGTCGATCAAAGAGATCGTCGACGAAGCGGCTGCGGCACTCGGCTAGCGCCGCTCGACCGTATAGCCGCGTTCTTCCAGAATTTCGGGAATGGAATCCGGGCCGACATAGTGGCCCAGCCCGACGGCCACCAAAGATGTCCCCTTGCCCGAGAGAATGTCCTCGATACCATCGGCAAAACCGAGATTGCGCTCGGTAAACAGCACATCGTAGAACCCTTCGAGTTCCTCGGCGATTTCGGCAGTTTCCCTCTCCAGAGTGGAAAGATCGCCGTCGATCCAGCTTTCCAGTTCATCGACCAGACTGATCTTGGCTTCCTCATATTCGATTATGGTCTGGCGCAGCACGTCCAGTTGCACGGACTCGTCCATGCCCGAAAGCGTTTCGAACTGTTGCTCGAAGGTTTCAAACCCCATCACTGGAATGCCCATCCGGTCGGCCCGGTCCTTGATGTGCATGTCGATGCCGCCCTGCGGATCGAACCCGGCATCGACCAGCATCAGGCTCGAAATCTGCAAATAGGCGTACCAGGGGCGCAAGTCATCGAAACTGTCGAGCGGCACCCCATGCTCATCGAGAATGGTTTCAAGCCCTGCCATTTCCTCGTCATCAAGCAATGAAGACAGCGGACGGTCAGGCGACATGCCCGATTCCATTATGAGCCCGAACAGGTTTTCCGGAGGTTCGAAACTGGCGAGTTCGAGCCAGACGTTGTCGGCCGCATCGAGAATGTCGGCCAGTTGCGGGCTTTCCCAATCCACGCCGTCGCGCATCATGTGCACGGTGCCAATCATATAGACGGTCGAATTGTCGTCCTCGATAACCCAGATCGGTGGCTCGGGCGTTTGGGCGGCAAGCGGGCCGGCCATTGTTCCAAACAACAGTCCAGCCGCAATCCTTCGTGTCCATCGTCCAAACGCCATAAGTTCAACCTTTCAAGTCGATAAGCGGAATGGGGAGAACCCCCAGTCCAAGAAATTGTTTCGAAAAGTTCATCTCGCCATTACTATGGCGCCATGACCCTTGCTCAAACCATAAGCGCGCCGCTTCACCGGCCAATGCCACGCCGCTGGATTGCGGCGGCTGGCTTTGCCGTGTTCGCCATGGCGGCGGTGGCCTTGTGGGGCAGCGGCTACGCCAACCGGCTCTATTTCGACGAAGCCAATGCGCGCGGCAACAACACCCTGCGTCTCGCGGTCGCCGTGTTGCGTGGCCACATGGAGCGCTACGAAAGCCTGCCCAGGGTTATTGCCGATTTTGATGACATCAAGGCCGTGCTCGCCGATCCCGGCAATCAGGACCTCGTTGCCGACGTCAACACCTATCTCAAGCAGATCAATACCCAGTTCGAATCCTCCGACATCTACGTGATGGGCGAAGACGGAACGACAATCGTCGCCTCCAATTACGACAGCGATACGCCTTTCGTGGGCGAGAATTTCCAGTATCGCCCCTATTTCTACGACGCAATCGAAGGGGGCGAAGGCCGCTTCTTTGCTCTTGGCACCACATCGTTCAAGCGCGGCTATTATTTCGGCGCACCGGTTCTGGTCGATGGCCAGTTCAAGGGTGTCGTGGCGGTCAAGGTTGACGTCGATTCGATCGAAGAGACCTGGCGCGGCGGCGACTATCTCATCGTGGTGACCGACCCCGAGGGCATCATCTTCATGTCGAGTCGGGCCGACCTGCTCTACAATTCCATGCTGCCGCTGACCGCCGACCGGTTAGCCCGCACCGCCGAAACCCGGCGCTATGCCAACGCCGAACTCGTCGAGCTGCCGTTCCGCGAAACCGGAGACGCGCGCCATCGCCTGCTCAGCATCGAGCGCGAGGCGACGGCCAGCGAATATCTTGTGGTCTCCGAATCCATGCCCGAGGCCGACTGGACGGTCAGCGTCATGCTCGACACCGCCTCGGCCCGTGCCCAGGCGCTCACGACCACCATCATCGCCCTCCTCGCCATCGCGCTGGGCACATTGGCCGGTGCAATCTACGCCCAGCGACGGGCCCGCTTGCGCGAGCGCATGCACCTGCAACGCGAGGCCAAGGAAATGCTCGAGCGCCGCGTCACCGAGCGCACGGCCGAACTCGCCAGCGTCAATATCAAGCTCGAAGAAGAAGTGGCCGAGCGCCGGGTGACCGAACAGATGTTGCGCAAGACCCAATCGGACCTGATTCAGGCTGGCAAACTCGCCGCTCTGGGTCAGATGTCGGCCGCCCTGTCGCACGAATTCAACCAGCCGCTCTCGGCCGCCCGCAACTATGCCGACAACGCGCTGGTCCTGATCGATCGTGGACGGATCGAAGACGCGCGCGCCAATGTGGGGCGCATTTCGGGGCTGATCGACCGCATGAATTCCATCTCGGGCCACCTGCGCAATTTCGCCCGCAAGCCCAAGCAAAAGCTGACAAATGTGCCGCTCGATCTGGTGATCGGCGATACGATCGAACTGATAAACTGGCGGGTGAAATCGACTGGCGTGGACCTGATCGTCGACATCGAACAAGAACCGCTGACGGTCATTGGCGGTCCGGTTCGCCTCCAGCAGGTTCTGGTCAACATTCTCACCAATGCCATCGACGCCGCCGAAACCGGAACCGACCGCCGCATTGAACTGACTGCGCGGCGAGAGGAAAACCGGGTCGCCGTCGCGATCCGCGACCACGGGCCGGGCATCGCTTCGAGCCTTGCCGAGCGGATCTTCGACCCGTTCTTTTCCACCAAGGGAGTCGGCAAGGGGCTGGGGCTCGGGCTTTCGATTTCCTACAACATCATCAAGGACTTCGGAGGCGAATTGCGCGTGGAAAACCATCCCGAAGGCGGCGCATTGTTCACCATCGAACTCCAAAGCATCCAATCGGGGTTTGCCGAGGCCGCACAATGAGCGGCGCAAAGATCATCCTCGTCGACGACGAAAACGAATTGCGTCATTCGACCGCCCAGGCCCTGGAACTGGCCGGCTTCGAGGTCATCGATTTCGCTTCGGCCGAACAGGCCACCCATTTCGCCGGGTTTGGCTTTAAAGGCATCGTCATCACCGATATCCGCATGCCGGGCCCGGACGGCCTGACATTGATGAACAGGCTGCACGAACTCGACCGCGACATACCGGTGATCCTGATCACCGGCCATGGCGACGTCCAACTGGCAGTCCGCGCCATGCGCGAAGGCGCCTATGATTTCATCGAAAAGCCGTTCGTGACCAGCCAGTTGGCCGAGATCGCCGCCCGCGCCCTCGAATACCGCAAGCTGGTGTTGGAAAACCGGGTCCTTCGCGCTGCAGCCGGCCAGAGCGATGATCTCGAACAGCGGCTTTTGGGCCGCTCCAACCCCATGGTGGAGTTGCGCCGCAAGCTGCGAACCATCGGCCCGACCGACACCGACGTGTTGATCGTCGGCGATACGGGATCGGGCAAGGAGGTGACGGCCCGTGCCCTGCACGATCTCTCCCACCGCTCGAGCAAGCCCTACGTCGCGATCAACTGCGCCGCGCTGCCCGCCAATCTGATCGAGAGCGAACTGTTCGGCCACGAAGTCGGCGCCTTTCCAGGCGCCATGCGGGCCCGGTTCGGCAAGTTCGAACTGGCGCAGGGCGGCACCATCCTGCTCGACGAGATCGGCTCGATGCCCATGGACGTCCAGGGCAAGCTGCTCCGCGTCATCCAGGAGCGCACCATAACCCGGCTGGGCTCAAATGATGGCCTGCCGCTCGATGTGCGGTTTGTCGCAACCTCGAAAACCCCGCTCGAAGCCAATGTGGCGGAAGGAACGTTCCGGGCCGACCTGCTTTACCGGCTCAATGTCATAACGCTGGAAATTCCTCCGCTGTCGGAGCGGCGCGAGGATATTCCCCTGCTCTTCCTGCAGCTTCTGACCGAAGCGGCAGCCCGCTACCGGCGCGAGCCGACCACCGTGCCGCCGCAGGTCCTGACAGCACTCAGCGAACGCCACTGGCCCGGCAATGTGCGCGAACTGCGCAATGCGGCCGACCGCTACATCCTCGATCTTGGCCTGCCGTTCATTGAAACGGTCAGCCACAATGGCGCGGTGGAAGGCGACTCCCGGCTGGCCGAGCGGGTCGCCGATTTCGAGCGCGGCGTCATAGAAAGCGCGCTGATCGCCCATGCGGGCAGCCTCAAGCCGGTCTATGAATCGCTCGGGCTGTCGCGCAAATCGCTTTACGAAAAGATGCAGAAATACGGGCTGGAGCGCAGCCGTTATCTGCCCAGCGAGGCCGAGGCCGACTGAATTCGGGTGCGCTTGTGGGGGAATCCACACACCGGATGGGGCCGATGTTACCGTTTCCACCCACGCACCTCCAAAAATATGAAAAAACTATGGCAAGCGGTCTCGATCCGCTTGCGCCGCGCCGGCCATTGCGCCCCTCATGGGCCACCGCCGGGCGATGCGGAGGACGTTACGCGCCCGGTCAGGAATGAACCCAAAGAGGTAAACCCACGGGAGGAACGCAATGCGTTTTACCACTCTTGCCGCTTTTGCGGCAGCGACCCTGCTCGCCGCATCTCCGGCCATTGCCCAGGATGACCGGTCCGATTGGCCCTCGAGCATGACCATCGGCACTGCCAGCCAGGGCGGCACCTACTTCATCTATGGCACCGGCCTCGGCGGCCTGATCACTCAGGAACTCGGCGTCAACGCTTCGGGCGAAGTGACCGGCGGCCCGGTACAGAACTCGACACTTGTCGAAACCGGTGACCACCTGATGGGCCTTGTCACCATGGGCCCGGCATATGAAGCCTGGACCGGCGTTTCAGAACTCGCACCCGGCGTCGAGCACAAGAGCCTGCGCGCCCTGTTCCCGATGTATCAGACCCCCTTCCAGGTCGTGACGCTGGCCTCCTCGGGCATCGAATCGGTTGCCGATTTTGACGGCAAGCGCGTTTCTGTCGGTCCTGCCGGCGGTACGGCTGCCACTTACTGGCCCCGCTATTTCGAGATCCTGGGCGTCTCGCCCGAGATTTCCTATTCGGGCGCCAATGACGCTGTCAGCCAGGTCAAGGACGGCCTGATCGACGCCTTTGCGTTCGCCGCCGGCGTGCCGATTGCAGCCTTCGCTCAGATCGCTGCCGAGAACGACGTCAGGATTTTCGGCTTCACCGAAGAACAGCGTGGCCAGATTCTTACGCAAATGCCTGAAATGGCCGCGTTCGACGCTCCGGGCGGTCTCTATGAAGGCTTCCCCGACGAAAGCCCGACGGTCGCCATGTGGAACTTTGCCATCGCAAGCGATTCCATGCCTGAAAGCCTGGCGTACGAAATCACCAAGCTGGTGATGGAAAACACCGAGCGCATGGTGCAGATCCACTCGGCTGCCGCCGAAACAATCATCGACAATGTCGACAAGAATACCTTCATGCCGTTCCATCCGGGCGCCGTGCGGTACTTTGATGAAGTCGGCATCGAGATCCCTGACGAGTTGCGCGGCTGACGCCAGCCATTCTGAAAGGCAATCGCGGCGGATGACGGTTTTTACCGCCATCCGCCTGTTTGCAGGAAAACCAATTGCGGCGCATGCTCATGCGCTGTCCGGGGCACCAGCAGCCCGCGGGAGGAAAGTTCAATGTCTCAGGACAATGCCGCACCGGCCAGCGACGCCGGTCCGATGATCGCACAGGGGACCGACGAGGAGCCCCTCGCCACCAACCAGCGCAGCCTTGCAGGCAGGGTGGGTCTGGCGGTCACCATCATGGCCATCGCCTATACGATCTTCCACATTTATGTGATGAACATCTCCCCGCTCGAACCGTGGACCTACCGCATGGTCCATGTGACCGGCGGCCTGTTCATCGGCTTTCTCACCTATTCGGCGCTGACCCTCAATCCCGACGCACCCGTCGTGGCCCGCAACCGCAGCCCTATCGAATGGGGGCTGATCGCTGTTGGTGCTGCCGGTGTCCTCTATGGCGCCGTCATGGTCGGCTACGCCTGGGCGGGCCGCTGGTTCGGCTTTGCGCCCCTGCCCGACGCCTTCGTGTTCACCACGTACGGCCTGCCGCTGCTGATCGGCACGATTGCCGCGGTCGCCGCCGGCTGGCTGTTTTCCGACCGCAACCGCGAACGTGTCCATCCCGCCGACTGGCTGCTGGGTATCGCCGCGCTCGCCATGTTCGGCTATATCATCTTCAACGTCGGCGCCCTTCGTTTGCGGGCCGGCACGGGCATGGCCCAGACCGCCGATTTCTATGCGGCACTGGTCGGCGTCATCCTGATTCTCGAATTGACCCGCCGCGTGGCCGGTCTGGCGCTGGTCATCATTGCCGGCGTTTTCATCGCCTATTCATTCGTCGGCCCCTGGCTTCCAGGGTTTCTCACCCATCGCGGCTACACCGCCGAGCGCTTCTTCACCTACATCTTCACCGACCAGGGCATTCTGGGCGATCCGATTGCGGTGTCTTCGACCTACATCATCCTGTTCATCGTCTTTGCCGCGTTCCTGCAGGCCTCCAGGGTCGGCGACTACTTCGTCAACTTCGCCTTTGCAGCGGCCGGCAATCTGCGTGGTGGCCCGGCCAAGGTGGCCGTGTTCGCCTCGGGCCTGATGGGCATGATCAACGGCACCTCGGCCGGCAACGTGGTGGCCACGGGCTCGCTGACCATTCCGCTGATGAAAAAGGTCGGCTATCCGGCCAAGAGCGCGGCGGCCATCGAAGCCACCGCCTCCTCGGGCGGCCAGATCCTGCCCCCGATCATGGGCGCCGGCGCCTTCATCATGGCCGAAGTGACCGGCATTCCCTATACCGAGATCGTCGTCGCCGCGATCATCCCGGCCCTGCTCTATTTCGTGTCGGTTTATTTCATGATCGACATTCAGGCCACAAAGCTCGGCATGAAGGGTCTGCCCAAGTCCGAGTTGCCCAAGTTCCGGGTGCTGGCCAAGCAGATCTTCCTGTTTCTGCCCATCATCATCCTCATCTACACTCTGTTTGCCGGCTATTCGGTGATCCGCGCCGGCACCGTCGCCATGGCTTCGGCAGCCGTGGTATCCTGGCTCACGCCCTATCGCATGGGACCCACTGCCGTGCTCAAGGCGCTCGAACTCGGCGCCAAGATGAGTATCCAGCTCGTTGCGGTCTGTGCCGCTGCCGGAATTATCGTCGGCGTGATCGCCCTCACCGGGGTCGGGGCGCGGTTCTCCTCGCTGCTGCTTGGCATCGCCGAGCAGAACCAGCTCGTTGCGCTGTTCTTTGCCATGTGCATCTCGATCATTCTCGGCATGGGCATGCCCACCACTGCAGCTTACGCTGTGGCCGCCGCGGTGGTTGCACCGGGTCTCATCCAGCTGGGCATTCCGGTGCTCGTCGCCCACTTCTTTGTCTTCTATTACGCTGTGATGTCGGCGATCACCCCGCCCGTGGCACTGGCCGCCTATGCCGGTGCGGGACTGTCGGGGTCCGATCCCATGAAGACTTCGGTCGAAGCGTTCAAGATCGGCCTGGCCGCCTTCATCGTGCCGTTCATGTTCTTTTACAGCCATGAACTGCTCATGCAGGGCGAATGGATCGACATCGCGCGCGTGGTGGCGACGGCCCTGCTCGGCATGTATCTGCTCTCAGCCTCGGTGCAGGGGTATTATTTCGGGCCCATCGGCATCGTTCTGCGCATCGTGCTGCTCATCGCCGCGCTCTCGATGATCGAGGGCACCTGGTACACCGATCTGTTCGGCCTCGCCGTCGCCGTCGGACTGTTCTTCTACCAGAAGCGCTTCGTGACACCACGAACCCTGGCAAAGGGCGCCGACTGAAGGCTCCCGACCCAGAACGACAAAAGGCCGTCCCCCCAAAGGCGGCCTTTTTCATTTTGGCTTCGGGGCAGCAACGCACTGCCGATTCGTGCAATTTTATCTTTCCCCGAAACCGCCGATTTACAACATCTTCAATCTGGCGCCCCGAGGCGCCCGTTGTTTACCATCTGACGGTCCAAGCGGGTGTAGCTTTGCTCGACAACGGTTTTCCAGAATGGGAAATGGGCATGAAACTGCTGACTCGAAACGAACTGACGCTCATGCTGGTCTGGGCTTTCCACGACGAAAAAGTCGAGTCTGCGATCAATCCGCACGTCGACGCGCACACGCTTTATTGCAACGTCATGGCCCTGCCCGTGGCCGAGGCAGCAGCCGTGGTTTCCCATGCACGCTCCGGCAACGTCCCGCCATCCGACCCCGTCGCCCTTGCGCGCTGGACCCGTGGCCTGATGATGCTGCGTGAAATGCTGACCCAGCCCATGTGCACGCTCTCGATTGCCGAACCCGAACCCATGGTCCGGGCAAGCGCCGCAGCTTAACGAGTAAGGCAAGACCGGAACCCGCCGCCCAGATTGGCTTACCACCCAGGCCGCGTTGAGCCGACAAATCGGGGCTTTCGCTCCGTTTTCGTGATCGAATTCTCGCCACAGTGCGCCCGGTCCGACACAAAAAATCCCAACAAACTCCACTGCATAGCCGCAGCGAGGTCCAACCCCCGCCACTGCGCCTGCTCACGATGTGCTCACGGTTTCGCGATCAGCGGAATCGACGCCCGGCACCTGCCGAGCGATTTTTGAATGAATGGCCGGCCCCGTCCGGACCACATCACATGGAGCACAAAGCCATGAATAAGACAGTTCTTTCCCTTGCGACGCTTATTGGCCTTTCCGCAACCGGCGGCGCATTCGCACAGGCCCTCGATTTCAATTCGCTCGATGCCAACGCCGATGGCGTTATCAGCATGGAAGAGTTGCAGGTCGCGATTCCAGACCTGACCGCTGAAAGCTTTGCCATGCTCGATACCGACACCGACGGATCGCTCTCGGCCGAAGAATTCGCGGCGCTGATGCCGGCCACCGAAGCACCGGCCAACACCATGGAAGCACCGATGACCGATGCCCCCATGGAAGCGCCCGCGGCCCAGTAGGTTCCGAACACGGTCCTGGCGGCCCTCCCTTTCCGCCTGGATTTTTGGTGCAGACCTCCTCCCGGTCGGCCGTTCCGCGCTCGCGGGGCGGCCGATTTTGTGTCAGCATCGCGAACTGGCAACCAGGTTTCGGAGGACCATCATGCGAGGCCATCTCATCACATTGTGCGCTCTGGCACTCACCGCAACATTGGCTGCATGTTCAGAGAGCGAAGCGCCCCAGGCCGACGCGGAAGCCAGCGATTCCGAAGCGGCAGCCGAGCCCTCGCCCGAGCCCGCACCGTTCTATGTCGGCCAGTGGGCCGCCGATCCGGTCTGGTGCACGGACCAGACCGACGGTTTTCCGATCACGATCACCGAATCCCGGTTCGAGGGTCGCGAGAATATCTGCGACATGACGCAAATCGAGACCACGCCCGAAGGCGGTGCCACCGCGCAGTTGGCGTGCCAATCGGAGGGCGAAACCATCCAGGAGCCGATCAGCTTCGCCCAGGCCGGCGAACAGATCGCGATTGTCTGGCCCGATCGCGGAACCGAGGCGACACTGTTTTCGCCCTGTCAATGAGGCCAGCCCGCGATAAATCTTGCGTTGCGTGGCGCCCTGCTCTAACTGTTCGCCTCCCTTCGATCTTCGCCGATTGAAGGCTTGGCCCGGTCGGAGATTCCACCTCCTGGCCGGGCCATTTATTTGGGCGGCACCGCAAAAGAGCGCACGAAATGAACTTCAAACTTCCAGATCATGCCGACCGCCGCAAAGCGTCCAATGACGCCAAGCGCGCCTTGCTGGATAAACTCAAGGCCAGCCGGAAAACCGGCAAGGCCGATACCGCGCAAAAAAGCACCAAATAGGCCGCCGGCCCGTCGGTAAACGCCGGGTCCTGCCCATTGTTTTGCAGAACTGGTGCGGGCGGCGGGACTCGAACCCGCACGGAGATACCTCCTCAGGATTTTAAGTCCTGTGTGTCTACCATTCCACCACGCCCGCGCAGCACAAACCTATAGGTTGCGGGACGAATTTTGGAAAGGTCTGCACGACACGCAATTCTGCTGTTCCGGCAATCGGTTCAAATCCCTTCGAAAAAGTGCAACAACTGTACCCTATTGGTGCTGTTTCTCACTTGCGATAGGAAGGTTCGTAATGCCGATCACGACCAAGCAGGGGCTGGTTTTTCTGGGGTTTCTCGCGGCCGCTTTTCCGGCCACCGCTGCCACCGTCACCGTTCAATCCGGCGATACCCTTTCGTCCATTGCAGCCCGTGAACTGGGCAACGGCCGCCTCTGGCCCGCCTTGTGCGAGGCGAATGCCGATGTGCTTGAGGGCGATTGCGACCAGTTGTCCATAGGCACTGTGATCTCTTTGCCCGGCGGTCCCGAATCGGAGGAAACCGAGGCTACCCAGGAGCCAGTCGAACTGCCGGCTCAACCGACGGCCGAAACACCAGATGAATCCGGTGTTGAACCAGCCCCCGAAGAAACAGCTGACCCCATTGCAGAACCGGCAGCCGAAGCGCCCGCCGCACCGGCTGCGGAATCGACCGGTGAAAGACCCGACCTGCCCGGCGCCTACGTCTTTGCGTGGAGCGATCTTCCCGATCGCACGGTTCCCAGAGGGTTCACCGTCGAACGGCGCGACGACGCTCTCCGCCTCTCCGGCAGCGTCGAGGATCCCCATTCGAGCGGCAAGACAGGCGGCATAGCGTTCCGCTTGCCCGATGAGGTTGAACAGGCCGCAAGCGGCAATGACATACGTGTCCATATTCTTGCCGCCCCCGTCGAGGGTACGAGTGCCGATATCGAAGTTGCCTATTCCACACACGAAGTCGGAAACAGCGGCTGGCGCCAGGTAACCGCGGGCGACGGACCGGCCATGTTCCGTTATGCGGTCAGGGAAATCGAGCAGGGCAAAGGGGACTTTGTCGGCATTCTGCCCGATCCCGCCGGCACCGGACAGGTCATCGACCTTCTGGCGCTCTCGATCGAGATCGTGGACTGAGCGCGAGGGCGTTTATTCGCCCTTGTACCCGACCTCGATCCGGTCCAATTCTCCAGGCTTCATTGTATCGAGCCATTGGAGAAATTCGGCGCTGTCACGGAAACCGGCACGGCGGGCGTCCGCATCACCGACATCGTCGGGCCTGATCGGTGTGATACTGCCGATCTGCAAAACCCCGACCTTCGTCTTGAGTGTACCACCCGCCTTGACCGTGCGCCGCCGCCAGCGGCGGAACTGAAGCGTGATCTCGCCCGACTTTATCTTCTCGAGAACCTCGAGCTTGATCAGCATCAGTCAGTGCCGCCTGCAATGGGGGCGGCGTAGGTGAAGTCCAGATCCCATGGGAAGAAAATCCATGTGTCCTGGCTGACCTCGGTGATAAAGCTGTCGACCATATCGCGGCCCTGCGGCTTGGCATAGACCGTGGCGAAATGGGCGTTGGGCAGCATGTCGCGCACCGCGCGGGCCGTCGCGCCGGTGTCGACCAGATCGTCGATGATGAGCAGTTTTTCGCCCGACGCATCGGCCGCGATCAGATCGGAATTGATTGCCTTGAGCACCGTGATCTTGCCCTGGCTCTGATGATCGTAGGATTTGACCGAGACGCTCTCGATCACCCGAATGTTGAGTTCGCGCGCGATGATCGCCGCCGGCACCAGCCCGCCGCGGGTGATCGCGACGATCGAATGGAACGGCCCTTCGCTCGTCAGCCGCCACGCCAGCGCACGGGAATCACGGTGAAACTGATCCCAGGAAACCGGGAAGGATTTGTTCTGCGGGGTCATGCGTAAGGTTCCTTGGGCAAAACGATGTTCTTTTCGGCGTGAAGGCGATCGACCAGCGCCTGCACCTCGGCTGTCGCCTGTTCGAGCCGTTCAATATCGTGGCTGCGTAACACGAGATAGGTCATCACATGGGTATTGCCCATCTGCGGATAGGACCCGATCTTGACGTCGTCATAGCGCGACTGGATTTCGCCCAAGGGGTCGCCAACGGCGCCCTCTCCCACGGCGGCCGGCACCGTCCGGCTTTCCACCTTGCGGCCGCCTTCAAGCGTCGGCGCGATCGATTCGAGCATGGCCTGCATGATCTTGGGCACGCCCGCCATCACATGCACATTGCCGATGCGGAAACCCGGAGCGGCCGAAACGGCATTGACGATCAGATCGGCCCCGACTGGAATGCGTGCCATCCGCAGCCGGGCCGGCGTCGCGGGTGTGCCGCTTTCGGCCCAGCGCGCTTCGAGCATGGCCCGCGCTTCCTGGTTGATCGGCAAGTCGACCCCGAACGCCTTTGCTATGGCATCGGCGGTGATATCGTCATGGGTCGGCCCGATCCCACCGGTCGTAAAGACATATGTGCAGCGGGCGCGCAGCGCGTTGACGGCTTCGATGATCGCATCGGTGTCGTCGGAAACGATCCGCACTTCCCGCAACTCGATCCCCAGATCGGTGCAGAACTGCGCCGTGGTTGCGATGTTGACGTCCTTTGTCCGTCCCGAAAGGATTTCATCCCCGATAACGATCAGGCCGGCAGTGACTGCTGTTTCATTCATGGGTTCAATGCTCTAAACGGAGCGTCATGGATGCCCTTCCCGGTCCGGGAAATCAAGCAATTCTGGTGAGTTTATGCACTTTTCAGGGCCTTTGACCCGCGGCACGCTGATCAGGCGCTACAAGCGCTTCCTTGCCGACGTGACGCTCGAAACCGGTGATATCGTTACCGCCCATTGCGCCAATCCCGGCGCCATGACCGGACTCGCCATGCCCGGCCTGCCCGTCTGGCTCTCCAAATCGGACGATCCGAAACGCAAGCTGGCCCATTCTCTCGAACTGGTCGAACTGCCCACCGGCATTGTGGGCATCAACACCGCCCACCCCAACCGCATCGTCGGCGAAGCCTTGCGTGCCCGCGCCATTCCCGAGCTGGCCGCCTATGACGGCATAAGGCCTGAAGTGAAATACGCCGAAAAAAGCCGCATCGACTTCCTTCTGACCGGCCAAGGGCTGCCCGACTGCTATCTCGAGGTCAAAAACGTCCATCTGGTGCGCGCAGCGGGGCTGGCCGAATTTCCCGATTCGGTAACCACGCGCGGAGCGCGTCACCTGGCCGATCTGGCGCGCATGGTCGGGGAAGGCCACCGCGCGGTGATGCTTTATCTCGTCCAGCGCGGCGATTGCACTCAGTTCACCCTCGCCGCCGATATCGACAAGGCTTATGCCAGAGCGTTCGGCGAGGCGCGCGCGGCAGGGGTTGAGGCCCTGTGCTACGCCACCGATATAACGGCAGACGCGATCACCCTCGGAGACCCTCTTCCCATACGCGAGTGAGCCGATTACCTTGCCTCCAACAGGAGACCACAATGACCACCTACGTCGAAGCGGCGGCCAAGAAGAAACGCATGCCCGGTGTCATCCCGCTGCACGGCGAGGAGGGCTTCGCCGGCATGCGCAAGGCCGGCGCGCTGACCGCCGAAGTGCTCGATCTTATCGTTCCCATGGTCGAACCGGGCGTTCCGACTGCAAAGCTCGACCGCTTCGTTTATGAGTTTGCCCGCGACAACGGCGCCGCGCCGGCGACGCTCAACTATCGCGGCTACCGCTATTCCACCTGCACCTCGATCAACCACGTCGTCTGCCACGGCATGCCGGGCGAAAAGCCGCTGTGCGAGGGCGATATCGTCAATATCGACGTCACCCTGATCGTCGATGGCTGGCACGGCGATTCGAGCCGCATGTATCCGGTGGGTGAAATTTCCCGCAAGGCAGAGCGGCTGATCGAGATCACCTATGAAAGCCTGCGGCTGGGCATCGAAGCGGCCAAACCCGGCAACACCACCGGCGACATCGGCGCCGCCATCCAGCGCTATGCCGAAGGCGAGCGGGCCAGCGTGGTGCGCGATTTCGTCGGCCACGGGCTGGGCCGCCTGTTCCACGATGAACCCAACATCATGCATTTCGGCAATCCCGGCACCGGGGTCGAACTCAAACCGGGCATGATCTTTACCATCGAGCCGATGATCAATCTCGGCCGGCCGCAGGTCAAAATCCTCAACGATGGCTGGACCTCCGTCACCCGCGACCGCACGCTTTCGGCCCAGTGCGAGCATTCGATCGGCATAACCGAAACCGGAAACGAGATTTTCACGCTCTCGCCGCGTGGTCTGTTCAATCCCCTGGAGGCCCGCAACGATCCATGACGTCGAAACCGGGGGCAAGCGACACGAATGGATTGGCCGAAGCGGCGCCCGATTATCACGGGCATCGCGACCGGCTGCGCGAACGCTTTACCAAAGGCGGCTCAGCGGCACTGCAGGATTATGAACTGCTCGAGCTCTTGCTGTTCCGGCTCCTGCCTCGCCGCGACACCAAGCCCATTGCCAAGGCCATGCTCAAGCGCTTTGGCAGCTTTTCCGAAGCGATTGGCGCCCCGCCGCATTTGCTCGAGGAAATCGACGGACTGGGGCCCACAGCGATCACCGATCTCAAGGTCATCCTCGCCGCCGCCCAGCGCATCGGCAGGGATGCCGTACACGACCGCCCGATCCTGGGCTCGTGGACCGAGGTCATCGATTACTGCAAGGCCTCGATGTCATACGAAACGGTCGAACAGTTCCGCATCCTGTTTCTGGACAAAAAGAACAAGCTGATCGCCGACGAGGTGCAGCAGATCGGAACGGTCGACCACACGCCGGTCTATCCGCGCGAAGTCATCAAGCGCACTCTGGAGCTTTCGGCCACCGCGCTTATCCTTGTGCACAACCACCCGTCGGGCGACCCTGCGCCGTCGTCAGCTGACGTCCAGATGACCCGTCAGATCGCCGATATCGCCAAGCCGCTGGGCATCACCGTGCATGACCACATCATCGTCGGCAAATCGACCCACACCTCGTTACGCGGCATGAAGCTCTTTTAACTTCAGTTCTTTATCGCGACTTTCGGATTCACCGAGCCAACGCGACCCAGGCACACCATCATGTCCTTGCGGTCTGCACCCGGCCGCCCATGCGGCTGCGCAGCTTGCGATACATGTCGAACAGCGCCGGATGGGTCTTGATCGCGCCCTTTGCCCTCTCGCCGGCCGCCAGACCCGCCGCCGCAAGACGTCCGGTCGGGGTCAGCGCATGGGCGAACGCCATGAGCGGCTGTTTTTCATTGCACCAGAGGCGTTTTTCGTCGCTTTCGCCCTTGCCCATGTCGATGAACCGATAACCGCCGTCAAAACTTGCCTGCATGGCGTGCAGCAGATTCTGCTTGCCCGGGGAGCCAAACTGCATGTCCGGAGACGGATGCATGGAGGTGATGAGCGAATAAAGCCCCCCGCCCGCTTCGATGTTGTAGCGCACGGCGATCACTTGGCCGTCGAGGCGCAACACATGCAGAATGCCGTCGGCGCTCTGCATGGCGTGCTTGTAGAATGCCTTGACCGGGCCGTGGCGGAACGGGTCGCGGATGCCCTGGACCTTGAACCGTTCGGCCCTGTGGGCAAACATCGTATCGATAATTCCGTCCGCTTCCGCGCCGGCGGTAACGATCTCAAAATTCACCTCGCCTCGCCCGGCCAGCTTGCTGCCCTGCTGGCGGTCGACCTTGCGGCGGCGCTTGTCGCGGCGCTCGGCATCGCACGACGCCCAATCGTCATAGCGCGAAATGTGTATGCAATCGGCAAGTACCCGGCCGCCGAGCGCGGCGCTCAATCCGCTCGCCTGAGCAAGCGAGGCGGGCATATCGGGGAGATGAACCAGATCGCAATCGGCGAGCAACGAAAACCCCTGCCGCCACAGGCGAACCTGTTCGCCCTCGGCGACGGTCCGCCACCGTTCAAGATCGATCAGCGGCGCGTAAGATCCCAGATGATCCCCGGTGAACCAACTCGCGACACGGAGCCCATAGGCGCGCTTTCGCATCAACGGCAGCAAGGCGACCGGCACGCCCGCCAGCGAGATGACGATAAACACGCAATCGGCACTCCCGAGCGCGCCCGCCTCTATCCATGTGCTGATCAGCCCGTATTTCTGCGAAGCCAGGGTGCAGTGGGCATTTTCCAGCCGCTGCCAGGCATCGGCCACGTCTTCGATCCTCTGGTGCACGCTGACAGATGCACGCGCCGAAACCGACTCCGGCGCTGCGTTCACCATGGCAGAAAGTGCCGACATTGCTGCTGATCCCCCAATTGATCCAGACAGGACATTGGACCCAAGGGGTAAACTCGCGGTTTCGTGATCGCGTCGTGTTGCGCCAAAATCGGCACTAGCCAAATTTGTCTATGGCTATGGTTAAGCGAAGCCTAGCCGAATTTGCTCAGGCCTTCGAAATTGGCCTGCAGCCAGAAGGCCAATCGCGTGAAATTGCCCGTAAGAAAGAGAATGCCGACCAGGACCAGCAAGGCTCCCATCACCTTCTCGACGGTACCCAGATGCTTTTTGAACCCGTCGAAGAAAGACAGGAACGGCCCGAGCGCCAGGGCCGCAAGAATGAACGGCACTCCCAGTCCCGCCGAATAGACAGCGAGCAGCGCGGCACCTTCCCAAGCGGTCTGCTGGTTGGCGGCAACGGTCAGGATGGCGGCGAGGATCGGCCCGATACATGGCGTCCACCCGATGGCGAACGCCAGCCCGAGAAGGAATCCCCCCAATGGCCCACTGGCCATTTTCGGGCCTTCCATGCGGAACTGCCGATATAGCCACGAAATCCGGAAGATGCCGAGAAAGTGCAGGCCCACGACGACGATGACAATGCCCGCAAGTGGCATCAGGATGGGAAGCGCGCGGCGCAAAGCCTGTCCGAAAAACGTCGCCGTCGCGCCGAACGCGATAAAGATCAGCGAAAAGCCCAGAACGAAAGCCAGTGCCGTCACCAGCGTCCGGCCATAAAGCCGCCCGCCCGCGACACCCTCTTCGCGCAACCGCTCGAAGGTCGCCCCCGACATATAGGTGAGATAGGCCGGAACCAGCGGCAGAACGCACGGGCTGAGAAAACTCAGTATCCCGGCACCGAACACCACAGGCAATTCAAATCCGAACATTTCCGCTCCCGAAAACCGATGGGGGACTTGTAACGGCGTGCGGACGGTGCGCAATGGCTCGTTTTGTCTCATCGCAACGTTTTGATGATCGATGGCGGTTCGCCCCGTTTGCCGCTAGCATGGCAAAACGGGTGGAGAGATTGGCATGCGCATCATCATATTGACGGGCACCGCCATGCTGGCCTTTGCGGCCAATTCCGTTCTTGCCCGCCTTGCGCTGTCAGACGGCGCAATCGATGCGGCAAGCTACACGGGCATCCGGCTGCTCGCCGGCGCCATGCTGCTTTACTTCCTGCTGTTTTGGGGACCCGGAACGGCTGGCGCCCGCAGGATGGGCGGCAGTTGGGCCGGCGCTGCCGCATTGTTGGGCTACGCCATCGCGTTCTCGGTTGCCTACCTCATGCTCGGTGCCGGCCTGGGCGCGCTTATCCTGTTTGCCAGCGTTCAGATGAGCATGCTCGGCTGGGCCATCATCAAGGGCGACCGGCCCGGAGCAATCGAATGGACCGGGATCGGACTGGCGGTTGCATCCCTGGTGTATCTGGTTTCTCCGGGGCTGACGGCACCCCATCCGTTCGGCACCGTCCTGATTGCACTGGCCGGGGCATCCTGGGCCGTCTATTCGCTGATCGGCCGCGGATCGCGCTCGCCACTCGCCGATACCACGGGCAATTTCGTGCGCTGCGCGCCCATTGCCGCTGGTCTGGTGGGCATCGGGCTTTGGACGACGCCCGTTGCACCGACCGGGGTCGCCTACGCCATAGCGTCCGGCGCCATCGCTTCGGGGCTGGGCTACGCTGTCTGGTACACGGCGCTGCCCGCACTCTCGCGGGTTCAGGCCTCGACGGTGCAATTGACGGTTCCCGCAATTGCCGCGGCCGGCGGTGTCCTCATCATAGGCGAAACGATTACGTTGCGGCTCGCGCTCGCTTCGATCGGCATTCTGGGCGGCGTGGCCCTTGCGCTTTTGGCCGCCGAACGCCGCAAGCGGTGAGCAAACAGCCACATCAGACCTTTTGGGACTAGGATTCCGGCCCCCGCCATACTAACAAGCCTGCCAACAGACCACTATCCGGGGTTCGCCGTGACCAGCCATCCCATAAAGATCGCCCCCTCCATCCTGTCGGCAGACTTCTCCCGGCTGGGCGAGGAAGTCCGCGCCATCGATCAGGCCGGCTGCGACTGGGTGCATGTGGATGTAATGGACGGCCATTTCGTCCCCAACATTTCCATCGGCCCGCTGATCGTCGAAGCGATCCGCCCGGTCACCGGCAAACTGCTCTACGTGCATCTGATGATCGCGCCGGCGGATCCATACCTCGAGGCCTTCGCCAAAGCCGGTGCCGATCTTATCACCATTCACGCCGAAGCCGGCCCCCATCTCGACCGCTCGCTTCAGGCGATAAAGGCACTGGGCAAAAAGGCTGGCGTGGCGCTCAACCCGGCTACGCCGGTTTCCACGATCCAGCACGTCATCGATAAGCTCGATCTTATATTGATCATGAGCGTCAATCCCGGTTTTGGCGGCCAGGCCTTCATCCCCGAAGCCATTGCCAAGGTAGAACAGGCCAAAAGTCTGATCGGCGATCGCCCCATCGACATCGAGGTCGATGGTGGTGTCGATCCCACAAACGCCGGCGCACTCGCCAAAGCCGGCGCCACAGCGCTGGTCGCGGGCTCTGCCGTTTACAAGGGCAATGACGCCGCCACCTACGCCCCCCGCATCAAAACCATCCGCGACGCCGCGATGGCCCGATAATCTGAATCAATCTTTGAACGACGGACCCTAAACCCATGATCCCGCGCTATTCCCGCCAGCAGATGGTCGACATCTGGTCACCAGAGACCAAGTTCAAGATCTGGTTAGAGATCGAAGCGCATGCCACCACCGCGCAGGCTAAACTCGGCGTCGTGCCGCAGGCCTCTGCCGATGGAATCTGGGCCAGGGGCAAGGACGCAAAATTTGACGTTGACCGGATCGACGAGATCGAACGGGAAGTCAAACATGACGTCATCGCCTTCCTGACCCATCTCGCCGAAATCGTCGGCCCCGAGGCCCGGTTCGTCCATCAGGGCATGACCTCGTCCGACGTGCTCGACACCACGCTCTCGGTCCAACTCGCCCGCGCCGCCGACCTGCTGCTTGCCGATCTCGACGCCCTGCTCGCAGCGCTCAAAAAGCGCGCCTACGAGCACAAGAACACCATCACCATCGGCCGCAGCCACGGCATTCACGCCGAGCCGACCACGTTCGGGGTCAAACTCGCCCAGGCCTATGCCGAATTTTCCCGCTGCCGCGACCGGCTGGTCAACGCCCGCGCCGAAATCGCCACCTGCGCGATCTCAGGCGCTGTGGGCTCATTCGCCAATATCGATCCCTCGGTGGAAGAATATGTCGCCGAGCAGATGGGCCTTGCTGTCGAGCCGGTTTCGACCCAGGTCATTCCGCGCGACCGTCACGCCATGTATTTCGCAACGCTCGGCGTCATTGCCTCGTCCATCGAGCGTCTGGCGACCGAAATCCGCCACCTCCAGCGCACCGAAGTGCTCGAGGCGGAAGAATTTTTCTCAAAGGGTCAGAAGGGCTCGTCGGCCATGCCGCACAAGCGCAATCCCGTGCTGACCGAAAACCTCACCGGCCTCGCCCGCCTCGTGCGCGGCATGGTGACCCCGGCGCTAGAGAACGTCGCCCTCTGGCACGAACGCGACATTTCGCACTCCTCGGTCGAACGCATGATCGGCCCTGACGCGACAGTGACCCTCGATTTCGCCCTGGCCCGCCTCACCGGCGTCATCGAAAATCTCGTGGTCTATCCCGAGACCATGAAGGCCAACATGGACAAGCTCGGCGGCCTGCACAATTCCCAGCGCTTCCTGCTCGCTCTTACCCAGGCCGGCATGAGCCGCGAGGAAAGCTATTCCGCCGTGCAACGCAACGCCATGAAGGTCTGGCGCGGCGAAGGCAAGTTTCCCGATTTCCTCAAGGCCGACCCCGATGTTTCGGCCAAGCTTTCCGACGAACAGATCGATGCCAGTTTTGACGACGCCTATCACCTCAAGCATGTCGACACGATCTTCAAACGCGTGTTCGGCGAATAGAGCGGCTCCAGCAAAAGTGGAAACGGTCTTGCGGTTCGGACACGCGACAAACAAAGCATCTAGCGATAATCCCGCCACGTCCGGCGCGTTTCTTTCGGCTCCAATCCCACATCCACCCGCAGCGTGTCGGGTACAGCTTGTGCCCGGCCCCGCCGCTCACTGAAAACAGGAGATATCCTGAGCATGGCAAGGATGCTCCCGGCCCGGCTTGCCTTGAGTGTGCGGCTTTGGGCCATTTTCCATTCCGTCATTTGTCCGCTCTCCGTTGCAATAAGAACATAACAGAAACGCCCTGACAGCCTGCGTCAGCAGTCCCGTCAAAACGACAAGCCTGCAGTCGCCCCTCCAGCCGAGCGGCCCCTTGCGCAACTGCCGGAAATCCACCAAGTAATCGTGCTATGAAAACCGCAGACGCCGACATCCTCATCATCCCCGGACTGGGTCATTCCGGCCCCGGCCACTGGCAGCACCGCTGGGTCGAAAAGATCCGCAATGCAAAATTCGTCGAACAGGACGAATGGGAAGCCCCAACGCTCGCCGGCTGGCTCGAAACCCTCGAACGCGAGATCATGATGGCCATGCGGCCTGTGGTTCTGGTCGGCCATTCGCTCGGCGTTCAGACCATTGTTGCCGCGAGCCAGACCCAGGCCGATACCAAGGTCAAAGGCGCCTTTCTCGTTGCCCCGCCCGATGTCGACGAGCACCCCGACGTCCCGGAAGCGACCTCGCCCTTTCGGGGTCTGTCCTCCGACCCGCTCAGATTCCCCTCGATGCTGGTCGCGTCTTCCAACGATCCCTATTGCAGCGTCGAACGCGCCGCCGAATTTGCAGCCCGCTGGGGCTCCGATTTCCATGTCGCGGGCGATGTCGGCCATATCAACATCGAATCCGGCCACGGTCCGTGGCCCGAAGGGTTGTTGATGTTCACCCGGCTGATGAGCCGGATATAGCCGCAGCGGCGAGCAGTTGGGTCAGGGCGAGTCGAAAAAGGCGATCTTCGAGAACCGGAGCGGAGCGTACTTCAAAGTACGTGAGCACCGGAAGCGCAGGAGATTGCGTTTTGCAGACCGCCATCACCCAACTGGCGGGCGCTCGGTCATGATCGTATCGATCAGCCCCCATTCCTTGCCTTCCTGCGGCGTCATGAACCGGTCGCGATCGAGCGTTCTTTCCACCTCGTCATAGCTGCGTCCACAATGTTGGGCGTAGAGCTCAATCATCCGCTTCTTGGTGCGCTGCATTTCATCGGAATGGATCAGCATGTCGCTGGCCTGCCCCTGAAACCCGCCCAAGGGCTGGTGCACATGCAGGCTGGCATTGGGCAATGCGGCGCGGAAACCGGCTTCCCCGCCCATCAGAAGGAACGAACCCATCGACCGCGCCGTGCCCATGCACAGCGTATGCACCGGCGAGCGGATGAACTGCATGGTGTCGTACATGGCCAGCCCGCTGGTCACCACGCCGCCATAGGAGTTGATATACATCTGGATCGGCTTTTTCGTGTTTTCGCCCTCCAGAAACAGAAGCTGCGCGCAGACCAGCGAGGCCATCGCATCGTTGATCTCGCCATTGACGAAAACGATTCTCTCGCGCAGCAGCCGCGAATAGATATCGAACGAGCGCTCGCCACGCTGGGATTGCTCGACCACCATGGGGACGAGTTGCATCGTGTCGCGCATGGGCGACCTCCATTGCTTGGTACTGATAGGAATTAAAGAGGGCCTTAGGCGGCCAGCATCATCGTCTCGCCATTTGCATTGGCGGCAGCCGGCACCGCGACCACAAGACGCTGTATGATTTCGAGCCGCGTGCCCCCCCGAGCCGTCGGCGGCTATCTGGAAGGTGACGACGCTTTCCTCATGCGGGGGTGCACTGTCGCGCATGCGATAGCTCACAGCGCTTCCCTCTTCGAGAGCCAGCGGCTCGTCCTGCGCAAGATCGGTGCCCGGCAGCCAGCGTTCGCGATACTGGGCGATGGAGACTGCGCGCCAGACCTTTTCCGGCGGCGCATCGAAGCTAAATTCCATCTCGATCGTCTCGCTCATTGATCCATCTCCCTCAAAACCTCATCCAGATCGGCCATCCGGCTCGGCCAGTAGGCCCTGTATCGCGACAGCCAGGCCCCGATCCGACCGATACCGGCCGGATCGACTTCGTAATTGACGAACCGGCCATCCCGCTCCTGCCGCACCAGCCCCGCTCCGACCAGAACGCCAAGATGCTGGCTCATCGCCGGCTGGCTGATGCCGAAGCCCTCGCGCAGCCCGCTTGCATTGGCTGGCCCGGCGCTCAGCCGCTCGAAGATCGCGCGGCGTGTGGGATCGGCCAGTGCCCTGAAAAGAGAATCATCATCCATGCCAACAGATAAGCATACACTTATCTGTTTTGCAATAAAAAACCCCGCGCCGAGTACGCGGGGCTTTCAGATGAGCCTGGATCAATCCCTAGATCAGCCGCTCCAGCTTTCGCTTCTTGATGAGATTTTTGTAGTCCCACTGGATCGTACGGGCTTCTTCCAGCCACTGCATCAGCGGGCCTTCATCCACCTCCTCGGCCCGCGTGAAGCGGGCTTCGGCCGCCTTGAAAGTGCCTTCAGGCGCCAGTCCCGGGGTCTCGAAGGATTGCCCGCTCCAGAACAACAGCCGCACACAATGCTTGAGCTTGCTGTACCCAACGATCGGGTTGCCGGCCAGAAACCATACCGGATGGGCGTGCCAGATCTTGCTTTCGGCCTCGGGCAGCACCCGGTCGATGACGCCGCGCAGTTGCTCGCAGATCGCGCGATCCTCATCGGTCTGGACCGCGTGATAGCCGGCAATGGTCTCGTGCCTGATGCCTTTCATGGCGCCTGCCCTCCGAGCCGGAACCTCAGGCCTCGGCCAGCACCTCGGCCCGCGCCTGAATATCGAACTGGGCGATCTTGGCCTCGATGGTCTTTTCGTCGATCTCGATATTCTTGGCCTCGAAATCGGCCTTGATCTTGCGCGCGACGTCGGCCGGGCCGGCCTCTGTCATGTCTGCGGCGATCACTTCGGCAACATAATTGGCAATCGCATCGGCCTCGGTCACGCCCATTTCGGCGCTGGCCCAATGCGCCAGATGCTTGTTGCGGCGCGCTTCGGCCTTGAATCGCAGCGATGCGTCATGGGCGAATTTGGCTTCCTCGCCCCTCTGGCGTTCGTCGAATGAAGACATTTCTCGGTCCCTCGGCTTGTTTGGTTTTCCGGTACTGGCCGCCACGCGCGGTTTACGGTTTGAAATAGGCTCTATCGCCCCCAAAATCAACGTATTGCACGCCCGCCAGACGCCTGCGTAAACCCTTATCGCAGTTTTTGCGCAACAGGGGGCGGAATCGCGATATGTAGAGCGTGAATGGTTTGGCCCGCCCCATGAAAGGGCTTGCATTGGCCACCCAAAAAGGCGCATGAGTGCGCCCAAATTCCGACCCGCTTAACCACGCAATCTACGGGACACCGTCGAAATGAACCGTCGTCGCAAGATTTACGAAGGCAAGGCCAAAGTGCTCTATGAGGGCCCCGAGCCCGGCACGCTGATCCAGCACTTCAAGGACGACGCCACCGCCGGTAACGGCGCCAAGCACGAGATCATCGATGGCAAGGGCGTCCTCAATAACCGGATTTCCGAGTACATCTTCACCAAGCTCAATACGCTCGGCATCCCCACCCATTTCGTGCGCCGCATCAACATGCGCGAACAGTTGATCCGCGAAGTCGAGATCATCCCAATCGAAGTGGTCGTGCGCAATGTCGCAGCGGGATCGCTCTGCAAGCGTCTGGGCCTTGAATCGGGCACCCAGCTTCCCCGCTCGATCATCGAATTTTACTACAAGGACGATGCGCTGAACGATCCCATGGTCTCCGAAGAGCACATCACCGCCTTCGGCTGGGCCAATCCCCAGGAGCTCGACGACATCATGGCGCTCGCCGTGCGCGTCAACGATTTCCTGACCGGCCTGTTCATGGGCGTCGGCATCCAGCTTGTCGATTTCAAGATCGAATGCGGCCGCCTTTATGAGGGTGACCTCATGCGCATCGTGCTGGCCGACGAAATCTCACCCGACAATTGCCGGCTATGGGACATCAAGACCCGTAACAAGCTCGACAAGGACCGCTTCCGCGAAGATCTTGGGGGTCTCGTCGATGCCTATCGCGAAGTCGCCCAGCGTCTCGGCATTCTCGTCGAGGCAGACAACGCGCTGACCACCGGTCCCCGGCTGGTTCAGTAACCGGAGTTTTCCCGGGATAACGAAAATTCTTCCGCCCAACCAAAAGGCCAAACGGAACCATGAAAGCCCGCGTCATCGTCACTTTGAAAACCGGTGTCCTGGATCCTCAGGGACAGGCCATCGAAGGTTCACTCGAAGGTCTCGGCTTTGCCGGAGTCGAGTCCGTACGGCAGGGAAAGGTGTTCGATCTGGAACTTTCGGCCACCGATCCCGTTAGTGCGAAAACGGAAATCGAGAGGATGTGCGAAAAGCTTCTCGCCAACACCGTGATCGAAAATTACGCCGTAGAGATCATCGGTTAACCTCTGCCATTTAAATTAAATCCCGCGCAATTTGTCGCGTCCGCGCGCCATGGAGTATGCCTCGAAATGCTGAAGACCGTTTCCCTTTCGGCCCTGTTCTTTCTCGCCATCGGCGTAATGGTTGCCGCCTACGGCACCGTTCCGGTGGTCTGAACACCCCACCCGCCCCCGGGCGGCACGATTTTTCGCGAAAAGGCCGGAGCATCCCTCCGGCCTTTTCGCATTCTTAACCACGCTTCCAGTTGTTATCATTGGTGAAAGGCGCCGTTTAGTGCCTTGAACTATGATCGCCCCAAATCTTGCTTTGGGGACGCGATATGACTGACACTGCCAAACCACGCCACGCCTGGGTCGATGTGGCCAAGGGCCTTTCCATCATTCTCGTTGTGATGATGCATTCAACCTACGGCGTGGGCGAAGCGACCGAGCGCGTCGGCTTCATGCACTACATTCTCGGCTTCGCAACCCCCTTCCGCATGCCCGAATTCTTCCTCGTTTCGGGGCTTTTCCTTTCGGCGGTCATCGCCCGCCCCTGGCGCAATTTCACCGACCGGCGCGTTGTCCACTACCTCTATTTCTATGCGCTCTGGGCCGTGATCCTGATCGCCTTCAAGCATCTGATCGTCGACCGCGACCCTGCCGGCACGCTCGCCCTCATGGCCAGCGCCGTCTACGAGCCCTATTCGATCTTGTGGTTCATCTATGCCTTGGCCATCTATGGCCTGATCGCCAAGTTGCTCTTTCAGTTGCGTGTACCCCACATCGCCGTGCTGATCGTAGCTGCCGCAGCTTCCATCGCCCCGGTCGCAACGCCAATTTCCATCGTCAACTACGTGGCCGAGTATTTCGTCTATTTCTACGCCGGTTACGCTCTGGCACCGGCTATCTTCAAGCTGGCAGACTGGATCCAGTCCCATCCCGCCCTCGCCGTTGCAGGGCTTGCAGCCTGGGCACTGGCCAATGGCGCTCTGGTGTTCTCGCCGGGTCATTCGGTCACTTATGGTGTGGTGACCAGCGGCGTCGACAACATCCCCGGCGCCCATTTCCTCATGGCCATGGCCGGTGCCACCGCCATCTGCGCGGCCGCAGTGTTGCTCGCCCGCCTCGCCGCCATGGACTGGCTGCGCTGGATGGGTGCCCATTCCATCGTCATCTATCTCAGCTTCGTCATCCCCATGGGCAGCTTCCGTACGATACTGCTGCGCTTCGTTCCCCAGATCGATGCGGGTATTGCCAGCCTTGCCTGCCTGATCGTCGCAGTCGTCTGCCCCCTCATCCTCTATTGGATCATCGGCAAGACAGGCTTGGGCAAGTTCCTCTTCGAACGGCCCGCCTGGGCGCACCTGCCCGGCGCACCCGGCAGCCGCTGGGCACAGCGCCCGGCTCCCGCCCCGGCCGAATAGGCTCACTTCAACGCTGAGGGGCTTTAAGACCACATATCGGGTTCGGAAGCGCGACCACGCGAACTTGAAGGGGATTCGTATGTGAAAGCGTACGAATCCCCTTGCTTTTTGCGGCCAGAATCCCGACAAGGCGCCCATCCGGTGCCAGCCCCAATATCTAAAAAGCGAGACCCAGCGCGATGAAGTCCGCAGTCGTTGTCTTTCCCGGCCTCAACCGCGAACGCGACATGATCGCGGCGCTGACAAAGATTGGCGGCACGCCGCCCGCTGTCGTCTGGCACAAGGATGCCGAACTGCCCGATGTTGACCTGATTGTCATTCCCGGCGGCTTTTCCTACGGCGATTACCTGCGCTGCGGCGCCATCGCCGCCCGCTCGCCCATGATGGATGTGATCCGCGAACGGGCCGAAAAAGGCGTTCACGTCCTCGGCGTCTGCAACGGCTTTCAGATCCTGACCGAAGCCGGGCTCCTTCCCGGCGCGCTGATGCGCAACGCCTCGCTCAAATTCGTTTGTCGCGAGGTCAACCTCGAAGTCGCCAACGCCAACACCGCTTTCTCGCGCCGCTATGAGCAGGGCCAGGTGTTCCGCTGCCCTGTCGCCCACCACGACGGCAATTACTTCGCCGATAACGATACGATCGCCGCGCTCGAGGACAATGGCCAGGTGGTGTTCCGCTATACTGCGGAAACCAACCCCAATGGCTCGATCAACAACATCGCCGGCATCACCAACGCCCGCGGCAACGTTCTGGGCCTGATGCCCCACCCCGAAAACCTGATCGAACCTGCCCATGGCGGCGAGGACGGCAAGAACCTGTTCGCCGGCCTTCTCAACTAGAGTGTCCGCACACCAGGTGGAAATGCTCAACGCCCCGGTTCCTCATTGACGACTGGCTGAAATGACCCTCCGCAACGATATCGAAATCACCCCCGAACTCGTCGCCAATCACGGCCTCAAGCCCGACGAATACCAGAAGATTCTCGACCTGATCGGGCGTGAACCGACGTTCACCGAACTCGGTATTTTCTCGGCCATGTGGAACGAACACTGTTCCTACAAGAGCTCGAAAAAATGGCTCAAGACCCTGCCCACCAAGGGCCCGCGCGTCCTGCAGGGTCCGGGCGAAAATGCGGGCGTTGTCGATATCGGGGATGGTCAGGCGGTCGTCTTCAAGATGGAATCGCACAACCATCCGTCCTTTATCGAGCCCTATCAGGGCGCGGCGACCGGCGTGGGCGGCATTCTGCGTGACGTCTTTACGATGGGCGCCCGCCCCATCGCGGCGATGAACGCCCTGCGCTTTGGTGAGCCCGATCACGAAAAGACAAAGCACCTCGTCTCAGGCGTGGTGGCCGGTGTCGGGGGCTATGGCAATTCCTTCGGCGTCCCGACCGTTGGCGGCGAAGTCCAGTTCGATGCCCGCTACAATGGCAACATCCTCGTCAACGCCTTTGCCGCCGGCCTTGCCGATGCCGACAAGATCTTCCTCTCCGAAGCCAAGGGCGTCGGCCTGCCCGTCGTTTATCTCGGCGCCAAGACCGGCCGCGATGGCGTCGGCGGCGCCACGATGGCCTCGGCCGAATTTGGCGACGACATCGAGGAAAAGCGCCCCACCGTCCAGGTCGGTGACCCCTTCACCGAAAAGCGCCTGCTCGAAGCCTGCCTCGAATTGATGAAAACCGGTGCGGTGATCGCCATTCAGGATATGGGCGCGGCAGGGCTCACCTGTTCGGCCGTCGAAATGGGCGCCAAGGGCGATCTGGGGATCGAGCTCAATCTCGATGCCGTACCCGTGCGCGAAGATCGCATGACGCCCTACGAGATGATGCTCTCGGAATCCCAGGAGCGCATGCTCATGGTTCTGCATCCCGAAAAGGAAGCCCAGGCCCGCGCCGTGTTCGAAAAGTGGGAACTCGATTTCGCCACCGTCGGCAAGACCACCGACGATCTGCGCTTCCGCGTGTTGTTCCAGGGCGAAGAAGTGGCCAACCTTCCCATCAAGGATCTGGGCGACGAGGCTCCCGAATACGACCGCCCCTGGGTTGTCCCTGCTCTGCCCGCCCCGCTCGACCCGGCGACCGTACCGGACGCAGATATCGCTGACGCCCTGCTGGCGCTGCTCGGCTCGGCCAATCACTCCTCGCGCCGCTGGGTCTATGAGCAGTACGATACGCTCATCCAGGGCAATTCGCTCCAGACCCCGGGCGGCGATGGCGGCGTGGTCCGCGTCGAAGGCCACCCCACCAAGGCGCTGGCCTTCTCCTCGGACGTCAATCCGCGCTATTGCGAAGCCGATCCCTTCGAGGGCGGCAAGCAGGCCGTTGCTGAATGCTGGCGCAACCTGATCGCGACGGGCGCCGAACCGCTCGCCGCCACCGACAATCTCAATTTCGGCAATCCCGAACGCCCCGAAATCATGGGCCAGATCGTCCACGCCATCAAAGGCATCGGCCAAGCCTGCACCGCGCTCGATTTCCCCATCGTTTCGGGCAATGTCTCGCTCTATAACGAAACCAACGGCCGCGGCATCCTGCCCACCCCCACCATCGCCGGCGTCGGCCTGATCGAAGACAATGCCAAGATGGCCCGCTCCGGTTTCGCCCGCGAAGGCGATGTCATCGTCCTGATCGGCGCGCCGGAAAATTGGGGCAGCCATCTCGGCCAATCGGCCTATCTGCGCGACGTTCTGGGCCGTCGCGAGGGCACCGCGCCCTATGTCGATCTCGATCACGAGAAAAAGGCCGGGCTTTTCGTGCTTTCCCTCATCCGCGCGGGAAAAATCCGCTCGGCCCACGATCTGTCCGACGGCGGTCTCGCTCTGGGCCTCGCCGAGGCAGCGATCAAATCGGGCATCGGCGCTGAAATCGCCGCACCCGAGCACGAGACCCTTGCCACCTGGTTCGGCGAAGATCAGGGCCGCTATATCGTCACGGCCTCCGCCGACCTGGCCGGGGAAATCGTCGCCGGATCGCCCGTTTCCGCCACCATTATCGGCGCCACGGGCGGCGATACCTTGAAGCTTGGCGCGGCCCGGTCCATATCGGTCACAGACCTCAACGCCGCCTATGAAGGCTGGTTTCCGACCTTCATCGGCGCTACAATCAACTAGGTTCCGACGTGCTCACCACAGCACGACAAGAAAGAAAGTGCCTCACATGCCAATGGATGCAGCCGAAATCGAGACCCTTATCAAACAGGCGCTTCCCGATGCACAGGTTGATATCCGCGACCTGGCCGGCGATGGCGACCATTACGCCGCGACCGTCACCTCTGAAACCTTCCGCGGAAAATCCCGCGTGCAGCAGCATCAGCTTGTCTATCAGGCGCTAAAGGGCAATATGGGCGGCGAGTTGCACGCTTTGGCGCTGACCACCAACGCGCCCGATTGATCCTGAAATGAGCTTGCGCGACAGCCTCGATCTCATCAAGGCCGTCAATCCCGAAGGCGGCCACGCCGTTCTCGAAAACGAGATCATGGGCGAACGCGCCGCCTCGCTCGGCGCCGCCGAACAGCGGGTGGCCAAAACCGTCGCTGCCTATAATGCCGCTACGCCCGGCCAGCGCACTGACCAACTCACCGCCGCGCAAAATGCCGTCTGGGCCTATTTCGTCCAGCGTGAGTTGTGCGGCTTCAAGCGCCATCAGGACGTGATCGCCGCCTTCGCCATTCCGCGCGAAGTGCTCAACGGGCTTGGCGCCGTTCACCGCTGATTTGAACACGGTGACCTCGACATGGCCACCATCATCCCCTATCTATCGGGAAACGCCGATCAACGCCCCGAACCTCCCCAACGGGCCGAAAGGACATTTTGATGAGTGACATCAACGCATTTATCGACGAACAGGTGAAGTCCAACGACGTCTTCCTGTTCATGAAGGGCACGCCCGATTTTCCCCAGTGCGGATTTTCCGGACAGGTGGTCCAGATTCTGAGCTATCTCGGCGTCGATTACAAATCCGCCAACGTTCTTGAAACCGACGAGCTGCGTCAGGGCATCAAGGACTATTCCAACTGGCCCACAATTCCCCAGCTTTACGTCAAGGGCGAATTTGTCGGCGGCTGCGACATCATCCGCGAGATGTTCCAGGCCGGCGAACTCCAGACCCATTTCGAAAACGCCGGCATTCCGGTCAAGCAGACCGCCTGATCGGCCGAACTGTCGCCATTTGAACGGCCTCAAGCCATGCTTGGGGCCGTTTTGCCGTCGGGCTTTCTCAAATCAATCATATTGATGATACCCATCGTGCTTTTTCGTTTGTGACGTGCGCGGAAGTCTTTATCGTCGCCCGGCGATACAAACGGAATCCTGACTATGTCCGCCACAACCACCCGCCGCGCCCTGCCGGTTCCCTTGCCTGTCATCATCGTGGCCGGCTGTTTCATCGCCATGGTGACCTTTGGCGCCCGCTCCACCTCCGGTATTTTCCTTCTGCCCATGACCGAGGACCTCGGCTGGTCGCGTGAGGGTTTTGCCATGGCGCTGGCCATCCAGAACCTTGTCTGGGGCATTACCCAGCCTTTCGCGGGCGGCATGGCCGACAAATTCGGCACCGGTCGCGTATTGGCCGGCGGCGCGCTGGTTTACGCACTTGGCCTGTTTTTGTGGTCGATCACGCCAACCGAAGGCATGTTCATGCTCACCGGCGGCGTCTTGATGGGCGTCGGCATCGGCACGGCTTCGTTCGGCGTGGTCATGGCCGCCTTCGGCCGCGCCGTTCCGCCCGAAAAGCGCTCCTTCGTCTTCGGCATAGCCACCGCCGCCTCGTCGATGGGCCAGTTCGTTTTCGCCCCGCTCGGACAGGCCTTCATCTCCAATTTCGGCTGGCAGAGTGCGCTGGTCTATCTCGGGCTGATCATCCTGCTGGTCGTCCCGCTCTCGACAATGCTGCGCGGCCAGACAAACAGCGCGCCCGGCGATGCCGATATGCCCTTCATGCAGGCGCTCTCCAAGGCGCTCGGCCATGGCTCCTATCGCCTGCTGGTCATCGGCTTTTTCGTCTGCGGCTTCCATCTGGCCTTCATCACTGTCCACTTCCCCGCCTTCCTCGTCCAGTGCGGGCTGACACCGGAAGCCAGTTCCTGGGCGCTGGGGCTGATCGGCCTGTTCAACGTCGCAGGCTCGCTTATGGCCGGCTGGCTGGGCGATAGATTGCCCAAGCAGATCCTGCTTTCGGTGATCTATCTGCTGCGCGCCGTCGGCACCGCCGCCTTCCTTTTGCTGCCCATAACCGAGGTCAGCGCCTATATCTATGCGGCAACCCTGGGCATGCTCTGGCTGGCCACAGTGCCGCTGACCGCCGGGCTCGTCAGCCTGTTCTTCGGCCCGCGCTATATGGGCATGCTCTATGGCGTGGCCTTTCTCTCCCACCAGATCGGCTCGTTCTTTGGTGTCTGGCTCGGCGGCCTGTCCTACGACATGACCGGCGACTACTATGCGGTGTGGTATCTGGGCATCGTCATCGGCCTGCTGTCCGCGGCAATTCACATACCGATCAGGGAGGGCAAGGCGCCCGCCTTCATCGCCCCCCAGCCCGCTTCCATCGGCTAGTGCCGATTTTAGGGTTGCCAAACCCGACAGAGGGGTTCAAGCTTTACCAACAAGGCCGGGCCGATGAGTCCCGGCCTTGCCATTTCCAGGGTATCCCATGACGACCACGACGACAGTGACCCGGGACGTTTCCCGGCCAGAATTCATTGCCCTTGTTGCAGGGCTAATGGCGCTCAATGCCATGGCTATCGACGTCATGCTGCCTGCGCTGCCCTATATGGGCGAGGCGCTGGGCGTGATGAATGAAAACGACCGCCATTACGTGCTGACCGCCTATATGCTCGGGTTCGGCGCGGCGCAGATTGCCTTCGGCCCACTGTCGGACCGTTTCGGACGCCGCGCTCCGCTCATGGTTGGCCTGACGATCTACGTTATCGCCGCCTTTGCGGCTGCGTTCTCGCCGACCTTCGCGACGCTTCTGGTTCTGCGCTTCGTTCAGGGCCTTGGCGCCGCCTCCACCCGCGTGATCGCCACCTCGCTGGTGCGCGACAGGTTTGGCGGCAGGGCGATGGCCGAAGTCATGTCGCTGGTCTTTATGGTATTCATGATCATTCCGGTGATAGCGCCCGCAATCGGCCAGGTGCTTTTGCTGACCGGACCGTGGGAATACATTTTCTTTTTCATGGCCGCCCTGGGATTTGTCATCACGGTCTGGGCATTCATTCGCCTGCCCGAAACATTGCGGCCCGAGAACCGCCGCGAACTGCGCCCGGCGATCATCATTGAAGGCTTTCGGCTCGTCTTCACCAACAAGATGGCCTTCAGCTACGGGCTTTCGGCCATGTTCGTGTTCGGCGCCCTCTTCGGCTTCATCAGCACGGCCCAGCAGATCTATGTCGATATCTACGATCTGGGCGCCTATTTCCCGGTCGCTTTTGCCGCAATCGCCGGCCTGATGTCGATCTCGTCCTACACCAACTCCCGCATGGTCCGGAAAATCGGCATGCGCCGGCTGAGCCATGGCGCCATGCTGGTCTTCACCATCATGAGCGGCATCTGGCTTATGGTCTCGCTCACCGGGTTCATGCCGCTCTGGCTGTTCCTGGCCTTCCTTGCCGTCATCATGTTCATGTTCGGCTGGACGATGGCCAATGTAAATTCACTGGCCATGGAACCGCTCGGCAGGGTTGCAGGCACCGCTTCGGCCGTATTCGGCCTGATCCAGACAGTGGGCGGCGCCCTGATCGGAACCGTGATCGGTCAGTTCTACAACGGCACCATAACGCCCATCGCTGCGGGATATTTCGTGCTCGGCTGCGTCGCGCTCGTCTTCATCCTGATTGCCGAAAATGGCAAGCTGTTCGGTGTCGGCGAGGAATACAAGGACGAACTCCCCCCGGTCGGCGGCGAACACTAGGACCAATCGACATTCAGCTCAGGGTGAGTCGAAAACGGCGGGTTTCGAGAGTGATGACCGGCTACAGAAGGTCCGGTGGACCTTATGTAGGGAAAAACGCCCGGCGAGCTTAAGCTCGCGGGGCTATGAGCAGCGTACGTTCGGGTACGTAAGCACCGGAAACGCAGCAAACTGCCATTTGCAGGCCGCCATCAGCTCAATGTCGATTGTCCTGGAGCGTGTCCAGCAAAACCATGTCCTCGACGCGATCGGGGATGAAAATGGCTTTGCGGTTCGGACACGCGACAAAACAAGGGTTTGGAGCCAAGGATTTGAGTCAATCAATCCTCGGCTCTAGCGTAAATGGAAAGGGCCGCGTGCTCGCCTGAGCATACGGCCCTTCCCTTTCACCCTGAAAACGGCTGGCCCAACCGGCCATGCACGCGTGCCACCTTTGGTGGCGCTATTGCCCCATATAACACCGGGCGGCTTCAGCGAGGGCCTCGTTTGCCGCCCGCAGTTCAAGCGCCTCGCTCCTGAGCGCTTCGATCTCGGCTTCTCGGATACCCTGCCCTCGGGCCGGTTCGAGTTCGGCAAGAAATTTGTCGAGTTCAAGAACCTGGGCGCTTGCCGCATCAAAGAGCGCTTCCGCGCCACCGGCTTCACCGATTGTCTGCGCCATGCTCACCCCGTTTACAGCCGTGGGACACGATTGGGCCAAAACAAATGTCGGCACAAGACTCACTGTCGCGGCCAGGGCGATGGTTCGGATCGCTGTCATTGCCTTTCCTTTCCTGGAGTTAGGTGGCGGTGAACCGACCTCGGCAGTCCCAAAGAATGGCGCTAGCCGCACCGGAATCGTCCCGATGAGTCCGAGATCGGTGTGTCCCAATCAGGCGCTTCATAAACACAAGCGGCCCAGTAGACACCGTTCCCTTCGGTATCGACCGGAGCGCTCTCTCCAGGCGAAAGCGTTTCCGATGAGGTATAATACCCCGAGCTCGATCGGCAGGCGTTAGCCATGCAGTAATGAACAACGATTGTTTTGTTGCATCCGTTATACATCTGGCTCTTGAAAAACGCCGTATTGCTTGTATTGCGCACGTCAACACAGTCGTTTGCCTGCTGGGCAAATGTCGGAGAGACACCAAGCGGCACAAAGCAGGCCGCTGCAAACAATAGCAGGAGTGTGTACTTCAATTATTCCTCCGTTTTAATGAGAGCTAGTGATCGCCCCTGCGCCAATCACGGCCTATCCCGGTTCGACGAGAGCGCGAAAGCAGCCTTAATCATCTTGCCATGCCGATGTCTTGGACATTCCCGGAAGATCCCGAGACTGCGGGGCATTTTCGGGGATTTACTGTGATAACTCATATGCTTATTGTCGAATGGCTGAGACGGGAGAAGGCAATGGAAAACGATAACATTGCAGGATATCGGCACTGGCACGAGCTGCTCGACGCCATATGCATCCGCCAGGGCCATCTCGACAACATGGCTCTGGCCGAAGAGCTTTGCCTGGCCTCGGGCAGCAAATCCCAGGAGTCGTTCGAGGCGACGCTAAGGAACCTGCACAATTGGCGAAACGGTACTCACGTTCCCCGGCGCCGCAACTTCCTGCTCCTCACCAAGGTCCTGCAGATCGAGTCCCGGGAGGACTTGAGCGCGGGCTGGAATGCGCTTTACCAGGAAGCCCGAAAGCCCGCTGAGACCGGAGCAAACGACAGTAAGATCGATAATGGCCGAACTCAGATCAGGCAGTTGCAGTTGATGTTGGCTGGAACTGTCATATGCCTGATTGGCCTGGCCGGAACCCTCGCCTACCTGCTTCTCTCGCCCGCCCCCCAAAGCACGGGATATCCCGAAATCGAGTACCACAGGCTCGTGACGCTGGGCGTCGGGGACTCCGAGATCATTCATGGTCGGCGCGGCGCGTGCGGCGAGATGCCTCCAGCCTGGGAGGTTACCCGAAAAGACCTGCCCGACATCGATATAGGCTCATGGTCCGACGGCGGCATAGGACTGCGCAACAGCCGCAGTTGCGGCGGGCCGACCCCTGCCCGGGCATTGATGTTCACGGCCACGGCACCTGGGCGGACTGATTTCGATCTCTACAGTGACCCGATTACGATTCGGGTCGAATGATCGGCAGACAGCGGCAGCTTTGCTGCGTTGGACCAAAGCCTGGAGCGTGTCCAGCAAAACCCTGTCCGCGACGCGATCGGGGATGGAAACTGTTTTCCAGTTCGGACACGCGACAAAACAAGGGTTTGGAGCCGAGAATTTGAGTCAATCAAATCCTGAATGACTCTAGACGGTAAACACCTCGCGGCGCAGTTCGTCCCAGCTGTCCCTGCTGCCTGCCACCAGAAGCCCGCCCTCCATATGGGCGGGTTTGTACGCCGAGCCGTCGAAATGGGCCACATGGGCGCCCGCTTCCACCATCATCAGCGATCCCGCCGCGTGATCCCAGGGCGTGAGCTTGTTATACATCATGAAGTTGAGGCTGCCGCCCGCCCCCAGCCGGTATTCATGTCCAGCGCAGCGATAGGCGGCCAGCGTGTGGATTTTGGCCAGATTGGCCAGAACTTCGGCCCGCTTGTCCTGTGCGACGTAAGATGCCGATGCCGTGCCGGCCATCTGGTCGAGCGGCACCGGAGCGGCAAATTTCTGCGCCACAATGCGTCCGTCGGGAAACACCTGGAAACACCCGCAGCCGCGCTCGGTCATCATCCAGTCATCCCCCACCGGATCGTAGATCACCCCGGCGACCACCTCGCCCTTGTGCACCACCGCCGCCATTACCGCGAACAGCGGCAACCCGGCTGCAAAATTCCAGGTGCCGTCCACCGGATCGACATAGACAACCGTCTCGTTCTCGAAATGAGTGTCGAGCAGCTTGGGGTTGGCGGCCACCGCTTCCTCGCCGATCACCACGGTCTGTGGTGAAGCTGCCTTGATCGCCTCGGTAATGAACCGCTCCGACGCTTCGTCGGCTTCGGTCACCAGGTCATGGGCGTGCGATTTGGTGCGGATCGCGCCTTCATCGAGCCGCCGGAACCGCGGCATGATTTCCTTGGCCGCTGCCTCACGCAGAATTGCCGTCAGGCGCTCGATGTTCATTGGTCCATCCTGGCCGCCAGTGCGGCGAAGTCGAAAAGTTTCGGGTCCAGCATGTGGCTGGGATTGATATTGCCCAGCGCCCGGATCATCACGTCCTTGCGTCCCGGCATCTTGCGCTCGAAATCATCGAGCATCGCCTTCATGGCGTTGCGCTGCAGCCCGTCCTGCGAGCCGCACAGATCGCAGGGAATGATTGGGAATTCGAGCGCTTCTGCAAACCGGGCCAGATCGGCCTCGGCGCAAAAGGCCAGCGGGCGCAGCACTTCGACATCGCCCTCGTCATTGAGCAATTTGGGCGGCATGGCCGCCAGCTTGCCCCCATGAAAGAAGTTCATGAAGAAGGTTTCCAGGATGTCCTCGCGGTGATGGCCAAGCACCAGCGCGGAACACCCTTCCTCGCGCGCGATGCGATAGAGATGCCCGCGCCGCAGCCGCGAACACAGCGAGCAATAGGTCGCGCCTTGTGGCAGCTTGTCGGTGACGATCGAATAGGTGTCCTGATATTCGATCCTGTGCGCGATACCGTTGCGCTCGAGAAATTCAGGCAGGATGTGTTTGGGGAAATTGGGCTGTCCCTGGTCGAGATTGCACGCCAGAAGCTCGACCGGCAAAAGCCCGCGCCATTTGAGGTCGAGCAGCACCGCCAGAAGCCCGTAGCTGTCCTTGCCACCCGACAGCGCGACCAGCCATTTCGTGCCCGGCCGCACCATGCCATAGGCATCGAGCGTTTCGCGGACCTGACGGATCAGCCGCTTGCGCAGCTTGTTGAACTCCACGCCCGCCGGCGCATCCCGAAACAGCGCCGGGCAGGACTCATCGGGATCGGCGATAGGTTCGGCAATACTCATTTTGACCCTTCTCGCGCCAGACGAAATGTGAAGCTGGGGCGCATGCGTTTGATACATGCCGCCGGCGCGGGGGAAAAGGGGCAGGTGCCGATTTCAGGAACGACAGGCCGGGCGAAACCCGCGATTGCGGCTCACCCGGCCCAGTGACGCAGAACAAGGCTACTGTGAACCCGTTCGAACCGGACCCGTCAGGAACCATCTGCGATCCGGCTTGCCCATTCATATCCCCCAGACATTGCCCTTCGCTCAACGCGCAGATACGCATTCTTGTCAAAAACCGCTCAATTGCCTTCGATCAGCGCTGATCTGGCTCCTGCGCGGTCTTGCATGCGCCGGATTCCCGGCCTTAGATCATCGTTCGCGGCCCGCAGCTGGAATGACGAGTCGCCGTCCTATACGGAGCGTGCAATGTTTCGATCTTTCTTCCCGGTCCCCAAGCAGTTTTTCTCATCCCTTCTCGGCTTGTTGATCCTGGCGATCATCGGCTGGTCGGCGCTGGGTCCAACGCTCCAGCCCTATCTCAGCCTGGACCGGTTCCTACTGCCCCCCCCATGCGCGCCCACCGAGCCGGCGACGCCGCCGGGCGTGGGCGACACGGCCCAGGCCGTGCCGGGCGCCGAGCTCTCCGAGCCCGATTTGCCCGATTCCTCGATAACGGAGTCCGATGCCCCCTCGGCCACCGAAGCGCGCTGCCTGCCGGAAGGCTCGTTCCTTACCGCCGAGCGGGTCTGGTTTTACCAGTACCTGCTCATTCTGGCCGTCGGCTTCTGTGTGTTCTGGTACAATTACAAACGCAATGAATGGTACTGGTGGTCCGTGGTCAGCACCGTGGCGATCATGCTGCTGGTCTATTTCAACGTTCAGGTCGACGCCTTCATCAACAATTGGCAGGGCCGTTTTTTCAACACCATGCAATTGGCCCTGACCGAACCGGGGTCCGTGACACCCGAAGAATTTTACGGCCAGATCGCAGAGGCTTTCGTCGTCCTGATGCCGCGCATTATCGTGGCGGTGATCGTTGCGTTCTATACAGCCCACTACGTCTTCCGCTGGCGCAAGGCGATGAACTCCTACTACATGGCCTGGTGGCCCTCGATCCGCTCCACGGAAGGTGCCGCCCAGCGCGTGCAGGAAGATACGATGCGCTTTGCTTCGATCACCGAGGATCTCGGCGTCGCCTTCCTCGATTCGCTGATTACCCTTGTGGTGTTCATCCCACTCTTGTGGACCCTGTCGCAAAACGTCACCTCCCTGCCCCTGATCGGCGACGTGCCGGGTAGTCTTGTCTGGGTGGCGCTGCTGTCGGCGGCCTTCGGCACCGTGCTGCTGGCCGTAGTCGGCATAAAGCTGCCGGGCCTCAACTTCGAGAACCAGAAGGTCGAGGCGGCCTATCGCAAGGAACTGGTCTATGGCGAAGACCACGAGGAATATGCCCAGCCCGCCACATGGCGCGAGCTGTTTGCCAATGTGCAGAAGAACTATTTCCGCCTCTATTGGCACTACACCTACTTCAATCTCGCCCGCTACGGTTATCTCAACCTCGCAGGCTACATCCCGCTCCTCGCCCTCTCGCCATCCATCCTCGCAGGTGCCCTGACGCTCGGGCTCTATCAGCAGGTCCAGCAGGCCTTCGGCCAGGTTTCGTCCTCGTTCCAGTTCCTGGCCCGCGCCTGGTCCACGGTCATCGAACTGCTCTCGGTCCACAAGCGTCTGATGCACTTTGAAAGCCACATCCCGCGCGATCAGGAACCGATCAAGGAATCGGTCAGCCAATACGCGGACTGACAAACAAAAAGGGCCGCCCACCGGGCGGCCCTTCGCGTCTTGGGTAACTTTACTCGCAGATAAACGCCGCGCTGGCCGCGTCATAGCGGGTTTCGGCCGGATAAACGCACAAGAGACGCTCGCGATCCGGAGTGCCGCCGCTCACCGGCAGATGGCCAGGGGCGACACCGTCTTCAACCCAGGCAACCAGCGCATCAAGACCGTCGAACAATTCCGGGCCCGTTCCACCCGAAACGTGCCCGACGCCGGGCATCAGATACAGCCGCGCAAAATCCTGCACCGCCTCCGCACTGCCATAACGCTCGATCATTGCGTCATACCAATCCACAGTGTCGATGGCCGAAACGCCCTGATCGCCTGTGCCATGATAGACAATCACTTTTCCGCCCGCGAAGCGGAAGGCGTCCATATTGGGGCTGTTGGCACTGGAAAACTCTGCCGAGCCTTCCAGGGCTGCAGGATCGGTCTCGAAATCGAAGGCAAAGGAATCGAAATCGGGATCGGGCGGCGTCATGAAAACATAGCGGATCGATGTGTTGGTTGCCCGCGGGTTGTTGTTGGGCCATTCGGTCGCTGTCCCCAGCTTCCATCTGCGGAAGTCAGAACCGGGGTCATAAGGAAATGGCGCATAAAGTTGCTCACCGGCCGCGTTGCGCGCGCCTTCATGAACCTTGACGAAGGCCTCGGCCTGCACCGCCGTGATGCAGCTATCGGTCTTTTCGCCCTCGCAGACGATCGGCGAAGGATCATATTGGCACCGCAGCGGCAGATCGATGATCCCGTCTTCCAGACCATCGAGTCCATCGCACTGGGCGATCATTTCGGCAAAGATCAGGTCGGTGTCGGCCTGCGAATAGGCCTCGCTCAGGAGCGGACGTCCTTCGGCGTCACGCGGCGCAATCTCGGCCATCGCCGCCAGATCCCATGCCGTCGCGACGTGTCCGCGCGACTGCGAGATGATGGGGGCCCCCGCGATGATGCCATCGAAATGGTTGGCAAAGCGCTGGGCAGCGGTAAGCCCCTGCCGGCCACCATTCGACGCACCGACAAGATAAGAATAGCGCGGTGCCATGTCATAGGCCGACTGCAGCAGCGACTTGGAGACACCCGTTACTAGATCGAGCGAATTGTACCCCCAGTCGATGCGCGCCTTGGGGTCGAGCCCGAACGATGCATCGCGCCCGTTCGACCCTGTATGTCCGGCATCGGTGGAAACCACGGCGTAGCCCATCGTCAGCGCCGGCGGCTGGCCGGCCGTGTTCGTTCCAACGGCCGGACGGATCGAACCGTCAGTCCCGCCACCGCCCTGGAAGTAGAACCGCTCGTTCCAGTCGAGTGGCAAGCGCAGCTCGAACCCGGTCGAAAACGCGACGTCGTCAACGCCCTTGCGCTCTTCCATGTAGCCTGTGAGAACACAATGGGGCGGCAAACTTGTCTCGCCACTCATCTCGTCCAGCCGCAGTTCGGTGCTGTCAATCCGCAGGTCCGGATACGCGAAGCCTGAAAGACTCTCGCACCAGCCGGCGGCACTGTCCGCAGCAATCTCGACAGCCCACCCCGGCATCGTGCCCAGCCCTGCGATCAACCCGGCGACCAGCGCCGCTCGGCCCATCCTGCCAGGTCCATTGGCCCTGTTGTTAGTCATCTCGTCCTCCTCAAACGAATGGCAACATTAGGTTCAAACCGGCAGACGGCAGTCGACGCCTGCTACGCACGCAAACGCCTGCCGTGCACCGCCCAGCGGACTGGTGCTCTCAAACTGTCCGGAATTGAACGATCAAATGATTGCGGCGCGCCAGGGTACTGGCAAACCCCGCCAGCCAGCATTCCGCAAGGCGGAACGTCCGCGCATATGGGCGGGCCAAACAAAAAGGGCCGCCCACCGGGCGGCCCTTGTTCGTAAAACTGTATGGTTCGCTTAGCGCGAATAGAATTCCACAACCAGGTTCGGTTCCATCTGGACCGGATAGGGCACATCGCCCAGGGTCGGGACGCGGACGAAGGTCGCGGTCATCTTGGAGTGATCGGCATCGACGTAGTCGGGCACGTCGCGCTCGGCGAGCTGGACGGCTTCGAGAACGATGGTGAGCTGCTTGGAGCGCTCACGGACCGAGATCACATCGCCCGGCTGCACGTTGTAGCTCGGAATGTTGACGCGCTTGCCATTGACCTGAACATGGCCATGGTTGACGAACTGGCGCGCCGCGAACACGGTCGGCACGAACTTGGCGCGATAGACGATGGCGTCCAGACGGCTTTCGAGAATGCCGATCAGGTTTTCGCCGGTATCACCGCGACGACGTGCAGCTTCGGCGTAAACGCGCTTGAAGGCCTTTTCGGTGATCGAGCCGTAATACCCCTTCAGCTTCTGCTTGGCGCGCAGCTGAATACCGAAGTCGGAAAGCTTGCTCTTGCGGCGCTGGCCGTGCTGGCCGGGGCCATAGGCGCGGGCATTGAGCGGGGACTTGGGACGACCCCAGATATTTTCGCCGAGACGGCGGTCGATCTTGTGCTTCTGCGAATGACGTTTTGACATCGCTTGTCCTTTCAAATCAGAGCGCTTTCGGCAAAAGTTGCAGACTTTTGCGGTTCGAAAGCGCGACACAAAAAATTGGAGAATGACGTCCGGATCGACCGGACGGATTCTCTAACCGATAAAAGACAGCGCCCTCCTCTGTTCTGCCCGAAAGCAGAACCGACAGACCGTGCGAAAAACGTGAATTTCAGGTCCGGCTCGAAAGCCGACCAAAAACGCAAACCGACGGTCCCGGGTGCTTCCTGACGGACAAAGCCGATCAGGATGGCCGGTTTCTAGGGGGCAAAGCGCATAAAGTCAAGCGCTGCGGGCGACCCTGCGCTCGCGGTGAAAGACGTAGAGCCCGGAGGCCAGTATGATGGCCGTGCCCACCCAGGTCCACAGGTCTGGAAAATCGCCGAACACGATATACCCCACGATCGTCGCCCCGATGATCTCGATATACTGGAACGGCGCCAGCGTCGAAGCCGGTGTACGCCGAAAGGCTTCGGCAAACAAAAAGAAGGTCAGCCCCGAGAACATGCCCATGAACACCAGCAACCCCCAGGGTCCGCTGGTATCGATGCCGCCCGAAAAGCTTACCAACTGGAACTGGCCCAGCAGCGCAAATCCGACCCCGATCAACACCATCGCCACCAGCGAAAACCAGAACTGCATCGAAATGGCGTCCATATGCCGGCCCAGCTTGCGCATGACGATCGCATTGGAAGCAAATCCAGTCGCTGCGATCAGCGGCAGAATCGACGCCCAGCCGAAAATATCCCAACTCGGCCGAATGACGACGACCGCGCCAACCAGCCCCACGGCCACCGCCACATAGCGCCGCCAGCCGGTCTTTTCCCCCAGCAGCAGGCCCGAAAGCACTGTCAGGATCAACGGCTCGACGAAAAAGATCGCGATCGCTGTGGCAATCGGCATGGTGACGAACGCCCCGATCAGCGAGGAGAGCACGATCGCCATCGTCGCCCCGCCCAGAAGCATCAGCCCCCATGGCCCCCGCGCCAGCCGCCGGCGCATCACCACAATGAACAGCCCCAGCATCACCATCTGAAACGCGAAACGCCAGAAGGCGATCTCGAACGGGCTGAGAAGGCCTGTCAGGCTCTTCGACATCGCATCGCTGATCGGCACCAGAAGAACCGCCGCGATCATAAGCGCCATCCCGCTTTGCGGTGAACCGGCTCCAGCTTTGGGAGCGGGAGATTGCGTGGCGACCATGACAGACCTGATTGGAAATACGGGAGGGTTTTGCGTCCCACCCTAGCTGCGAGACCCGAGCACGGCAACCTCAGGACAAATCGTCTGCGTCCTCGTCCTTGTGCCGAGCAGGATTGGGCCGCTCGTGCCGCCGGTCGAGCGCCGCAACGATGCCGCGCAGCGTGCGCACCTCCTGCGCGTTGAACCCGCCGCGCGCGAACATGGCGCGAATATTGTTCATCATGCCGGGCCGCTTCGCCGGGGTCTTGAAAAACCCCGCCCGGTCGAGCGCTTCGCCCAATTGTTCAGTCATCGCGGCCAGTTGCCCGCGCGGTGCCGGCTCGCCCTCATCGGCAGAAAAGGGCAGTGGCTGATCCTTGAGCGCCGCGCGCCGCCATTCATAGGCAATAACCAGCACCGCCTGGGCAATGTTGAGCGAGGCAAAGGCCGGCTCGACCGGCAGCGTCACGATGGCATCGGCCAGCGCCACCTCGTCATTGTTGAGCCCCCAGCGCTCGCGCCCGAACAAAATCCCGGCCTTCTGCCCGCCCCCGATATGGGTCGAAAGCCGGTCCGCCGCTTCGTCGGGCCCGATCACCGGCTTGAACATCTCGCGGTTGCGCGCCGTCGTTGCCAGGACCAGATTGAGATCGGCCATCGCCTCTGTCAGCGTCTCGAACACCTGCACCCGCTCGATCACCGGCAGCGCCTTGGCCGCCGATGCCGTGGCCTTTTCGTTCGGCCATCCGTCCCGTGGATTGACCAGCCGCAGATCCCAAAGCCCGAAATTGGCCATGGCCCGCGCCGCAGCCCCGATGTTCTCGCCAAGCTGGGGCTCGACCAGAATGATCGCCGGCGTGGGCCGGAACGCAAATTCCTTGCTGCTGTCGGTCCCCGCCATCAGTTTGCCTTCCGCGCCGCGCGCCATTCGTCTTCGAGAATGGCGTAAACCAATTCCTCGTCCCACTCACCCTTGAAGATCGCATGCTCGCGAAAATGCGCTTCCCGCCGCATGCCCAGCTTTTCCATAACCCGCCACGAGGCGCTGTTGCGCGCATCGCACCGCGCCGAAATCCTGTGAAGGCCCACCTGCTCAAAACCCACCGCCAGCACCGCTTCCATCGCCTCGGTCGTATAGCCCTGGCCCTGAAATTGGGGGCTCATGACATAGCCGATCTGCCCCTGCCGCGCTGCGCGATCCTCAAACATCAGCACCACATCCCCGATCAGCGCTCCGCTCGCCTTGAGCACGGCCGCATATTGAATGCCTTCGCTGTTCTCGCCCGTTCCATCCATGGCGATCCAGCGCGGGATCAGCTCACGAACGCGATCGAGCGAGCGCGGCTCCCACATGCAGTAGCGTGCGACTTCGGGCAGCCCCTGATAGGCGGCTGTCGCTTCGGCATCTGACGGTGCGAATTTGCGCAGCATCAGCCTCTCGGTTTCTATTGCGAAAAAAGTCATTAGCCCGGCGCTCGTTTGTTGAAGGCTGAGGCACTAATGCTTGCCGGTCGCAATGGCAACAATAGCGCTGGATTTGTCAGCGTGCTCGTGCCAGCTTTCGCCGATGCCAACACTCAGCCTCGATGAAACCGCCAGTTGCGCCTGCGGCGCCGTAAGCCTTCGGATCGAGGGGCCTGTCCGCTCCATGCTGGTCTGCTCCTGCCTCGATTGCCGCAAATCGACCGGCACGGGCCACTCTGCCGTCGTCTTGATGTCGACCGATTCAGTTGCCGTTTCGGGCAAGACCAAGGGCCATACCCGCCAGGCCGCTTCCGGGTCTGAGATCACCCGCTATTTCTGCCCCCAATGTGGAACGCCCCTTTTTGCCAGAACAGCCCGTGCGCCGCTTTTGGCTCTGGTTCCCGCCGGCCTGTTCGACCGACCCGATTGGTTTTCGCCCAGTCAGGCGATTTTCTCGCGCACCCATCTCGATTGGGACACCCTCGACGAGACGCTCCCACACTACGACACCTATCGCGACAACGGAGGATTTTGATGTTTGCAACCGGCCGCTGCCTGTGCGGAGCCATCAGCTTTACGGTCGCCGAACCGCCCATCCGCATGGCCCAGTGCCATTGCGAGGATTGCCGGCGGCTCACCGGCACCGGGCACATCGTTCAGGCATTCTTCAAGACAGATGATCTGACGGTCAGCGGACAACCGGCCGTGTTCGAAAACGTTGCCGATAGTGGCAGCGAACGCCGCCGCTCGTTCTGCCCAACCTGCGGCTCCACCCTGTTTTCCGAACGCAACACGGCTCCCGGCGTGATCGGCATCGCCATCGGCGCCTTCGACAATTCCGACTGGTTCAATCCCGCAATGGTGCTTTATGCCGGACAGCGCCCGCAATGGGACCCTGAACTCCCCGGTATTGAGGCCCATGAAAGAATGTAGATGAGCCACATCGCCGACGCCCTCTCAGACCGAATCCGCGAGCGCCTTGCCCCCATTCCCGGCATCACCGAACAAAAGATGTTCGGCGGACGCTGCTTCATGCTCGACGGCAACATGGTTTGCGGCATCATGAAAAACGGAGCCCTGCTCGCCCGCGTCGGCAAGGACGGCTATGAGGACGCTCTTACCCTTCCCGGCTGCCAGCCCATGACCATGGGCACCAAGACCATGTCGGGCTTTGTTGAAGTCGATGGCGACGTGCTCGAACCCGACAGCGGTCTCGCCCAATGGGTCGACCGCTGCCTGGCGTTTACGGCCACCCTGCCGCCCAAACAGGTCAGGCCCGCCCGAACACCAGCGTCGCGTTGATCCCGCCGAACCCGAACGAGTTGGACATGACATAGTCCACTTCCCTGGCGATCGGCGTATTGGGCACGAGCTCGAAGTCCCCGCCCTCGGGCACCGGATCGTCGAGATTGATCGTGGCAGGCAGCGTGTTTTCGCGCAGCGCCATCACCGAGAACATCGCCTCGATGCCCCCTGCCGCGCCGAGAAGATGCCCGGTCGACGATTTTGTAGACGAAATCGCCAGCGACTTGCCCCGATCGCCGAACACCGCACCAATGCCGGCCAATTCCGCCGCATCGCCCACCGGCGTGGCGGTCGCATGCGCGTTGACATAGCCCACGGCATCGGGAGAAATGCCCGCCATGGCCAGTGCTTTGCGCATCGCCACTTGAGCCCCAGCCCCATCCGGCGATCCCGCCGTCAAATGATAGGCGTCGGCCGACGTGCCATATCCCGCCACGACCGCAAGCGGCACGGCCCCGCGCGCCCTGGCGTGACTGAGCTTTTCGATCACCAGCACCGCTGCCCCCTCGGCCAGCACGAACCCCGAATGCCCCTTGTCGAACGGCCGCGAGGCCTTGTGCGGCTCGTCATTATAGGATGAGGTCAAAGCGCGCGACGCGCCGAACCCGCCAATTGATATGGGATCGACCGATCCTTCGGCCCCACCCACCACGGCAACTTCGGCTTCACCGGTCAGGATCAGCCGCATGCCATCGCCGATCGCCTGGGCCGACGCCGCGCACGCCGTAACCGGCGTACCGATCGGCCCACGAAACCCATGCACAATGGAAATCCAGCCCGCCGCCATATTGGCCAGGAACGAGGGCACGGTGAATGGCGAGAGCCGCCGCGGCCCCTTTTCGGCAATGGTGCGCGCCGCCTGCGCCATCACCGGCTCCCCGCCCACTCCCGAAGCGATGATCGTTGCCGTTGCCTGCTGCCCTGCATCGTCCTGGGGGTGCCAGCCGGCCTGATCGAGCGCCTGCGCCGCTGCGGCAAGCCCATACTGGATGAAAAGATCCATCTTCTTGATTTCCTTGGGCTCGATCCATTCGGCTGGATCGAACCCTTGGGGATCATTGGTCTTGTCGGGAACCAGCCCGGCGATGTGGGAGGCAAACCCCGTCGTATCGAAGCGATCGTTGCGCACGACCCCGCTCTTGCCGGCAATAAGCCGCTCCCAGTTGGTCGCAACGCCCACCCCAAGCGGCGACACCACACCCATCCCGGTTACAACAACCGGATCATCGCTTTGCATCGAAAGTCTCCATCAATGGTTCTGGATTGATATGCCGTCCGGGCCTTCAGGCGTCCGCGTGCTCGCGAGCCTCACCAGCGGTAAGGGCACGCAACCCGCCAAGGAAATCCTCAGCCCCCGGCTCGGCCACCAGCGCCCTCAATTCGACCTGCGACTCCCGCCAGAGCGGCAGGATGTCGTCAAGCAGCGCCGCGCCCTTCCCGGTGAGTTCATAGTGTCGGATATTGCCCTTTTCCGGGCGTCCCGCGACGACGAGCCCGCGTTTGGCGAGTGGCTCGAGATTGCGCAGCAGCGTCGTCCGATCCATCGAAATTCGTGCCGCCATCGAATTGACCGACATGCGCGGCGAGTTCCGAACCGTCATAAGGACGGTAAACTGGACAACCGAAATTTCAAAAGGCCGGAGCACCTTGTCGTACCGGCGCGTCAGCGCCCGCGCCGCCATGACGGTGTTGAGCACGAGGCAATCGAAAAAGGCAAAGGTCATGGCGGCAACCTATAGTGTAATTACACATGTGTAAATACACTATACTATTCACCTCCGTGCCACCCCCGCTCGGCAAGTCCCCTTCGCGGCGAGACACTTTGCGCCTTTCCAATGCTCTGCTATAGGGACCGCGAACTTTGGCTGGCCCGTGCTGGCCGAACCGGGTTTTTGCGCGCGAGGAGCACACATATATGAGCAAGATCAAAGTCGCCAATCCCGTCGTCGAACTTGACGGCGACGAGATGACACGCATCATCTGGCAGGCCATCAAAGACAAGCTGATCCACCCCTATCTCGACATCGATCTTGAATATTACGATCTCAGCGTTCAGAAGCGCGACGAAACCGACGACCAGATCACCGTCGACGCTGCCAACGCCATCAAGAAGCACGGCGTCGGCGTCAAATGCGCCACAATCACCCCCGATGAGGGCCGTGTCGAGGAATTCGGCCTCAAGAAGATGTGGCGCTCGCCCAACGGCACCATCCGCAACATCCTGGGCGGGGTGATCTTCCGCGAACCCATCATCTGCAAGAACGTGCCGCGCCTCGTCCCCGGCTGGACCCAGCCCATCATCGTCGGCCGTCACGCCTATGGCGATCAGTACCGCGCCACCGATTTCAGATTCCCCGGCAAAGGCAAGCTCTCCATCAAGTTCGTTGGCGAAGACGGACAGGAAATCGAGCATGAAGTGTTCGACGCTCCCTCCTCGGGCGTGGCCATGGCCATGTATAACCTCGACGAGTCGATCCGCGACTTCGCCCGCGCTTCGCTCAACTATGCCCTCCAGCGCGGCGTCCCCTGCTATCTCTCGACCAAGAACACCATCCTCAAGGTCTATGACGGCCGCTTCAAGGATATCTTCGAGGAAGTCTTCCAGGCCGAGTTCAAGGAAAAATACGAAGCCAAGAAGATCTGGTACGAGCACCGCCTGATCGACGACATGGTTGCAGCGGCCCTCAAATGGTCCGGCGGTTACGTCTGGGCCTGCAAGAACTATGATGGCGACGTGCAGTCCGACATCGTCGCCCAGGGCTTTGGCTCGCTCGGCCTGATGACCTCGGTTCTCATGACCCCCGATGGGCAGACCGTCGAAGCCGAAGCGGCCCACGGCACCGTGACCCGTCACTACCGCCAGCACCAGCAGGGCAAGGAAACCTCGACCAATTCCACGGCCTCGATCTTTGCCTGGACCCGTGGCCTTGCCCACCGCGCCAAGCTCGACGGCAATGACGAACTGGCAACCTTCGCCGCCACGCTCGAAAAGGTCACCGTCGACACGATCGAACAGGGCAAGATGACCAAGGATCTGGCGCTTCTGGTTGGCCCTGATCAGCCCTGGCTCACCACAATGGGGTTCCTGGACGCCATCGACGCCAACCTGCAAAAGGCCATGGCGTAACCGTCATCAAGCCGTACACAGCTGCCAAAGCCGCCCCTCGGGGCGGCTTTTCTTTTGCCTGCAGTCTCGCACGGCGCTGTTGCGGATGTGCATTTGTGACACATTTTTGACCAAATCCGCTTCGGGGCAATTGACCGGGACGGGGAACGCAGCGATTGTTGACGTAAGCGTCATAGCGCTATCGATAACGATAGGGCTTATGGCGTCGGCGTGTTGGAGGGACGCGTCAGGACAATCCCGCGCATGTCCGGCAAGACGTTTTTGCGGTTCGGACACGCGACAAAACAAAGGTTGGAGCCAAGGATCTGAGTCAATCAGATCCCGAACGGCTCCAGGAGGAGAGTTACTCAATGCGTGCACCACGCAAGCGTTCCCATGCACTTGCCCTTTTGGGCCTGATGGCCGTCGGCGGCTCCGCCCAGGCCGGGGGTCTGGAAGCCAATGGCTACAACTGGGACATGATCTTCGATCCGGCGACCTATGCCGCCAAAGGCACGATCACCTATGTCGATATCGATCACGCCATTACCAATCCCGGCTACCCGGGGACCACGGTGTCCTCGTCACCGAGCCGCGTTCACTACAATTTCGGCATAAGCGGCGAGATTATCGACAACACCTCATGCCTGGTCTCGGCACAGAACCCGTTCGGTTCGGGCACCGATCGCGACAGGGCCTATGCCTTCGCCACCAGCCAGGCCGTGCGCGAGCGCATAAGTTCCAATGACATCGGCCTGACCTGCGCTTACGGGCTCGACGTCGGCCCCGGCGTTGCCAGCATCATCGGCGGCATATCGGCCCAGCAATTGAGCTACACTGCCACCGTCCCCACGGCTCTGGGCATTACGGCCCCCATCGATATCGACGGCATGTCGGCCGGCTGGCGGCTGGGTGTTGCCTATGAAATCGAAGAGATCGCCCTGCGCGTCAGCGCAATCTACAATTCCGCCGTTTCCTATGACCTCGATGGCACGGCCCTGGACGGCACCCCGTTCTCCGGCCCGGCCAGCGCCAATGTCACCGCCCCGCAATCGATCGAGCTCAAGGCCCAGACCGGCGTTGCGCCGGGGTGGCTCGTGCTCGGCTCGGTCAAATGGGTCGATTGGTCGGTGGTCGATACACTTGCTGTCAGTACAAATGCCGGTCCCATCAGCACCGATCTCAACTATCGCGATGGCTGGACGGTGACCGGCGGGGTCGGGCACGCACTGACTCCCGAGCTTACCGTGCTGGGCACGGTTACATGGGATCGCGGCACCGCCTCGGTCGACAATGCGGGCGTGTTGGAAAACGGCACCCAGACCGACCGTTGGGGCGCAACCCTGGGCGCGGCCTACGACATTTCCGAGAGCGTCGAGTTCTCCGGCGGCGTGTCCTATTCGACAATCGCGCCCGGCAGCAATCTGCAGAACGAAAGCTGGGACCGCGGCTCGGTCCTCGCCATCAGCGCCAGCCTCAAGGCGTCGTTCTGAGCGTTTCGCGGTAACGGTCCGGACAGAAAAATGGCCCCTCACGGGGCCATTTTTATGCGTTTGATAGGGGCGATCAGGCGCCCAGATGAGCCTTGATGGCATCAACCGCCGCCTGGGCTTGCGAGGCGTCGGGGCCACCGGCCTGCGCCATGTCGGGACGACCGCCGCCGCCCTGCCCGCCGAGCGTCGTCGAGCCGATCCGCACCAGATCGACGGCGCTGTAACGCGACACAAGATCGTCGCTCACGCCCACCGAAATGCCGGCCTTGCCATCCTCGGTCGTGCCCACGATGACAACAATCCCCGACCCGATCTGCTTTTTGCCCTGATCGACGAGCCCGCGCAAATCCTTGGGCTGCAGTCCTTCGACCACGCGCCCCATAAAGGTCACGCCATTGATCGTTTCGCTGGCCGCCCCATTGGCAGCGCCGCCGCCCATGGCCAGCTTCTGGCGCAGATCGGCGACCTGCCGCTCCAGTGCCCGCCGTTCTTCCACCAGCGCTTCGACCCGCGACACCGCATCGCGCGGCGACACCTTGAGCGCCGCAGCGACCGTCTTGAGCTGATCTTCCTGCTCGTTGAGATAGGCCCGTGCGCCATCGGCGGTCAGCGCCTCGACACGCCGCACGCCCGCTGCGACAGAACTTTCCTGGACGATCTTGACCAGCCCGATGTCGCCGGTGCGCCGCACATGCGTGCCGCCGCACAATTCCATCGAATAGGTCTTGCCCGCCTTTTCTCCATCCAGCGACGTGCCCATGGAGACCACGCGCACCTCGTCGCCGTATTTTTCGCCAAACAGCGCCATGGCCCCGGCTTTGACCGCATCGTCGACGGCCATCAGCCGCGTTTCGACAGGCGCGTTCTGCAGCACGATGGCATTGGCCATGCGCTCGACCTCGGCGATCTCCGCTTCGCTCATCGGCTTGGTGTGCGAATAGTCGAACCGCAACCGGTCGGGCGAAACCAACGAGCCCTTCTGCGCAACATGGCTGCCCAGCACTTCGCGCAACGCCTCGTGCAGAAGGTGGGTCGCCGAATGGTTGGCGCGGATCGCGGTTCGGCGGGAATGGGCGACCTTGAGCGTCAGCGCCTCATCGATCTTGACCGTCCCGGCTTCGACCTTGATGCGATGGGCGAACACGCCGCCCGCCTGCTTTGTGGTATCGAGCACGACCACCTTCGCGCCGTCCTCGCTCTCCATCGTGCCGGTGTCTCCCACCTGCCCGCCGCTTTCGCCGTAGAATGGCGTCTGGTTAAGGACGATGAAACCCTCGTCTCCCGCATTGAGCGCATCTACGCTTGCCCCGTCCTTGACCAGCGCCTTGACTGCGCCGTCGCTGTCTTCGGTCTCATAGCCCAGAAATTCTGTGGGCCCGGCCGTGTCGGCAATCGAAAACCACACCGCGCTCGTTGCCGCATCGCCCGATCCCGACCAGTTCTTGCGTGCTTCGGCTTTCTGGCGCGCCATGGCCGCATCGAACCCGGTCTGGTCGACCGAAACACCCCGCAGCCGCAGCGCATCCTGGGTCAGATCGAGCGGGAAGCCATAAGTGTCGTAAAGCTTGAAGGCGGTCTCGCCGGCCAGCGTATCGCCCTTGCCCAATCCGGCGCTTTCGTCCTCGAGAATCTGCAGCCCGCGGCTGAGCGTCTTTAAGAAGCGTTCCTCTTCGAGCCGGATCGTTTCCGAAATCATCGCCTCGCCCGCAACGAGGTCCGGATAGGCCTGCCCCATCTCGCGCACCAGGGACGGCACGAGCTTGAAGATCGTGGCATTGTTGGTGCCCAACAGTGTTGCATGGCGCATGGCACGGCGCATGATGCGGCGCAGCACATAACCGCGCCCCTCATTGGCCGGCAGCACGCCGTCGGCAATCAGGAACGACATCGAACGCAAATGGTCGGCGATGACGCGATA
>PBNW01000077.1 GCA_002723255.1 Pelagibacterium sp. | reverse complement strand
GTGCGAAAACGCAAGGAAAAGTCGCCAAATCCATCACAACCTTGCAAAACCCAATACTTCTCAAGCCCTCGAAACCACTGCAATCTCAGCCGGGAGCGGGTTTTTCACCGGCGACCAGGCTGCCGTCAAGCATGAAAACCGATACCTGGCCGCTCTGCACATCCGGAAGCACGACCGTGCCATCGCGTGAAACCAGCGTGCTCGGTCCAGCCCTGAACGTATATTCGCCAATGAGGTCTTCCAGATCGGGATAGTATTCGCAGAAAACCATTTCATCGGCTTCTTGCGCCAAAGCGGGCACGGACAAAAGGCACACGGCAAGCACCGCGCTCAACGCTGTCGTTGCGAGATTGGGGGAAAGGTGGCGAGGCATTGTCTGTTTCCCTTTTAGGATCATGGCCCGAACCGCGAACGGGCCGGGCGCCGCCGCAGCGGTGCTGGCGTATGGATTATCGGCTCATTGTCACCGGCGCTTTTGCTATCGCGCGTGTCCCGTTCTGGTTGACTTCGAAGATAACCATTCCGGTGCCGGAACTGGGGGTTTGGAACTTGACCAGCAAAGTCATGGTCATGTCGCCGGAACTGGCCGGGCTGGCGTTACAGTCCGCATCATGCTGCACGTACAGTTTTCCAGAAGACGCTATGCGTCCAAGAGCGCCGAACGCGGCTTGACTCCTCTCTCCCAGGAAATCAACAATGCCCTGCTTGTCCCGGCTGGTCAGACATGCAACAGGCGCAAACATAGGCGCGGATTCCGGCGAGCCCTCCGGAAGAGCCAGCGCAATAACGGTTCCGGTTTCAGATGATGCGGGCGCGTCAAGCGAATAGGTTCTCGTCCCGACCATCAGAGGCAGCGCATGCCAGTCGCAGCCTTCCCCGGTATTGAGAAGGTCTTCCTTGTCCGCCGCGCTCACCAGTTCCCGGATTTGCGGGACCAGCGATTCATGGGTCGCAATCATGATCAACTGTTCGTCCGGCCCGCTGCCGGTCAATTGCGATGTGCCGGTTGCCGGGTCGTGGGCCATCGTCAGGCGCAAGGGTGCATGCGCAGGCAACGGCATGGCCCCCATGACCGGAACGATCATCACCCCCGCACCCTGCTGAACCGACCATGTGCCATCGAGCCCTGCCAGCAGGTCCGTCGGCGCCGTTGGGCAGTCTTCATCGCCCGATTGGGCATGGGCCTGAACCGCGGCGCCGAGAAACAAAACGATGAGAAGGAAAAACGTGCGAAACATCGTGGCCGTCCTCACTCGAGAACAGCATCGAACATCAAATCGATGCTGAGCGTATCGTCAGGGTCGGGGTTTCTGTGGCCGACCTTGTCCACATTGGTCAGGGTCCCCTCAACCCGACCGGTGATCTCCAACAATTCGCCCACATAAATGAAGCTCTCAAGGGTCACTGACAGTCCCTCGTCGTTGTCGCCATAATAGAGGCGCAGGGGATTTGAATGCATGCCCATGCTGGCCTCGGCGTGGGAGAACTCTCCGTTGAGCTCGCCCAGCCATTCGGCCCCCAGGCCCATGGCGCCAAGACCGCGCTCACTCAGTCCATCACCGATGATGTAAAGCGAGATGTGCGAATTTCCGTAGTCCGATTGCTGGGCAAAGACGGTGAGCTCAACATTCTCACCGTTGATCGTCCCGGTCATCGTACCGCCGGGCTCTGCCGCCAGGGCAGGTATGGCGGCCAAAGACAGGCAGGCAGCAAGAATGGTCACGATGCGCATGGGCATCCTCCTTGGTATGACGAGCGCCGGGACTTTATTGCCTGACGCCCTCGATCGCGCGCCCAGCAGCGGTCCGCTCGTCCAGATAAACAAAACATGCGTCATCCTGCCCGGGTGTATCGGACAGGGTGAGTTCCGTTGCCGCACCTGCCGGGCGGGCCAAAATCCGGTCGGGGTCCTGGGCCGCTTCGCGCTCCCGGGCAGCGGGCCAGCCAGCGCTGCCCAAAACGCTTGCATCGTCCGCGGCAACAACCGCTCCGCCGGTGCTTTCCGCAACGCACGAAAGCTGCTGCCGGTCGTCACGCACGACTGTCCAATCGTCTGCAGCGGATGCTGTGAAAGGCAAAAAGCCTGACAGCACAGACAAGGCAACTGCTGTTCTCTTCACGCGGTTGTCTCTCAAGCAATGGGCACCCGGTGGTTCGAATGCCGGCTCCCTTTTCATTGAGGAGGCTACGCCAGACCTGTCAAAACGTCCCCGTTCGTTCGGAGGGGAGTCCGGAATTTCAGCGAGAGAATATGAGAGACATCGGCACGCATTTCGCGACGGGCTCGAAATTTGAAGCAAAAAAAATCAACGTGCTTCGGGCACATCCATCATTGGTTGCCGCGATGCCAGGCCCGAGGGCCGCGATGGTGAAAACCCGACTTGATCCAAGGCGTTTTCGCACAGGCATCGTCGTTTGGCGGCGACATCGAGCGAGCGGGCCATGGAAAATGCCCCGCGCCGCGGCTCTGTGGGGCTTCAGGGAGCGAACCGCCCCCTTTCGTCAGCTTCCAGTAGCTCGTTGATCACATTGCGGATGTGTCGCGACATGGCTTTGTAGGCGGCATCGGGGTGGCGCATGCGCAGGGCGGAGACGATCGAGTGATGGTCTCCTATCCACAAGGGCCGGACGCTCTCGGCATGGATGTGCTCGTGCAGCTTTTTCCACATCACCGATTCGTCGCGCTGGCTCCACAAGGCCTCGATCATGGATATGATGATGGCATTGTTGGTCATTTTGGCGATGGTCATGTGGAAATCGCGGTCGCCCTTTTCCTGGAGCAGGACAACTTCGGTTTCCTTTTCCATCTGTGCGATGCATTCCTCGAGCATCATGATGTCATATGAGGTCGCGCGTTCCGCAGCCAGGGCCGCTGCACTCGACTCGATCGCCAGTCGTGCTTCGAGCAGTTCAAAGGGGCCAGGGCCGGTGTCGACACCGGCCAGGTCGAAATTGATCTGGCCGGAACGCGCCGGCAGAACCATGATTCCGGCCCGACCGCGCACCTCGACGATGCCGCGCATTTCGAGCGCGATCACCGCCTCACGCACCACCGGACGGCTGACTTCGAGTTCTTCGGCCAGTTCGCGTTCTGATGGCATGTGCCAACCCGAATTTCCAGCATTGGCTTCGATCATGCGGGCGATGCGGCGCGCGACGATCTGATAGAGCCGCTGTCCAGCGAACAAACGCGGGGCGAAATCATCTGTGATGGTCGCGTCTCCTTGATAGGCGGTTTTTCTGTTCATGGCAACCATGATGTGTAGAGCGGGTGATCGGGCGTTATAGGAAGCTGCGTCGGCTGGCCAGTGCGCTGGGAATAATACGCGGCGGTGACCAGTTCCAGCGAATTGCGCGCGTCCTCGAGGGTTACAGGCGGTTCGCCGTCATTGACGATGGCGTCATGGAAGAGTTCGAACTGGCGTGTGTAGCCGTCCTCTGCAACCTCGTATTGTGCCAGCGCAGAGTCAATCTTGGCCTGATGATCGGGATCGCCCGCCGTAAAAACCCAAGGGTCGCGGCCCATTGTATAGGGCTCGAGAATGCTTTCGGCGACCATGTCGGCGAAACAGAAGCGGAGGCGGGAAATCTCCTTGCGCGAGCCCAGCGTCATGGACAGCGCCGCAAGAGAGCCATTGGCCATCTTGACCGAAAGCGCCATGGTGTCCTCGACTTCGATCCTGTTCACCAGCGTTTCGCCATAGGCAAAGACTTCCGCGCAGGCGCCGTGGACATAGTTGAGCATGTCGTGGGCGTGGATGGCGTGGCCCAGCAGCCCGCCCCCCAGCTCGCTCGCCCACTTTCCGCGCCAGGGCACGTCGTAATAGGCCGGCCCGCGCCACCAATGGGTCTCGATGGTGGTGAGAAAGGGCTTGCCGGTCAGGCCGAGTGCGATCAGGCGCTTCAGCTTTTGCAGGCCCGACCCGTAACGATACTGGAAAATGGGCATGAACTTTCGATCGGTTTTCGACACGATCTCGACCATCCTGTCGACATCTGCGATCGAACCGAACAGAGGCTTTTCGCAGATCACGTGCTTGCCGGCCTCTATGGCGCGCTTGGACAGCTCGAAATGGGAATCGGGCGGAGTGCTGACATCGATGATGTCGATGTCGTCGCGGGCAAAGAGGGTATCGACGTCGTTGGTGAACGCGCCAACGCCGAATTCGGCGACCGCCTTGCGACCGCGGTCCTCATCGAGAGAGCACAGCACCGGCACCTCGAACAGATCCTTGTTCCAGTTGTAGCCTGCCAGATGCCGTTGGGCGATGCCGGCTCCGATCACGCCGACGCGCAGTTTCCGGGTCATGTCGATATATCCTTACGCCTTGGGAGAAATATTGGTGGCACGCGTCTGCGCCTCGAGCGAAAGGCGGCAGACCTCATAGACGTGATCCTGAGACATGGCCGTCTCGGTGCGCTCGCGCACGTCGGCGCTGAACTGGCGGAAATAGTCGAGCTCTTCGCTTGAACAATCGATGTGTTCGACGCCCTTTTCGTTGACGAGGAACAGGTGGTCCTTGCCCTCGCGGCCGGCGATATCGATGTACTTGCGCAATTCGATGTAGCCCTTGGTGCCCATGATGGTAAGGCGCCCGTCACCCCAGGTCGGCAGGCCATCGGGGGTGAACCAGTCCACCCGCACATAGCCCGTGCCCCTGTCGCCGCGCAGGACCAGGTCGCCGAAATCCTCGAACTCGGGCGCCTGGGGATTGGCGAAATTGCCGACCTGGGACGTCACGATTTCGCCTTTGGTGGAGCCAGTGTAAAACAGGAACTGGTCGATCTGATGCGAGGCGATGTCGACGATGATGCCGCCGAAGGCGTCACGCTTCCAGAACCAGTCGGGGCGCGACTGGCCCAACCGGTGCGGTCCGGTGCCGATGGTCTGGATCACCGTGCCGATGGCGCCATCGGCGATGAGCTTGCCGGCCTTGACCGCCGAGCGCACGCAATGGCGTTCGGAAAAGCAGATGGAAAAGATCTTCCCGGTTTCCAATACTGCCTTGCGGATGTCATCGAGTTGGTCGAACGTCGTCACGCCCGGTTTGTCGCTCATGACATCCTTGCCGGCCCGCATGGCCGCAATGGCAATACCGGCACGGTCGCGGGGGATGGCAGCGGTGCAGATGATATCGATACTCTCGTCGGCCAGAAGCGTCTCGCGATCGATCTGCGGAGTGTCGGGGTAGGTTTGGGCGAAAGTGTCCATCAATCCCGGAATCGAGGTCTGGGGGCAGTAGCCCACGAACTCTGCGCCCGCGCGCATCAGCCCCTTGACGTGATCAAAGATATGGCCGTGGTCGATGCCGATAGCGGCAAATCTGAGCATTTGAAACTGTCCTCCGGAACGTCGGCTGGCCGCCAATTGCGCGGCCGATATGGTCACTGTGGTCAAACCAGAGCGAAATTCACCTATGCTGTCAAGGGGGTCTTCGAGCTGCCGGCCGTGTGATTATGGCATCCCGTTTTATCAATTTGCACGGAAATCATGGAAGAATTTGCTGTTTTTCGCTTGCCTGAGCGGAAACGATGATGCGAGTTGAAATCTGGTCAAACCAGAGGCTTGACATTTTGGTCTTACCAGAAGAGGTTTTTACATCTGTCGCATCTCAAGCGATGGCGTCCTGAGGAGGAGGAAGCAATGCTACGAATGACGTTGACGACGACGACCGCCCTTGCGCTGCTTATGGTCAGTGCGTCCGTAACCACAGCCGTCGGCCAGACGATCACGCTCTGGACTGATGATACCGGAACCGGTGGTGAAATTTTTGCCGAAATGGCCGAGCAGTTCGAAAGTGAAAACCCCGGCGTCGATGTCGTGGTCGAGGAGGTCAGCTATCAGACGCTGGTCGAAAGTCTGCCGGTGCAACTGGAAGCGGGCGAAGGCCCCGATATTGCGGTCATTACCGATCTCGGCGGTCTGAGCCGCTTCTATGTCGATATTACAGACAGCGTCGATGCCGAGTATTTCGAGCAGGAATGGGGGCGGACTCTTGGCTGGCTGCGCGGTGGTGATACCGACTCGACGGCAATTTACGGCATGCCGACGACGCTGACCGTCAACGGCGGCTACGTGAATCTCACGCTGTTCGAGCAGGCCGGCGTGCCGGTGCCCGAAGAGGGCGCGACATGGGAAGAATGGGCCGAAGCCACACGCCAGGTTGCCGAAGCGACCGGGACCGATTTCCCGATGGAAATGGACCGCTCGGGGCACCGCTTTGCCAGCCTTGCCATCAGCTACGGCGCCGAACTCGTCGACGAAGCGGGCAATCCGGTGGTCGATGACGGCCTCAAGGCTGCAATCGAACAATTCGTTGCCTGGCATCAGGACGGCACGATGCCCATGGATCTCTGGGGCGCTGTCGGTGGTGCAACGCACCGCGAGTTGTTCTCCGATTTCCTCAATGCCGCGACGGTGATGTATTTCGGCGGCTCGTGGACACTGGCCCAGATGGACACCGAAGTCGGTGACCTGTTCGACTGGGCCGTGGTGCCGGCCCCCTGTGGTCCGTCTTCATGCACGGTGATGCCGGGTGGCGGGGCTATGACCGTCTTCAATCACTCGGAAAATCCCGATATCGCCGGCCAGTTGGTCGACTTTTACGCCCGGCCCGAGAACCTCGACTACTATATCTCCAGAGAGGTCGAGATTCCTTCCGCTGTGTCGCAGATCGAGAACGGCGTTCAATATCCCTCTGCCTCCGAGCGCACATCGGAAGCCTTGGCGACATTCATTGCCCAGATTCCCAAAATGGATGATGCGGCATATCGTTTCCAGGGCTGGCGTTATCAGCGCGCCATGATGAATGCGATGACCACCCGCATCAGCCAGGTTCTCAACAATGAATTGACCGTCGATGAGGCGCTCGTGCGCATCGAGGAAGACGTCAATCTCGCCATCCAGGCGGGCGGCTGATCGGCCTCCAACAAGCGAATGGCCGTCTCGCCTGTGCGGGGCGGCTTTTGTCCCGGTCATTGAAGGATGGATGGATGAGCGCACGGAGCCAATTTGCGACAGCCACCGGCACCATCGCAGCATTGCCGGCGCGGGTGATCGAGCCGTTGATGTATGGGGTGCAACGCCTGGTCGGCATCAAACGCATGCCGTGGGTTTTTCTGATTCCCAATTTGACGGCGGTGCTGCTGTTTGCCCTGCTGCCGGTGTTCATCAATATCTTCTATTCCGTAAGCGGCAGCGATCGGCTCTTTCCCTGGGACCGGACGCTGATCGGGGGCGCCAACTACGCGACGCTTTTCGATTGCACAAATTATCTCGATCCATCGACCTGTTCGCGCGATCTTTTCTGGCGCGCCCTGGGCAACACGATGGTCTTCGTGCCCATCCAGGTGACCGTCATGATCGGCGTGGCGCTGATCACGGCCCTCTGTCTCAATCGCGACATTCGCGGACGCGGTTTTTTCCGCGGCATCTTCTTTTTCCCCGTGATGCTGTCTCCGGTTGTCGTTGCGCTGATGTGGCAGTGGATCCTGCAGCGCAATGGTGCCCTCAACGGCCTGATGGGGGCGGTGGGACTGACACCCGTCAACTGGCTGGTGTTTCCCAACACCGCATTTTTCTGGTCGGTGTTCATCACCGTCTGGGCGCATATGGGGTTTTATACAATCATCCTTCTGGCCGGACTGCAGGCCATTCCGCGCGATGTCTATGAGGCTGCGCGCATGGATAGCGCCAGCCCGTGGCGATCGTTTACCAAGATCACCCTGCCACTGCTAAAGCCCGTGCTGCTCGTGGTTTTCATCCTTGCCGTCATCCGCTCGGTGCAAACCTTCGACGAGCTCTACGTCCTGACCGGCGGGGGCCCGGGCTCGGCGACCATGCTGATGGTGCAGTACATTTATGAGGTGGGCTTTGCCAGCCAGCCGCGCAATTTCGGGCTCGCCGCCGCAGCCTCGTTGCTTCTGGGGCTGGCGCTCCTGATCTTCACCGCCATCCAGATGCGTATTTCGAGAGGGGGGACCGATGACTGATCTCGGCATGGTCAAGTCAGGCTCATCAATAGGGGCCTTCATCACACGGCGGCGTGGGCGCAAAAGGCTCGACTGGACCGATTGGCTCACTTACGTCTATTTGCTGGCCGGCCTTGTGATCATGTTCACACCGGTGTTGTGGGTGGTGGTTTCCTCCTTCAAGACACCGGCCAACCTCACCGAGTTCCCGCCAACGCTTCTGCCCTATGCGGCCGAAACCGTGATCGTCGAGGGCTATGACGATCCGCTGCCATTGTTCGACGTGACGACCGATGAGGGCGAGACCGTCCGGCTTGCGCAATTGCGCCGCGTCGGCATCAACGCACAGATGATCGATCCGGCCAATCCCGAGGAGCGGCTGACCATTCCGGTCGAAAACGCCGAGCCGGTGCGCCAGATCTATCTGGCGGGCGAGAACTATACCAACCTGCTCTCAAGCACCGGCGGGATGATCTGGCGCTATGTGTTCAACAGCCTGTTCATAACCGTTGTTGCAACGATCATCACGCTGATCATGAACTCGATGGCGGCGTTCGCGCTCTCCAAATACCGCTTTCGGGGGTCGAACATGGCGCTGGTCGCCATCCTTGCGACCTTGATGATCCCGGCCACGGTCGTGCTCGTGCCGACCTATATGATCGTTGCGCAACTGGGGCTTGTTGGCAATTTATGGGGCGTCATCCTGCCCACCGTGGCCACGCCCACCGGGGTGTTTCTTTTGCGGCAATACATGCTCACCATTCCCGACGAGTTGATCGAAGCGGCGCGCATGGATCACGCCAGCGAGTGGCGCATCTTCTGGCGCATCATTCTGCCGCTGTCGGCGCCGGCCCTGGCCGTGGTTGCGATCTTTTCAATTCTGTCACGCTGGAACGATTTCCTCCTGCCGCTGGTGGTTCTGACCCGACGGGAATCGTACACGCTGCAATTGGCGCTGGCTTCGTTCCAGACCGAGTACGGCATCCGCTACGATCTGCTGTTGGCCATGACCACGCTTACGGCCCTGCCGCTCGCTTTCGCCTTCATCTTCCTGCAACGCTACATCACCAGTGGCATCGCTTCGACCGGGATCAAATAAGGGGTCCGATTTATGGCCAATCTCACGCTGGAAAATCTCAAGAAGTCGTTCGGTGTCGTCGAGGTGATCCCGGGCGTCGATCTCGAAATCAATGATGGGGAGTTCGTGGTTTTCGTCGGCCCTTCGGGCTGCGGGAAATCGACATTGCTGCGCATGATCGCAGGTCTGGAAGGCGTCAGCGATGGCGATATCAGGATCGACAGCGCCAGTGTGGTCAATACGCCCGCCGCCGACCGTGGAGTGGCCATGGTATTTCAGTCTTACGCGCTTTATCCGCATATGACGGTTCGGGAAAACCTGAGCTTCGGGCTGGAAAACATCCGGATGGCCAGGCCCGAGATCGAACGGCGGGTGTCCGATGCTGCGCAATTGCTGCAGATCGAACAGTTTCTCGAACGCCGCCCCAAGCAATTGTCAGGCGGCCAGCGCCAGCGCGTCGCCATCGGGCGCGCCATCACCCGCGACCCCAAGATCTTCCTGTTCGACGAACCGCTCTCCAATCTCGATGCCGAATTGCGCGTCTTGATGCGGATCGAGATCACCAAGCTCCATGAGCGGCTGGGCAATACCATGATCTATGTGACCCATGACCAGATCGAGGCCATGACCATGGCCGACAAGATCGTCGTACTGCGCAAGGGGGTGATCGAGCAGGTCGGCGCGCCGCTCGATCTCTACAACAACCCGCGCAATCTGTTTGTGGCCGGGTTCATCGGGTCGCCGCGCATGAATTTCATCGAAGGCAGCCTGTCCCACAGCGACACCGGCCAGATCATGTTCGAGGCCGAGGGCCTTCAACCCTTGCCGCTGCCGGACACCAACCCCTCGCTTGGCGCGCGCGAACGCGTCACCCTTGGCGTTCGGCCTGAAGATTTCGTCATTTCCCGGGAAGTGGGGGCCGGTTGGCCGGTCACCGTGGGCGTCGCCGAGCAGTATGGCGCGAGCAGTTATCTCCACTGCACGCTCAAGGGCGACATTCCGGTGCTGATCCACGAAGCCGGGCAAAGCCTGGCCAGGCGCGGCGACGTGCTCCACATTGCGCCCCGGGGCAGCCAATGGCACCTGTTCGATGCCGACGGTCTGGCGGTGGGTCGATGAGCGGGCGGCTTTTGGGCTTTGAGCATGTGGGCATGGCGGTCAGCGATCTCGACGCCAGCATTGCGGTGTACTGCGACCTCCTGGGGCTCGATCTGGTGCTGCGCAAACAGATGCCCAACGGCAAGGGCGAATTGGCGTTTCTCGACACCGGAAATGGCCAGCTCGAGCTGATCTGCCCCGATCCGGGCGTTGCAACACCGGCGCCGCGCCTGCCTGACACCTCGGCGGGTATCCGGCATCTGACCTTTCGGTTCGATGACATCGATCAGGTGTTCGCCCGCCTGGTCGCTGCCGGCGTCGAAATCGTCGAGGCACCCCGTCAGGCGTACAACAAGGAGATCGTCGCCCGGGTTGCCTTCGTTCTCGATCCGGACGGCATCGTTATCGAACTGGCGCAGCGATAAGCCTTCAAAGCGCTGCCGCCTCTTTGGCAATGGCAGTGCCCATGCCATCACCCAGCATCACGCGCAGCCGCGACAGGACCGTCTGCCGGAAGGTCTCGTGAGCCCTTAGCTCGGTCGGAACCAAGCCGGGGAGCGCAAGGAGTGCGTCGAGCAAACCGTCCGCCAATTGCGCTGAACTCGCCGCAGACAGCAGCTCGGCTTCGCGCGGATCGCGGATGGCATAGGCGCCTCCAATCGCGCCTTTGACATAGGCCATCCACGCTGCCGTGGCGAAGGCGAAGCTTCCAAAATCGGCGCCCCTGGTCATGGCGGCAAGTGTCGCATCGAAAATCCGGGTCGGCAGCTTTTGGGTGCCATCCATGGCGATCTGGTAGGTCGGATGATCGATGGCCGGGTTGGCGAACCGCACCAGCAGGGCCTGACGGTACTGATCGAGATCGATCCCCGGCACGGCGTCGAGGGTGGCGGCGGCCGTCTGCATGTGACGGTCGATCAGGCGCTTGAGGTCAGGATCGGCCATGGTGTCGCGGACGAACCTATGTCCTGTCACATGGCCAGCATAGGCCAGCATGGAATGGGTGCCGTTGAGCATGACGAGCTTCATGCGCTCGTAAGCGTGCACATCCTTGACCATCACCGCGCCGCCCTTTTCCCAGGCCGGCCGGCCAGCGCGGAAATCGTCCTCGATGACCCATTGGCTGAATGGTTCGGTTTCGATTGCCGCCAGGTCGTCAGCACCGGTCAGTGCCCGGGCATCGGTGCGGGTCTTTTCGGTCTGCGGTGGCGTGATCCTGTCGACCATCGTTGACGGAAAGCTGGCATTGGCCTCGATCCAATCTGCAAGTTCGCCATCGCGGCGGTGGGCGAAATCGAGGACGAGGCGTTTGAGGATGCGGCCGTTTTCCGGGAGGTTATCGCAGCTTAGTGTCGTGAACGGAACAACGCCGTGCGCCCGACGCCGTTCGAGACCGGCAACGATCAGGCCCACGGCGCTCTGGGGCGCCGAAAGGTCCGATGCCAGATCGGCGGCGATGGCGGGAACGGTGTCGTCCAGCCCCCCGGTCGCCGGATCGATGCCGTAACCTTTTTCGGTGATGGTGATCGAAACAATGCGGGTTCCGGGTGCGGCCAGGGCGGCCAGGACCGCCTCGGGGTCCGATGGCGCATGAATGGCATCGGCAATGCTGCCGATCACTCGACCGCTCGTTTCCGCGTCGCGGACAACAAGCGTATAGAGCCCATTTTGTCTATTCAGCACATCGATTGCGTCACGCGAGCGCAGGCCGATGGCAGTGATCCGCCAGTCTCCTCCCTCTGCTGCCAATGCGTCGTCGGTATAGACGGCGAGATGGGCACGCATGAAGGCGCCGAGCCCGATATGGACGATGCCCACGCCTGCAGCGTCGCGATCATAGCGCGGCGTTGCAACGGCTGTCGGAAGATCTGAGAGTGACTGAAGCGGGGTCATGGAATTCTGTAGGCGGCCTTTGCCGCGTCATAGCTCAGCCAGCGTGCCCGATCGCGCGCCGTGGCCTGGCCGATCTTGTGCTCGGCAACCATTTTCGCGAGAAACCCTGAAACTTCGCGGCGCCAGACGTCGTGCCGGGCCGCAATGGAAAGCAGCGCGCGGGTGTCGTCATTAAAGCCGGCCATATTGGCAAAACCTGCCGTCTCATGCATGGCGTCGAGATAGCGCCTGATTCCGTTGGAGCTGTCGTGAAACCACCACGGCGGGCCGACCATCAGCGCCAGCCAGTATCCGGCCATAGGCGCCAGTTCGCGCGCGTAGGTGCTTTCATCGAGCGTAAAGGCGATCAGCCGGAAATTCTCGGCATTGCCGTACCGCGAAAGAAGGGCCGACAATCCGCCGACGAAATCGGTACGCTGGGGGATATCGTCACCCAGGTTGCGCCCGCGTTCGGCCTGCAGCATCGGGTCGGTGGCCCGGCGCGATCCGGCGTGTATCTGCATCACCATGCCGTCCTCGGCCGAAAGCCCGGCCATTTCGGTGAGCATCTGGGCACGGAACTGCTCGGCTTCGGCGGCGGAGAGCACGCCCTTCAGCGCGCCGTCCAGCAGGGCCTGCCTTTCGGCCGGCCCCAGATCGGCAGTGAGCGCTGTGGGCACGCCATGATCGGTCGCGGTCGCGCCATGGGCGCGGAAGTGCGCGCGGCGGGTGGCGTGCGCCTTGATCATGCCGGACCATGTCGAGACGTCCTCGCCGGTGATTTCGGCCAGCGTTTCAAGATTGGCTGCGAAGTCCGCAGCCTCGGGGTCGGTCACATCATCGGGTCGATAGGTCGTGCGTATGCGCGCACCGAGGCCCTTTGCCTTGATGGTCGCATGGTGATCGAGCGGGTCGAGCGCAAATTCGGTGGTGGCGATCATCTCGACATTGGCGCGGTCGAGAATGGCGAGCGGGCGCAGATCGGCATCGGCCAGTCTCGCCCCGATCAGATCGAAGGTCGCATCGGCGGTCTGTGCGCTCAACGGGGCGTCGATACCAAATTCTCTCGACAGCGAATGGTTGATCCAGAGTTCGGAGGGTGTTCCCGCAAAGAGCGGCCAGTTGGTGCAGAACGTCCGCCACGCTGATCGCGCATCGGCCACCGGCGCGCCATCCTTCCGCGGCACGGCGAGCGCATCATAGGCGATATTCTGCGAGCGCAACATGCGCAGCACGTAGTGGTCGGGAATCAGAAAAAGCGAAGCAGCATCGGCAAAGGCGCCATTTTCGGCAAACCATTGCGGGTCGGTGTGCCCGTGCGGACTGACAATGGGCAGCTCCGCGATCGTTTCGTAAAGATTGCGCGCGATGGCGCGAACGGATGGTTCGGCGGGGAACAGACGGTCCGGATGCAGCAGGGGGTCAGTCATTGGCACCTGTCCCTTTCAGCCCGAGTTCGGGATGACCAAAGGCACGCATTACCCCACGCAATTCGGCCAGACCCTTGAGCCTTCCAATCGTGGGATAGCCTGGCTGCGCCTTGCGGCCCAGATCGTCGAGAATGTCCTGGCCGTGATCGGGCCGCATGGGAATCTGGTGGTCGGCGCGCCCCTCGGCCTTGCGCCGGGCTTCCTCGGTCATGATGGCCGCGATCAGTGCAACCATGTCGGTGTCGCCGGCCAGATGCTCGTCCTCAAAGAACGATCCGGCGATCGCACCATTCTCGCGCCTGACGTTGCGCAGATGGATGAAATGCACCTTTGGCGCCAGGGCTTTCATCATGGCGAGAAGGTCGTTGTCCGGGCGTACGCCCAATGAACCCGAGCATAGCGTCGCCCCGTTGGCTGGGCTGTCCACGGCCGAAAGAACCGCCAGGTAGTCCTCGAGCGTCGACATGATGCGCGGCAGGCCCATCAGCGCAAAGGGCGGGTCGTCGGGATGGCAGCACAACCGCATCCCCAGGCGTTCGGCCACGGGCACCACTTCTTCGAGAAAAGCGATGAAGTGGGCGCGCAGACGGTCGGTGGAAATGTGATCGTACTCGGCCAATTGCTGACGCACACCCTCGAGCGTCAAGTGCTCGGTCGCGCCGGGCAGGCCCGCGGTGACGTTGTTTGTCAACTCGAGCTTGCGCGCCTCGGACATGGTGGCGAACCGTTGATGGGCGCTGGCCGCGATTTCGGGGGCATAATCGGACACCGCGTCGGCCCGCGCCAGCAGGTGGATGTCGAAGGCTGCGAAATCGATGATGTCGAACCGCATGCATGTGCCGCCATGGGCGACGCGCCAGTTGAGATCGGTGCGTGTCCAATCCAGTATCGGCATGAAATTATAGCAGATCGTTTCGATGCCGGCGGCGGCAAGGTTTTCGAGGCTGGTCTTGTAGTTGGCAATGTGGGTGCGCCAGTCGCCCTTCTGTTTCTTGACGTCTTCGGAAACAGGCAGGCTTTCTACCACCTCCCATTTCAGGCCGGATGGCGTGCCGTCGCTGCGGCTGGCAATCTGTGCTTGCCGACGCGCGATTTCCGCAGGCGTCCATACGGCGCCATTGGGAATGTGGTGGAGAGCCGAGACCACACCTTCAACGCCGGCTTGAAGCATATCCTCGACTCTTGCGAGGTCGCTTGGTCCGAACCAACGCCAGGTCTGCCGCATATCAAGTCTCCCATGGCTATTGGCCGATCCACCTTGCGGGCGGTACGAAACTATCGTCAGCGCCTCGGGGAAAGGGTTCCATCTTGAATTAAACTACTAGTATGGTAGTTAGGCTCGGTCAATGGCCCGATGTCCTTAGCGCGACGCATTTGCCTGTCAGATCGATCGCCAATGCGGAGAGAGCAATTTGCCAAGTCGTAGCAGGAAGACCACGGCTGAGGTTCTTGAACTGGAGCGTCTTGCCGACAGCGCAAGCGATGTGCGGCAAGTGACGATGGGCCATCGGGTCTTTCTCTCGATCAAGCGCGCCATCGTCCATGGTCGGCTGGTCCCCGGTTATCCGGTATCAGAAGCGGAATTGGCGGGCCAGTTGGGCGTATCGCGCCAGCCGGTACGCGAGGCATTCATCAAGCTGGCGGACATGGGACTTGTCGAGATCCGTCCGCAACGCGGCACGTTCATCCAGCGGATCTCCCGGCGCGAAGTGGAAAACGCGCGGTTTCTGCGCGAAGCAATCGAAGTCGCCATTGCGCGCCGCGCCGCGGAAGTCGCCAGCGCTGAAGCAGTCCGCCCGCTTTGGGACCTTGTGGAGGACCAGGCGCGCTGCGGTGTGCTGCCCGATCACAGCCAGTTCCTCGCTCTCGATGATGCGCTTCATCATGAGATTGCCCGCATGGCGGACTGCGAGCGGGGCTGGCGCCTGATCGAGGATCTCAAGGCGCAGATGGACCGCGTGCGCTACCTTTCGATTTCGTCAGCCACCCCGGCGGACACAATCGTGTCACAACACCGCATATTGGTTCAGGCTATCGCCGACAGATCTCCCGACGCCGCGGAGGCGGCCATGCGGCACCATCTGCGCGAAATGCTCAAATCGCTGCCCATCGTCATCGAGAACAACGCCGATGCCTTCGATCTCTGACGGGCGGGCACAGTTGCCCTGAATCTTCCGAAAAAGCCACCGTCGATTTTGGGAAATGGCGGAGAGAGAGTCCGCCGAAGTGCTGTTTTCCACTATCCGGCCACGGTCGTCTCCTCCCGCCAAACATGTCAAATTACAGGTGTTTTTGTCTGGCATCGTCCGCCAGTGTCCGCTACAATCCGTTTTAGGGTGTAGGGCATTTTTTAGGGTGACCAGCGATGGCCAGACAAACGAAGCGTCTCAGCGCAAGAGCGGTAACCACTCTCACAAAGCCGGGGCTTCATGCCGACGGCGAGGGGCTTTACTTGGTCATAGACAAGTCAGGGGCGAGGAGGTGGGCATTCATCTTTCAGTGGCAAGGCAAGCGTAAGGAAATGGGGCTGGGCGGGTTATCTCGCGTCTCTTTGGCTGATGCGCGTGAATTGGCCTCAGAACAGCGCCGCCTGCTTGGTCGGGGAGAGAACCCCATCGCCGCCAAGGCTGCAGCTCTTGAAGCCCACAAGGCCTCTGAACACACGTTCGGCAGCTTTGCCGATGATCTAGTTGCCGACCTGCAAAGCCAGTTTCGCAATGAAAAGCATATTGCTCAGTGGAAGATGACGCTGCGCGAGTACGCGGCGCCGATACGGAGCATGCGGCTCGACGCCATCGAAACGAGCGACGTGCTCAAGATCCTCAAACCACTTTGGCAAACGCGTCCTGAAACGGCATCAAGGCTGCGAGGCAGAATTGAACGCGTGCTGGACGCTGCAAAAGCTCAGGGGCTGAGGTCAGGTGAGAATCCCGCCCGGTGGCGGGGACACCTTGATACCCTACTACCCAAGCGCCAGAAGCTCACTCGCGGCCACCATGCGGCGATGCCCTACTCAGCCGTTCCCGACTTCATGGAGCGATTGCGAGATGCAGTTGCGGTCTCGGCGCGGGCATTGGAATGGAGGATACTCGCTGCCGCTCGGTCGGGCGAAACTCTTGGCGCTCATTGGAGCGAGATCGATCGCGACGCTAAAATCTGGACTGTTCCTGCCGAACGCATGAAAGCAGGCCGTCCCCATCGTGTACCGCTGACGGATCGCATGCTGTCCATTCTTGAGGAGCTCGAAACAACGCGGGGTGATAACCCTTATTTGTTCCCAGGCACCAAGGCTAAGAAGCCATTGTCTGGCATGTCCATGGCCATGCAGATGCGTCGTATGAAGCTTGAGCAGTATACCGTTCACGGTTTTCGCTCCTCATTTCGCGATTGGGCGGCAGAGGAAACGCACTTCGCCAGGGAGGTGGCAGAAGCAGCCCTCGCTCACGTTATCGGCGACGCGACCGAGCGAGCTTATCGACGCGGGGATGCTTTGGAAAAACGACGCGGCCTTATGTCGGCATGGGCTGCGCATTGCCTGAATCTGCAGAATGACGTCATTCCGTTTCCGCAGAAGGGCCTTACCGCAAATGTCTGAAAAACCCTCATCGAGCCTCAGCTGGAATGCCCACGTGAAACAGCTCCTTGTCGAAGGGCAGCGTGTCATTGCGGCATTTGAAACTCTCCAATTCAGTCTCGCGGAAGCTCAAAAGCCGAGTCTTGTCGGCCGTGTAATTGGCATAGATCAGGAGGAGCCAGAAACGGCTGCAGTACCAGTTTGGGCTCTAAGGGAAATCGTTGAGCGTTGGTCTGAATATGAAGGAACCCAAGGAAGCCCGTCGTTGGGCCAGGTGTTCGGTCTCGAAGGTTCGGGAAGAGGAAAGCACAAGTCCATGGGTCGGTATAGGCGACTAGACGCTTATGTCACTGATGCATATGAGGTGGAGCAGCTAATCAATAACGGGGTATCCAAGACCGAGGCGATCGACACCATTGCGCGGGAGCGCGGCATTGAACCCGAAGCCCTGAGAAAGGCGCTCACTCGGCCTGAATTACCACGGACAGACTGCGAACTGAATAGCCCCGAGTTTCGTCCACACATTTTGATCATGAGATGAATTTGCCGGGCAATCGGCAGGTGTCCCGAAGGGATTAGAACGGCGCCGTCAGGCTGACCGCGTATTCATGTCCGCCCGACCGCATTGCGGCCGCTGCCCGAATGTGGGCGATCAAGGCGGAAGAGGCGCTGTGTCGCCGCTCGTGCCGAACGTCGCGATCGGTGCCAGTTGATCTGCGGTTAGTCCTGGCTTGCACCAAGTTGCTTCTCAGCCGTTGCACTCGTCCCGAAGACTAAAGTTCGCAGCGCCAGAGTATCGGGCTTTTACGGTTGGCCGGTTTCCCGGTTCCTCGCGACAACCGCTTCAATGATTGGGCTGGCGATTTCGCTGATATCTACCGGGTTGGCTTCGGGTGCGTAAAGCCTCACGATCTCGACGATGAGTGCGCGCAGGTCGTCGTGTGTGGCAGCCAATGTGCTTGGGCGGTGCGGTATTTGGCTGGCGAGCATGGCAAGTTCGATTTGCTCGCTGCGCAATTCCGCGGACTTGATGGTTTCGCGCAAACGAACAACAGGCTGGCCAAATTGGCTGGATTTGAGTTGGCGCCTCATTGTCCTGAGTGGGTGTACCACTGTCTGTCGCCAATCAATGATCGCCGCATCCATCCTCTCAAGATCATCAGCCGACAAGATTTCTCCGAGGGCGGCGCTGTACAGGCCTGTCATAAGTACGATGACATCGAGGCCGAACTGATCCTGCAATGTGAGGCATGCATGTGGTACGCCCTCGCAGGCATAAATCTCGACCGCGAAGGTCCAATGGGGCCCATCAAGTTCAGCCAAGTCGCTCATGGCGCTTCCTTCCATCGCTTCACCTGCCCAGTGTCGACGCCGAAAAGATCGAGGGCCCTGCCTACGGTTTGCGTTATCATCTCATCGATCGACTTGGGTACATGATAAAAGGCGGGCACCGGCGGCATGACGATAGCGCCGTTGAGTGTAGCCCGTTCCATCAAAGCGATATGGCCAGCGTGGAGCGGCGTTTCTCGAAACATCAGAACGAGGCGCCGACGTTCCTTGAGACAGACATCGGCTGCCCGAACGATGAGCTCGCTGTTATAGCAATGGGCGATGCCACTGAGCGTCTTAACTGAGCATGGTGCAACAAGCATGCCCAGCGTCTGAAACGATCCCGATGAAATCGCAGCGCCGATGTCCTTGGGACTGTGCACATGGTCGGCGAGTGCCCTCACATAATCGGCACTAAACTCGGTTTCTTCGCCTAACGTAAGGATGGCGGCCGGGGTGATCACCAGATGGGTTTCGAGATCGGGAATCTCGCGAAGCATTTCCAGCGCTCGGACGCCATATATAACGCCCGAAGCTCCTGACATCCCGATGATAAGTCTTTTGGGGGCGCTCATGCTATCCGCTCTGCCCTTGGGGTTTGAAGCGTATGGCCGGCTGACTGACGCAAAATGATTTCAGCATCTCCGGGAGAGAGATCATCGCCGACCCAGCAGACAAACTGATCGGGTCGCACCAAGATATATCGCGCTCCGTACTGGCCCGCAGCGCTACCGATATCGTCCGAAATGATCGTCAATGGCATATGCAGATCTGCTGCCACTTGCGCAAATTCGGCGGCGACAAGGTTATCGTCATCCAGCGAAATCAGTGTAAGCCCATCACCAAGCGCTTGGTACACATTGCGTCCGTCTGAAAGTTGCTTGGGGGTCAGATGATGACCAGGTCGGGCTTTGTCGCTATGCCCACCCAATGCTGAACTTTGCGCATCTTTGGGTCCAAATACCAATGACGAGCCAGCATAATTGGGCGCGTAGGCATTGACTTCCCCGCGGGCTCCTGAGCCGCGCGCGGCCCATTCTTTTTCAAAAGCCCCAGGGTCTTTGACCGGATCGTAGGTGGCCAAGAAAGCCTTATCGGACGCGATCGCCTTTTCGATGAAGTCGTGCGCTGTGGAGGCGAACACAGGGCGTCGTTCCTCGTCATAGCTGTCCAAGAGCCCATCACCACCCCAGCCGCTGAGGCTGGCCGCGAGTTTCCATCCCAAGTTGCGGGCGTCTTCCAGTCCCGTATTGATTCCGTAGCCTCCGTAGGGCGGATGGCTGTGTGCGGCATCACCTGCGATGAAAATTCGGCCCTTGCTGTATGTCTTTGCTATGGCGACCCGTAGGTCCCAGAAGCCGATATGCTGGAAGCTCACATCGAATTGGGCCCCGACGGCTTTGTGGAGGTAGCCAGCAAAGTCGAAATTGTCCCGGGTTGTGCCGAGAGGCACGGGGGCATGAAAGAACCAGGTGTCACCGAGATCCACGCGGCCGAAAAACTGCCAGTATCCTTCGAGTTCCGGGTGCAGCACGTTGTAGAACGATTTGCCAGGGAAGCGGGCGAGCAGCTCGTGCAATTGCTTGGATTTGAAGACCAAAAGCACCATCAGCTTGTCGTGTTCGGACCGGTCCTGATCAATCCCGGCAGCCTCACGCACTGCCGACTTGCTTCCGTCGCATCCCACCAGCCAAGGTGCGCTTACGGTCTTTTCTTCGCCAGTCGTCTTGTTCACGAGCTGCGCGGTGACGTGTTCTGCGGTCTGGTCTACCGAGGTGCAGGCCCATCCAAATAGTGTCTTGACCGAGGGCAGTTCCCCGGCGCGCTCGCGAAGCACCGCTTCAGTCGCATATTGAGGAAGTCGCTCATTGTCGGTGAAATAATACGGGCGCACCAGTTCGCGCTGAAGCCAGTCGTAATGGTGGTCTCCCAGAAGCGTGCCATATGCCGTCAGCCCGCCGATGCCATATTCGGGCGGGATCGTCCGGGCGGCACGCAGTTCGTCTTCGATCCCCCAGAAATGGAAGTGTTCCATGGTCCGCTGCGTGAGATTTTGGCCTTTGGGAACTTGCTGGGGTTGGTGATATTTTTCCACCACGAGGACATCCACCCCGCGTTGGCCCAACTCGATGGCCAACCCCATACCGACCGGTCCGCCACCGATCACCAAGACATTGGCATCTATGCCCGGCTGAGCACTCATCATTTTGTCCTCCTC
>PBNW01000076.1 GCA_002723255.1 Pelagibacterium sp. | reverse complement strand
CCGGACGACAAACCCCAGCCCGAGACGCCGCCATAAGCCCAAAACCCCGGATGCGTGGGGCGATGATCGCTTCATATAAAAACTAAATCATGCGGAGCGCTCATCGCCCCATGCCGTCTACTTCGTGCCGGTGGCACGATCGGAGGTGAGAAGGCCATGAGAGCCAAGCTCGAATGGCAATCATAGTCCGAGGTCATTGGCCGTCGGACGTCTTGGCATGCCTTTCGGCCCCATCAGCCCCGGCACGATAGCGCTATTTCCGCACCAGCGGTTCGGGCGTGAACGGAGCCGTTTCATAACGCGAGGCGATACCGGTATCCTTAAAGACCAACCCCTCCCCACCGGTCAGACAGAAGTCGCCCGCCTGGGCGCGGGCCACGTAAGGCTGCATGCGGGCAAGCTGGGCGTCGACGACGCGGCCTTCTTCATGCGGCGTTTCGACGAGAAGGCGTTCCAGCGCGACAGAATAGGATTGATAGCGGTAGGTCAGCGCCCGGGTGAACCAGTCGATCGTCCGGTCATTTTCCCATTTGCGCGCCGCGACTTGCGCCGCGGCATCGGGCGCGGCGAGCGTCACGTTGGAAACGGCGATGGCGCGCTGACGATCGACCTCGATGACCCGGCAGATAGCGGCAAAGGTCGTGGGTATGGTGGCGATGTCGATACCGATATCGTCGGCGACCTTGCGGTAGCGGACGCGCGAGGACTGATATTGTGTGCTGCGCAGGGACGAATAATAACGGTCCGCGATGAACTGGACGTCGAGGTTGGCGGCGATCCTGGTGCGCTGGAGTTCGACGGCTGTATCGTAAAACCAGTCATGGGCGTGTGGCGCGATGAGAAAACGCCAGACACGATCATGCATCTCGCGTTCCTGATCGGTCTGATTGAAGTTGGAAACCGGCTCGCCATCGGCTGCGGCGCGTGCGTCACCCACCGTTGGCATGATGCGATCGTGGAGCACGCCGGGCGCGGCGCGGCCGAAATCGCCCGTCGGACGGGCGCAGCCGGACAGCAACAAACATGCCACGGCTGCACATGCGCCGCCAAGCAACCAGTCTCTCAAAATCTTCAGCCCTTGCGGGTCCGCCTGATCTTTGGGGCCGGTGCGGGCTTATTCCCGCCGGCCCCGCGCTCATAGCGAACGCCTGTGAACAATATGACCTGCGCGCCTGGTCCTCCGGTCGACACCGGTGCCGAGCGGGCGTCTTTGGGGCTGAATTTTACCAGCATACCCATATTTGGCCTCGTGGTGCGTCCGGTCCTCCGCTTACCCCAGCCGGCACCATGCCGTCCCGGATCCGAACATTACCCATTAAGACTTCGTCAAGGTTAACAGTCCGCTAACGAATCTGCGGCAATAGTGTAGAGCAACAAGAGTGGACCGGGGGATCGAGTCGACCAAATGATCGGCTTTCAGCCATACGAGACGTTTCAGCTGCTGATTGAAACCGGCGGCGTCGAGCGGGCCAACACGCTTCTGGTGGCGGCGTGCGACGCTTATGCGCGACGCAGCAGACCACTGGCAGCAGAGGCCGAGCAGTTCGAGGCACTGGCCAAGCGCTTGTTTCCGACAGCTGCTCCGACAGCGCGCACCAAGGCGGCGGGCATACTGGCGAGCGCGCAACACCTGACGCCGCAGCTTGAAATCCTGGTCTATGACCATCTGGGCACCGGCCTGATCGCTCATATCGAGCGCGCACCGTCGCTTTCCGACGATGTGATGATGCGCCTTATCGAAAAGGGCAATGCGGACGTGATCGCGGCCATTGCCCGGCGCCCTGCCCTGTCCAATGCCATTCTGGCCCGACTGTTCCCGGTCAACAGCCGCAAGGTGTACCGCGCGCTGGCAGCCAACGGATCGATCGCCCCACGGGGCGCCTACCTCAACGCCCTGACCCGCTCAGCGGAGATGGACCACGAGGTCGCTGCGATCCTCGCCAGGCGCGAGGATTTCGACGCGGCGCTTTTGACCGGCGTGTTTTTCGATCTGCCCGAAGAGGGGCGAATCAACGTACTGCGCGCCTATGCGCGCCGCAACCTGCCGCAAGCGCCGATGATGCGGACCTTTGAGCAGATTTCGGTGGCCACCGACGAGTTCACCGGTGCGCTCATGAAGCTGTTCTCGGAAAACCGCCGGCCCAAGATCACCCGCCTTCTCAACCAGATCACCGGTCTGGACGAATTGCGTTGCGCCGAAATCGCCCATGACACGAGCGGCGCTGCGTTGTTCGTGGTGCTGCGGGCCTTCGGGTGCACGTCCTATGACGGGCTCAAAGTGCTCATTCACGCGACCAGCCACGATGCCGACAGGTCCAAGACGCTGGCCAGTTTTGCGCGGCTATTCGATGAGGTGAGCGTTCCGGCCATGGTGTTCATGATGAGCGCCTGGCGCGGTGACGTCAGGCCCGCCGAACTCACACGGCCCGAATATGCCCGTTTTGCCGAGCCCAGTCGGCGGACGCCCGAAGGCAAGCAGGTTGCGCGAACGGGAACCGTGGGCGATCAGGCGATCGAGGCGCTCGACCGGATGAAGTCGACGCGCAAGGCGGGCTAGATCACGTCCAACCCCAGATCATCAGCGCGGCAATCGACAGATAGAACCCAGAGGTCCTGATCGAATTCGATTTCCCGCGCTATGCGGTCCTTGACCGTTAGCGGATCGGTACGCTCGAAGCGCTTCTGGAAGACCCGATAGTCAGGAGGCGAATCCATGGTTGCACCGGGGGCTGGCGTAAAGAGCGAAACCGTTCCGTCGAGGTGATCGACCTCTATCCAGATCTGACCTGCCACGGCGTCACCGCGCCGCGAGACGACGCAGAAGTTTCCCATGTCGTTGTGACGGCGCACAAAGGCGGCGCACCAGATGTCGGACCTAAGCTGCTGCATGGAGTCAGCGTTACAGGAAAGCCCCCGCCTCGACCAGCATCTGCCGCAGCACAGGGCTGACCTCGCCGGTCGGTCGGTAATTGTTGAAAATCTGGAACTGGCGGATGGCCCGCGCCGTGGCCTCGTCTGCAACCCCGTTGACCGGTCCCTGCAGGAAGCCAAGACGGCTCAGGCCACGCTGGATGTCGCTGACCAGATCGCCATCGAGCACTGCGGGAACATTGGGCTCCGCGGTTGCTGGCGTGGTCTGGGGAGCAGCAGCGGGCAGGTCACGCGAAATATCGGCCACCGTCTGCCGTTCGACGCTGTCGGCGACTGTGGGGGCCGTTTCCTGCATCTGGGCGAGCAGCGGAGCGATGTCATCGGTCTGCGGGGCTGCAGCGACCGGCGCCGGCTCATTCGGCTGTGAGGTTTGTAGCGGCGCGTCCTTAACGGCCTGGATCACCTGCGGAGTGGCAGCGCCAGTGCGGGGGAGATCAAAGCGGGCCTCGAAATCGCGAATGGCGTCAGCGGTCCTCGGACCGTAATAGCCATCGACCGTTCCATCGAAAAAGCCCATCGCCTTGAGCTTTTCCTGAAGGTCGGCAATGTCCTGATTGCCTATGGCGGGCTCTGCGGGCTCAGGTGCCTCCGGAACGGAAGTCGCAGTCCGCGCGGTGGTCGTCGGCGCTGGTCCGGGTGTAACCGGTTGGGCGGCGGGACGTTCCGGGATTTCCAGCGGCTCGACCACGACCGGCTCGATGCGGGTCCGGGTTGCGGCACCTGCCGACCCCGATACGAACAAGGGGGCTGGGTGGCGCGTGTCCTGAAGGAACAGGGCGTTGGTCGCAGCCATAAGGGTAAGCCCGGAAATCAGCACCAGACCCGTGGAGGCCATGGGTGAACGGGCAAAGCGCGTAAAGCCCCACGAGAGGGCATGACCGACCATGCTGGCGGCGCCAGCGCCGACCGCAAGGGGAATCTGGGCAATACCGGCGTTCATTTTGCTGCGCTTCTTTTTTCGTCTTGGAGCCATTTGTCTTCGTCGCTATCGCGCTTGGTCGCGTAAAGATGTTCGATGGTCGCCGAGCTTTTCCCGGCGCCCAGCGGACCTTCGAAAGGGAGGAGCACACTTATCGTTGTTCCCATACCCTGCTCGGACACCACGTCGAGGCGGCCGCCGTGCAGGCTGACCAGTCCCTTGACGATGGACAGCCCCAGCCCGGTGCCTTCGTAGCGGCGCGAGAGGCTGTCCTGAGCCTGCAGGAACGGTTCGCCGATTCGCTCGACGGTCTCGGGGCGCATGCCGATGCCCGAGTCGCTGACCGATATGGCCAACATCTTGCCTTGCCGGCGCATGGCCAGCGCAACCTTGCCGCCATCATGGCTGAATTTTACAGCATTGGAGAGTAGATTTATCAAAATCTGCCGGCAAGCGCGTTCATCGCCCATGATCTGGGGCAGTTTTTCGGGAATAGAAGATTCTATGGTGACGGCACGGTCGCGGGCCAGATTTTCGACCATCTGCAGGCACGGTTCAACCAATGCCTGGGGTGCAAACAGTTCTGCATGGACCTCGAACTTGCCCGCCTCGATCTTCGACATATCGAGCAGCATGTTGACCACGTCGAGCAGGTGATGCCCGCTGCGACTTATGTGGCCCGCATATTCGGCGTGAGTTGGCGACAGGGTGCCGCCAATCTCTTCGGACATCATGTCGGAGAAGCCGACAATGGCATTGAGCGGGGTCCGCAGTTCGTGACCGATGGTGGCCAGGAAACGCGACTTGGCTTCCGAGGCCTCTTCGGCCTGCTGGCGCGCCGCATCGACCTGCCGTTCGGCATCCTTGCGCACGCTGATATCGCGAAGCACGGCCAGCACGTCACTCAATGAGTCATTCGGGCGCTCGTCGTCCAGTGGCGCAAGTGCGAATTCGACCCAGATATAGCGCGCATTGGCGCCCGGCTCGGTATCATCGCGGCGCAAGCGCAATTCGATAGTGCTTGCGCCAGCACCGTTCGAGGCGTCCGAGATGGCCTTTCGGTAGGCGGGACGGTCCATGACATGGACTCGCTCAAACAGGCCAGCGCCATCAAGCTCAAACGTGCGGCAGCCTAAAAGATTGCCCGCCGAGCGTGAGATAAAGACCGGACCACCGTCTGCGCCGTAGCGGACCACGGCCCCAAGGATGTTTTCAGCCAGGACGGCAAAGGCACGCGTCTGGGACACGGGCGATTCGGCCGAAATAATTTCGAGGCGGGTGGCGGTGATGGCTGCTATGGCGGCAAAAACCGCCAGCGCCAACACTGAGTAAGGCTGCAGCGCTGCGCTTGAGGCGACATGCGACCCCAATACGCCGGCGAGAAGGATTATTGGCGGAATTGCCCAGGCGAGCGAGCGAAAGCGTCCCTTGGCGAGAACCTGAGCGTAGAGCGCGGCCAAAAGCCCGAGAGCCAGGCCCAGATCAACCATGGCCGGATCGCCCGCCGCAAAGAGGGCTCCGATCGAACCGAGCGCCAGGGTGTGAAGCACGATTGCGGGCTCGAAATCGCCACGCAGGAGCAGAGCCCCTGACAGCGCGACAGGGCCGGCAAGGACAGTTGTTGCAATGAGCGGTGCAACATTGCTGCCAAAGAGCATGACGAGGGATAGAGCCATCGCCAGTCCCAAGCCAACCATCATGGCAAGTGTGTTGAGAACCAGAACACGATGCAGGACAGAATTGCGCTGGCCGGACCGGGCCGTGCCGGTCGGGAACTGTGGGGCAATCGTGAAATCCGCAAAGGGGTTACGCATGAAACGCTCAACTTCATATGCCGCGATACGCTGCGGCCTTGCTTCGGGACGACTTCCTTTGGCCGGCACACACTTCCATCCAAGCCCTAAGACACCCTTAAGTGAGACCGGGTTCGGTCGGCCTGGAGCAGAATCGGGTAACGTTCGAGGCAGGTTTCTAGGGGTAGCGTAAACAGAGTCTTGCTTAACGGGTCGCTTTCGAGCCCGATCGCATTCGCTTAAAATTTTACGCGAGTTTGCCAAAAATGCTTCATGCCGGTGCCCTAGGCTAGATCCCGACGCTGTCCATATGTCCCCGGACGACGAGGTTTGGCTCTATGTTTGTTGTTCGCTCTGCCTTCTGGCTTTCTGCCGCCTTTCTCATCATGGCCCCTGGCGCGGGTATGGATGTGGGCGATTCGGCGCGCGCAACCGGCAAACACCTGGCCAACCAGGGCGTTCAGGCCGTCAGCGACACGCTGACACCCTCCGATTGTTTGAGCGTTGAATGCGCAGTGGGGCGTACGGTTCTGGCGCAGATCGCCGTGCCGCAAACGAGCGTAGCCGCCAAAAGCGCCTTCCCCCCTCCCCGCCCCGACTGGGCCTATTGAGGCTCACCCCTTCCAATGGAAGGAATCAGGGACTAAATAGCGGGCATGAATACAACAGCCGCATTTGACGAGATCGCCGACAATCTTTCCTTTCTCGACGACTGGGAGGACCGGTACCGCTACATCATCGAGCTCGGCCAGGGACTGGCGCCGCTTACCGATGATGAGCGCACCGCCACCAATAAGGTGCACGGATGTGCGTCGCAGGTGTGGCTGGTGACCGGAAGCGAAGCGGGCGAGAAAGGAACTGTGCTGACCTTCCGCGGCGATTCGGATGCGATGATCGTTCGCGGGCTGGTGGCCATAGTTCTGGCGCTCTATTCGGGGCGTCCTGCTGCAGATATCGCGACGACCGACGCCCTGCCGATTCTCGATTCCATTGGATTGCGGGAACATCTTTCAACACAGCGCTCCAATGGACTGGCAGCCATGGTGACGCGCCTGCGCGCAGACGCGCAGGCAGCCGTTCAGGTCTAACCGAACTCTGCGGGCCGTGCGCCCACACCCAGCCAGTTTCGGGTGCTTGTTCTCGTTGCGCCAGTGGCGGCCGCAGTCAGGCCAAAGCGGGTAGCCAGGGCGTCGAGGCCGATACGCAGGACCAGCTTGGCGCTGCGTCTGGGCCACCCGCGCTCGCGCTCGATATCCTGCAAACCCTTTTCGTAGCCGCAGACATCAATGACGACCTCCACGCAGTCGCGGGGAATGGCTGTATAGAGCTCTGCAAGCTGCCTCCTGGCATCGAACGCCATATCGCCCATGTCCTGGGCGTGCCCGCTATCAACGCGCGGTCCGTAATTCATTGTGGTCCGGGCGCGCAGCCGGCTACGCTCGAACAGCGTCAACAGGCGCCCCGCGGCCTCCAGGTGATGGGCATTGAGAAAGGCCGGCTCGCCGTTCCGGCTGCGAGCCAATTGCCCCAAGGGCGTCGAGCCAAAATCAGACGCTGGCATGGGCCGTCTCCGGCGGTGTGACCTCGAGCACGCAAGGCTGGCGCCTGGCCGTTTCTATGCGCTCTTCAAGCGCCACGAGCCGGCGGTCGTAATCGCCTCCATCGTCACGCATGTCTTCGACGTGAGCACACGCATAGGCGACCGTGGTGCGATCCCTGCCGAAGAACTGGCCGACCTGGGTCAAGGTCATACCCAAGAGCACATGGCACAAATACATCGCTAACTGCCGCGCGGCCGCCGTGTGCAGGCCCAGCCGTGAGGGGGCGAAAAAGTCGCAATAGCGGACCCCTGTTTCACCGGATACCGTGTGAACGACAAGCTTGCAGTCTTGCCGTTGTGCTGCCGATAACCGATTGCGTTCGAGCCGCGCTGCCGTGGATATCCAAACCGTCATAGGACCACTCTCTCATAAATAGGATATAATTCCTATATCGGAGATAGGGCCTCGCGGGGATAAGTTCAGAAATGGTCTAGGCGCAAAAGAGAAAGGGCCGCAAATGCGGCCCTTTGACTGATAAAGCTATGGACCTGTCAGCCGGCCTTGCGGCCCAATCCGTTGTCCTTCGCCAGCTTGGAGCGTGTGGCAGAGTAGGACGGAGCGACCATCGGATAGTCGGCGGGCAGGCCCCACTTTTCTCGGTACTCTTCCGGCGAAAGGTTGTAGTGGGTGCGCAAGTGCCGCTTGAGCGACTTGAACTTTTTCCCGTCCTCCAGACAGACGATATAATCGGACGTCACCGACTTTCTGACGGGCACAGCCGGCTTTTTCTCTTCGACGGGAGCGGTGGTTTCTTCCGAACCCAGCGACCGAAGCGCGGCGTGAACTTCCGAGATCAATTTCGGCAGGTCGGTCGGGCTGATCGCATTGTGGCTGACATAGGCAGCGACAATCTCAGTACTGTATTCGACAAGGTCAAGCTCGACCCTGTTCTCGGCATTCGCCGGAGCGGTCATCGCAAATCCCTTCTTGCGTATGGAAGCTACTTATTGGGGCGGGCTAATCCCGGGGGAACCCCATAACCTCGCAATTAATGACGTTCTTCTAATTTTGCAACCATTGAACAACAACTTGGCGAAATTTAGAGTGAATCACTCTTTACTTTGCAGTCCGTTGGAATTTTCCAGATCATCGACCACGAAACGCGCAGCCGGGCGATAACCGGCTACATAGGCGGCTCGCGCTAGAAGATGGGCCGAAATAGGGGCCGTCAGCATGAAAAAGATGAAACCAAGCAGGGCGCGCAGGATCACCGAACCGTCGAAGCTGACCAGTGCTATGGCCAGAAGGGTCAGGCCCGAGCCCACCGTTCCGGCCTTGGAGCCCGAATGCATGCGGGTGTAGAGATCGGGCAGTCGAACAATGCCAAGGGCCGCCACGAAGCTGAACAGAGCGCCGACGATCACCATGATGCCGGCGAGATAATAGAGTGCCTCCACAATCATTTCCGGCTCTCCTCAAGATGATCTTCCCGGGCCGCTGCGTCGATCTGCCAGCGCTGGAGAATGAACCTGGCGAACGCGACTGTAGACAAAAACCCAACAAGGCCCAGCGCGATGGCGATATCGAGATAGAGCATGAACCCGGTTCGCAGGGCGATTGCAGCGATATAGCCGATGACCACAGCAACCAGCATATCCAGGCCCAGCACTCGATCGGGCAGGCTGGGACCAACGACAATGCGGTAAATCGTTATCAGCAGAGCCGCTGTGAGAACACCAAGCGAGACGGTGGTGGCCAGATGGAGAAATTCGGGGCCCGCTATCATTCAAACACCTCGATGATCCGTGCTTCGAAACCATTCTTGATCGACGCGATGACATCCTCGCGGTCGTTCATTTCGAGCACGTGGATGTACAAAGTCTTCCGATCGTCGGAGACATCAACGCTCAAGGTGCCCGGCGTGAGGGTAATCAAATTGGCCAGCAGGGTGATCTGGACGTCACTTGTGACCGATAGTGGATAGGCAATAATTCCCGGCGCCAGGCGCTTTTTCATGCCAGGCGATATGACCAGGATAGCAACCCGGGCTGCCGATAGGGCGAGCTCGTAAAAAAACAAGGCAGCAAGCGAAAGGGCACGAACGAACCGGCGCATCATATACGGGCGCTCAACCCGGTCGCGAATGAACAGCACAGCCATCGCACTGATGACGGCGCCGAGCAAAAGGTTGAGCAGGGTGAAGGAGCCGGTGACGGCGGCCCAGACCAGCGCGAGAGTTATAACAAGAAAGGCAAAGCTCATGGCTGGGGCACCTGTGCAAACACGGCGTCGACATAGCGCGTGGGCGAGAGCATATCATGGGCGGCAATGCCCGAGGCGGCGAAAAGCCAATCAGGGAAAAGGCCGAAGACAACAATGACGGCAAAAAGAATTACCGTCGGCACCAGTCCCATCCCCACCTCACGAGCGGACAAGGGACGCAAATCCTCATTGGCCTGCTCGGAACGCTCCCCCTCTTGGCCATTGCGCCAGAAAATATAGGCCCAGAGACGGCTCGCGGCGATCAGGGTGAGGAAGGAATTGAACAGCACCGCAAAAACGAGCCACCAATTGGCGGCGCGGATGCCACCCTCCACCAGCAGGATCTTGGGCCAGATGCCAAGGAAGGGCGGCAGTCCGGAAATGGCGAACACCATGATGACAAAGAGAACCGACATGGGAGCGCTGGCGCCATAGATGCCGCCCATCTTGCGGATGTCGCTGGTGCCACTCATACGCTCGATCAACCCGGCCAGAAGGTAGAAGGCCGTGATCGTGAGCATGGAATGGAAGGCGTAAAACACTGCTCCCCCGATTCCGTGCGTGGTGCCCAATGCGAACCCAGCGAAAATCGCACCGATGCCGCCGATAACCAGAAAGCCCACGGCGCGGCGCAGATTGGTCTGCGCGATGGCGCCCAGCGGGCCCAGAATGAGCGTAGCGAACGCAACGACCGCAATGACCGTCTGGATTTGTGCATAGCCTTCAGGCAGCGCCATGGTGAGAACACGGATCGCGGCATAGGCGCCGACCTTGGTGAGCAGGCCACCGAAAATGGCCGACACGGAAACGGCGGGCGTATGGTAAGAGGCCGGCAGCCAGGCATTGGCAGGAAAGGCAGCGGCTTTCACCCCAAAGGCGAAAAGAAACAGCACAGAGACCGTGACAAGCGGGCCGATTGGCAGATCGGCGCCCTTTGCCACGAGATCGGCGAAATTGAGCGTGCCCGTCAAGCCGTAGAGATAGGCGATGGCTACAAGAAAGAAGGTCGTCGCGAGGAAATTGAGAAAGCCGTATTTTATGGCACCATCGAGCTGGAGCTTGCGGCCCCCGAGGATCATCATGCCGAACGAGGCGATCAGCATGACTTCAAACCACACGTAGAGGTTGAAGATATCACCGGTCAAAAACGAGCCACTGACGCCACACAACAGCAGCAGCAACATGGGGTAAAAGCCAAAACGATGACCACGGTCAGTCAACTCGATCTGAGCATAAAAGGCGACGATGAGTGCAGCGATGGATGCGGCGAGCGAGAAGATGGCGCTCGTCATATCGGCGGCAAACGTTATGCCGAAAGGCGGCAGCCACTTGCCCATGGTCATGGCGATGGGGCCGGTCTCGAAGACGCGAAGCAGCAGATAAATATTCGAAACCATGATCGCCAGGATCACCGCAACAGCGAAGGCAAGCTGCATGTGACGCTGGTTGCGCAGCATGACAAGCAGGCCCGCGCCAAGGAGTGCCAGCGCCACCGGCCACACGACGATCCAGTCGGCGGCAGGCGTTGCCACATCGATCATGGCCGTGGGCAGCTCGAGAGACTCGTATGATGTACCGGCAGTCGCCATTATTGTGTGTGTTCCCTAGTAACTCAGGGGAGGCCGAGGCGCAGTTTCAGGCTCGGCGACGCGCATGTTGTCGGTGTTGTCGGCATCGAGTTCCTGATAAGCCCGATAGCCCAGGACCAGCAGAAACGAAAACAGGGCAAAACCGATAACGATGGCCGTCAGGATCAGCGCCTGTGGAAGCGGATTGGCCGAGCCTTCAAGCGGGAAATATTCCCCCGCCGGTACGATGGGTGGAACTTCGGCGGTCAGCCGGCCGATGGTGAAGATAAGGAGATTGACGCCATTGCCCAGGATCGCAACGCCCAGAAGCATGCGAATGATCGCCTTGGACAAGAGAAGATAGGCGGCGGCGGAAAAGAACAGGCCGATCAGCCCGGCAAGCGCGACTTCCATCAGTCATCCTCCTCTTCGCCTTCTTCGCCCTCGAGCGACAGGGCAATTGTGCCCACGGCACCCACGACGACGGCATAGACCCCGATATCGAAGATCAGCGGGGTGGACAGAGCAATTTCGGTACCCTCGAACTCGAAAATCCACCATAGGCCGGTCAGAAATGGCACCTCGGCAGCAAGCGAGATGAACCCGGCAATGGCGGCGAGAACGACGCCCAGACCCGCCAGGACAATGGGATGAACCCGCAGCGCCCGGCGGCACGCATCGACGCCGGCGGCGATGCCATAGATTGCGAGACCGGACGCGCCGATCAGCCCGCCGATAAAGCCCCCGCCCGGCTCATTGTGGCCGCGCAGCAAGACGAAGATCGAAAACACCAGCATGAGCGCAGTCAGCACAGGTGCTGCAGTTTTGAAGATGACGGTATTCATCGTGCACTCCCGATCCTGCGGGCACGGCCCGCTCTGGCGCCCCGCGTTCCGCTCGTCGAAGCCCGAAGCCGGATAAGGGCCAGGATGGCGAGACCGGCGGCCATGACCACCGAAATCTCACCCAGGGTATCAATGGCGCGATAGTCGACGAGAATGACGTTGACGATATTGCGGCCATGGGCAATCGGCGTGCTGGTGGCGCGGAACAACTCGGTCAGCGACAGATCGAGATCGGTCTGAAGCACGACCAGCAGCAGAATGGCGATGCCAAGGCCGACGGCAAGGGCAACAACACCATCGCGAATGGCCGTTTCAAGGTCACGGCTGTCGGCCTCATCGAGATGCAGCCGGGTCATGACGAGCGCAAGGATGATTACGGTCAGAGTTTCGACCATGAACTGAGTGAAGCTCAGATCGGGGGCACCAAAGAGCATGAAGATGACGGCCACTGCGAAACCCTGGATACCGAGCGCAACGATGGCGGTCAGGCGGGTCCGGGCGATGAGCACCGCAATGAGCCCGATGGCGGCGATGCCGATGGCGCCCCACTCGTAGAAGTTGAGCACGGGCCAGGCGGGAAGCGGTGGCAGGCTGTCTGTGATGAGCAAGGGCGCAAAGATGCCTACGGCCAGCACCGTGAACATCAGCAGCAGATACCATTCGAGGCGACCATGATGAAGGACGCGCGTAATACGATCGGAGAGCCGGAAGAGTCCGAACATGCACGCATCAAAGCCGATATCAAAGGTCCAGCCAATGGCTTCGCCGGTGCGCCGCAATGTGGAGCGAACAGCATCGACTTTCCATAACAGAACGCCGCCCAGCGCCCATGTGGCTATGGAAGCCCATACGGCGGGGTTGGTGAGATCAAAGGCGAGGTGGATATGGGCATCGACCGCGGAATTGTAGATGGATCCCCCTGCCGGATCGAGCACGACATGGTTGATCCAGTCGGTGAACAGGCCCGCGCAAATACCCAGAACACCCAGAGTAACAGGGCCGGAATAAAGGCTCAACGGCCCCTCGTGGGGCGCGTGCGGTGTTGGACGCAGATCACCCAGGAAGGGCTTAAAGGCGATCATCAGGCCCACCACCATCATCAGGGCATTGCCCACGATGAGCACGGCGAGGAACAACAGGTCGGGCCACAGACCCGAAGTTAATGCCAGATACATCTCCTCTTTGGCCAGAAACCCGATGGCAATGGGAAAGCCTGCCATGGAAAAGCCGGCGAGAAGGGCCGCAATAAAGGTGATCGGCATGGCTTCGCGCAACCCGCCGAGCACTGTGATGTCGCGTGTTCCAGTGCCGTGGTCGATCGTGCCGGCGATCATGAACAGCGCACCCTTGAACAGGGAGTGAGCGCAAAGATAGAGCAGCGCGCCGAGAATGGCTTCCTTGGTGCCCACGCCGATAAGCATGACGAGAAGGCCGAGCGAACCAAGGGTGGTATAGGCCAGCATCTGCTTGAGATCGGTCTGGCGCACGGCCAGAGCACTGCCCATCAAAAGAGTTGCGCCGCCGAACAGGGTCAGAATCCAGAACCAGGGTTCGGTATCACCCAGAATGGGGGTCATGCGGGCCAACAGATAGACGCCGGCCTTCACCATGGTGGCCGAATGCAGATAGGCTGAAACCGGGGTCGGCGCTTCCATGGCGTTGGGGAGCCAGAAGTGCAGCGGAACCTGAGCTGATTTTGCGAAAGCCCCGGACACAACCAGCAGCATGGCAATGAGGTAAAGCCCGCTCTCCTGCGCCGCACCGGCCGTCGTCAGCATACCTGTTAGAGAATTCTGGCCGGTGATCAGGGTCAGAAGAATGAGACCCGCCAGCAGCGCGAGCCCGCCGCCGCCGGTGACGACCAGCGCCTGGATGGCAGCCCGGCGCGCGGCCTGACGGGAGTGGTCAAAGCCGATCAGCAGGAAAGAGGTAATCGAGGTCAATTCCCAGAAGACGAACAGGGGAAAGACGTTGTCGGCGAGGACCAGACCGAGCATGGACCCCATGAACATCAGGATGTAGGAGAAAAACCGGCCTTGATGGGGATGACCGGCCAGATAGCCGCCGGAATAGATGACGATAAACGTGCCAATGCCCGAGATCAGCAGCCCGAAAACGAGACTCAACCCATCAACGAAGAAGGAAAAGGAAATTCCGTAGGCCGGTATCCAGTCGAGGCCGACGCGAATGACTGAAAAATCGGCAATCGGACCGATAAAGGAAATGAAGGTCGCGAAAATGGCGGCGGGAACGATGGCCAGTATCCAGCCAGATGATGGCCCGGCAAAGGTCTTGATCCACGGAGCGAACACAGCCGCTACAAAGGGAGCGACCGCAATCAGCGCGACAATCACATCAAGACCTGGTCCCAAGCGAGCCCCCGAACTTCATTTCACTGTCCAATCGCTGCCGGAGGCAGCCGAAAAGAATCAATCGCGCAAACAGTACGCATCCCTGTCGCAAGCTCAACCAAAACCGGTTGATTGGAACGCAATATTGACCCCAGCAGTTGTGATAACCACATTGCTCTCAGCTGATACATGTCTGAGTGCACAGCTGGCAGGAGTGGCGCAAGATGAACGACATGCAAAAGATATCCAATAGCGAGTGGCGCGATAAATTGACGCCCGAACAGTATCATGTGACGCGCGAACACGGCACCGAACGTGCTTTTTCTCATGCCTACAATGTGGAAAAACGGGCGGGCGTTTATCATTGCGTGTGTTGCGACGTGCCGCTTTTCACGTCCGATACCAAGTATGATTCCGGGTCGGGCTGGCCGAGCTTTTTCCAGCCGGTTTCCGAGGATGCGATCAAGGAGATCGATGATAGGAGCCATTTCATGCGGCGCACGGAAATCCGCTGCGCCAATTGCGATGCGCATCTCGGTCATGTCTTTCCCGACGGTCCTGCTCCGACGGGTTTGCGCTATTGCACCAATGGGCTTGCGCTGAACTTCATCCCCGACGAATAGTGACGACGTTTTAAGATCATATTTTTTGACTTTCAGGGATAGACCATGACCGACATCGCGCCACCCGTTGCCGCGCAACACCCCCATTCGGACACGCGGCATGGAGTGACTCGTAACGATCCGTATACCTGGTTGCGGGCCGACAATTGGCGCGAAGTGATGGCCGACCCTGGCGTGCTGCCAGACGATATCCGCTCCTATCTTGAGGCTGAAAATGCCTGGTACGAAAGCGGTTTCGGAAAGCCGACCGAGCCATTGCGCGAAACGATCTATTCGGAAATCCGTGGACGGATCAAAGAGGATGACAGTTCCGTGCCCTCGCCCGACGGTCCGTTTGCTTATGCTTCGCGAACGCGTGAAGGCGATCAGTATCCACTGATGGTGCGCACACCGCGCGACGGGGGCACCGAGACAGTATTGCTCGACTGCAACGCCGAAGCGGGGGAAGGCTATTTCGGGTTCGGTGGCGCTGAACATTCGCACTGCCACACGATGATAGCCTGGGCTGCAGACCGGAACGGGTCTGAATACTACACGATATTTATTCGCGACCTCGACACGGGCAAGGACCGTGACGAGCGGATTGAAAAGTCCGGTAGCGGCGCTGTCTGGGCCAGTGATTCATCACGGTTCTACTATGTCGAACTCGATGAGAACCACAGGCCCTTCAGAGTGCGCGAGCATATGCTGGGAACAAGCCAAGCCGATGATGCTATCGTTTACGAAGAAAAGGACGCGGGCTTTTTCGTCGGTGTGGGGATGACCCAATCGCGGCGTTACCTCACCATTTCCGCGCACGACCATCAGACCTCGGAAGTCTGGCTGATCGATGCGGAAAATGGCGGCGCGCCCTTCTGTGTGGAAAAGCGGCACGAGAATACCGAATATTCTCTCGAAGAACGGGACGGCACGCTTTACATCCTGACCAATGACGACGAAGCCGAAGATTTCAAGATCGTTACGGCTCCAGTCGATGCTCCGGGCGTGGACAATTGGGCCGATCTGGTGCCGCACGAGGCGGGACGACTGATTCTCGACGTTGAAGTTATCGCCAACCATCTGATCCGGCTCGAGCGTAAGGATGGCCTGCCACGGATCGTGGTGCGCGATCTGCGCGATGGGAGTGAACAGACAATTTCGTTTCCCGAGGAAGCCTATTCGTTGGGGCTGATTTCCGGCCACGAGTTCGATACAGCAACCCTCCGGTTTTCCTATTCCTCGCCCACCACGCCGGCGCAGATTTTCGACCTCGATTTGGCGACTGGTGAGCGGGTGCTGCGCAAGCAGCAGCAAGTGCCTTCGGGGCACGATCCTGCCCTCTATGAAACACGCCGGTTGTTTGCCAAAGCGCCGGACGGCGAGGATGTGCCGGTGACCTTGCTTTATCGCAAGGGCCTCAAGCTCGACGGCAGCGCCCCTACCCTGCTCTATGGATATGGCGCTTACGGTCATTCCATCCCGGCGGGGTTTTCGGTTTCGGTGTTTTCGCTTGTCGACCGTGGATTTGTCTATGCAATTGCCCATATACGCGGCGGGATGGACAAGGGATATCGCTGGTACAAGAATGGGCGGGCGGCCTACAAAACCAACACGTTTTCCGACTTCATCGCCGCTGCGGAAATGCTGATCGAAAAGGGCTACTCGTCCGAGGGCAGGATCGTGGCCGAAGGCGGGTCGGCCGGCGGCATGCTGATGGGCGCAGTCGCCAATATGCGGCCCGAATTGTGGGCCGGTGTCATGGCGATCGTGCCGTTCGTGGACGTGCTGAACACCATGCTGGACGATACTCTGCCGCTCACCCCACCCGAATGGCCTGAATGGGGCAACCCGATTACCTCGGAAGACGATTACAGGCGGATCGCCGCCTATTCACCCTATGACAATGTCGATGCCAAAGCCTATCCGCCGATCCTGGCGCTGGCGGGGCTGACGGATCCGCGCGTCACCTATTGGGAACCGGCAAAATGGGTGGCGAAACTGCGTGCAACCAAGACCGACGAGAACGCATTGTACCTGCGCACCAACATGGACGCCGGACACGGTGGAGCTTCCGGACGCTTTGAACGCATCAAAGAAACAGCGATTACATATGCCTTTGCGCTCAAATGCGTCCAATTGGCATAAGTTTTCCCGTCCAGCCGTTGCGCCGGTGTCATGGCGGCGGTATATAAGAAGCATTAGCTTGGTAAATTCGCGACCAATTTATCGAGCGAGAGATTTTCAGAACCTTATAAGGAGGCCCTCCGATGAGCTTTTCACTCCCAGACCTGCCCTATTCCTATGATGCGCTCGGCCCGTACATGTCGGCTGAAACGCTTGAGTTTCATCATGACAAGCACCATCAGGCCTACGTGACCAACGGCAGCAAGCTGCTCGAAGGTTCAGGCCTTGAGGGCAAGAGCCTCGAAGATATCGTCAAGGAAAGCTTCGGCAAGAACCAGCCCCTGTTCAACAATGCCGGCCAGCATTTCAATCACATTCATTTCTGGAAGTGGATGAAGCCCAATGGCGGCGGCAAATCCCTGCCCGGCAAGCTGCAGGCGGCCGTCGATTCCGACCTTGGCGGGTTCGACAAGTTCCGCGATGATTTCCTCGCCGCTGGCGCCGGTCAGTTCGGTTCGGGCTGGGCTTGGCTGACCCTCAAGGACGGCAAGCTCGAAGTGACCAAGACCCCCAACGGGGAAAACCCCCTGGTGCACGGCGGCACGCCGCTGCTGGGTGTGGATGTGTGGGAACACTCCTATTACATCGACTACCGCAACGCGCGCCCGAAATATCTCGAAGCCTGGTTCGACAATCTTGTGAACTGGGACTACGTGGCCGAGCTGCACGAAGCCGCCTCCTGAATTACCCCATTGCATCAACGATATATGGCCCGTCTGTCCACAGGCGGGCCATATGCTTTAAGGTTACTGGAATTGGCACCTTCCGGCTGCACGATGGGCGTGTTAAGGCTTGGGTAACCATTGATATTTCATGCCAAGCGAGCCTCCCGTGTTGCCTGTTCCGACCATTGCCGTTCTTTCCAACAGCCCGGCGCTGGCATCGGTTCTGGGAGCGACATTGCGGAGGGGGCATGGCTGGCGCGTGCGCGAATTTTGCGACCACCGGGCGCTGAGCGACTACATGCGCATCGCGCCGCTGGCGCTGCTGGTAACCGATTACGACCTCGACCGGGTGACGGCGGCGGACGTGGCGCTTTCGATCCGCAACGGCGATGATCTTGCGTCCCGACATGTCCAGATTATTGCCCTGAGCCGGACCGTGGATAGCGAGATGAGGCGGCGATGTGTGCAGGCGGGCATTGACGAAGTCATCGTCAAACCCATGAGCCCTGTGTATCTCGAAGAGCGGATTGCCGCGCGGCTGGCCAACGGAACCGGTGGGTATGTGAGCGCCGAGCCCTATTATGTGGGGCCGGACCGGCGAAACCGGATTGCGTTGGACGACACACGGGTCATTCCTGTCGAGCGGCGCGGCGAAAACATCGTCTCGTTTCTCGCCCACAAGGCGATGCGCGAACAGCGCCCGGATTCATCTAGACCAGACGCGTAAGCCTGTTCCACAGATCATCGAAAGTCTCCGATATCTGAATCAGGCCATCGATATTGCCGCGACCGACGGAGGCGACGTCGCCGGCAAAGCCTTTCACGACTTCATAGGCTCTGCCCTGATTGAGCAGGCCGACAGGGCGGTCGCTTTGAGCACCGCCCGCGGCGACCCAGGCCGAATAGAGGGCGGCGACCGTATCGATGCCGCCCGGCAAGCCGATCAATGCCTGACTGGCCCTCACCATACGGGCTGCAGCGGCCGATTCGGTGTCCTCGGAAACGATCTCGACCCCCTGCGGCACGTCGAGACGACGGGTGATGGGACCGGTGGCGACTGTGACGTGGCCACCGCCAGCCAGCGCCGATTCAATCAGGGTTCGCGGCCATTGGCCATTGCGGGCGATGCAATGGAGATGCGCACCATTGCGCGCGATGGTGGCGCCGGCCTGACGGTAGAGCGCCTGGTGAGCGGTCAGCCCAGTATCGGCGAATATGGCAACGGCGCTGAGCTTTGCCATATCGCTAGCGCCCCCTGGTAAGCGTGCCGAGCACACTGCGCACAAAGGAATCCCCGGCGCGGCGGGCGACGGTGCGGGCAAAGCTGGTCAGCGCGGCTTCCATCGGGGTTTGCCGGGTGGAACGGCGCGCCGCAGGCTTGGACCGGGCCTGTTCGATCTTTTCGAGTTCGGATTCACGAGCCGCAATCTCGGCCTCGCGCAGCGCCTGGGCGGCGCGGGCGTCGAGAAGCTCATAGGCCGACTCGCGATCGATTACGGCGTCGTAAAGCCCGGAAACCGGGCTCCCGGCGATGACAGTGGCTCGCTCTTCTGGCGTGATCGGGGCCATGCGGGAGGATGGCGGACGGATCATGGTGCGACCGACCACCGAGGGAATGCCTTTTTCTTCCAGCACGGAGACCAGCGCCTCGCCCGTACCGAGTTGGGTGATGACTTCGGCGGTGTCGAAATCGGGATTGGGCCTGAAGGTTTCGGCGGCGATCCTGACGGCCTTTTGTTCCCTGGGGGTATAGGCGCGCAGGGCGTGCTGGATGCGGTTGCCGAGTTGGGCGAGGACGCCTTCGGGTACATCGGCGGGATTTTGCGTTACAAAATAAACACCTACGCCTTTCGAGCGCACCAATTTCACGACCTGCTCGATCTTGTCGAGCAGCACTTTTGGCGCCTCATCGAACAAAAGGTGCGCTTCGTCGAAAAAGAACACCAGTTTGGGCTTATCGGGATTGCCCACTTCTGGAAGTTGCTCAAACAGTTCCGATAACAGCCAGAGCAGGAACATAGCATAGAGCCGAGGAGCGCGCATAAGTTCGTCGGCGGCGAGGATCGAGATGAAGCCGCGGCCTTGGGTGTCGGTGCGCATGAGGTCGGAAATTTTCAGCGCCGGCTCGCCGAAAAAGTTCTCGGCGCCCTGCTGTTCGAGGACGAGCAGCGCGCGCTGGATGGCGCCGACAGAAGCTGTGGAGATGTTGCCGTAGTGGGCGGAGAGTTCGGCCCGGCGCTCGGCGACGTGGCCGAGAAGTGAACGCAAGTCCTTGAAATCAAGGAGCAAAAGACCTTCCTCGTCGGCCAGTTTGAAGGTGGCGTTCAAGATGCCTTCCTGAGTGGCGTTGAGGTCGAGCATGCGCGAGAGCAACAGCGGTCCCATCTCGGAAACCGTGGTGCGGATCGGGTGTCCCTGGCGGCCGAACAGGTCCCAGAAGATGGTTGGGAAAGCCTCGTAGGCATAGTCGGAAAAGCCGATCTTTTCGGCGCGTTCGGCAAGGAAGTCCTTGGGCTCGCCCGGCTTTGAAAGTCCTGCCACATCGCCCTTGATGTCGGCGCAGAAAACCGGGACCCCGGCGCGGGAGAAGCCTTCGGCAAGTATTTGCAGGGTAACGGTTTTTCCCGTTCCCGTTGCGCCGGTGATGAGGCCGTGGCGGTTGCCGAAACCGAGATGGAGGTATTCGGGCCGGGCGCTGGTTCCGAGATAAACGGCGTCGTCGACGAGCATGGGCGGGGTCCGATTCAACAGCAGGACCCAATCTATAGCGGGGTGCAAGCGCGCACCGCAAGGATTCACTATTGCGCGTAAAAAGTATGGAGTTGAGTGAAATTTACCCGTTAGTTGCCGGAATCGGAGGAAATATGAAAATCGACCGTCGCAGATTTCTCGCAGCTTCACTTATCCCCGCGCTATGCACCCCGTTTATGATGCGGGCAGCCTTTGGTCAGGCGGTGACGCCATGGCCGGACGCAGCGACGGACATGACCGAAATGTTGCAGGCCGCTATCGATAGCGCGCGCGACACCGGGCATCTGGCGCTACCGGCCGGGCGCTTTTCGACGCGGGGCTTGCGCCTGCCCTCGGGGTTCATGCTGTCGGGCGTGCCCGGCTCGACCGAGCTGGTGCATCTGGGCAGCGATCCCCTGCTGGGCGCCGAGGGCGAAGCCAACATCGTTCTGGCCGGGCTGTCGATCGACGGCAGCGGTGCGGGCGGCGAGATGTGGCATGGCGGACTTGTCCATTTTGCCGATTGCGCGAACGTGACGATCCGCGATTGCGCGGTTTCCAATACGGCACTCAACGGCATTACGCTGATGGGATCGTCGGGGCGGGTTGAAAATTGCCGGGTGAGCGGCAGCGCCTATACCGGGCTGTTCATCTACGACGGGACGGGCGTCTCGATTGACGGCAACACCATAACCGAGTGCGGCAATGGCGGGGTCAGGGTGTGGCGCGGCGAAGCGGGGGCTGACGGGACAATCATTTCGGGCAACCGGATCTCCGGAATCGACTGGACAGATGGCGGCAATGGGCAGAACGGAAACGGGATCAACATTTTCCGGGCCGATGAGGTGATCGTTTCGGGCAACCATATCTCCGAGTGCGCCTTCTCGGCGATCCGCCTCAACGCCACCAACAACACCCAGATCACCGGCAACACATGCCTTGGCAGTGGGGAGGTGGCGATCTTTTCGGAATTTTCGTTCACCGGCTCGGTGATCGCCAACAACATCATCGATGGGGCGGCTGCGGGCATTTCGATGACCAATTTCAACGACGGCGGACGGCTGGCGGTGTGCACGGGCAATATCGTGCGCAATCTTTATCAGGCGTCCGAGACCAATCCCGACCTCGATACGCCCTATGGGATTGCAGCGGAGGCCGATGCCATCATTTCCGACAATGTGATCGAAAACGTACCGGGGACCGGCATAACCGCAGGTTGGGGACCGTATCTGCGCGATGTGACGATCAGCGGCAATTTGGTGCGCGATATCGATACCGGCATCGTGGTGAGCGTGGCTGAGGGTGCGGGCGCTGCGAGCGTTACGGGAAACACGATTATCGGAGCGCGACAGAACGGCATTGTCGGCAGTGCGTGGTGGGATTTGATCTCCAGCGATCTGGCGCAGGAGACGGAGCGGTTTCCGCAGGTTTTGGTCGAGGGGAACCGGGTTTCCTGACGGCACGGCCGGTGCGAGAGGCTTGAGCGCTGCCGGTTACCGGGTCCCGGGTCTTCGCCCGGGATGACGGTGGGGGCGTGGTGGGCGTTGGCTCAGAGTTTGAGACGCGCGGCCTCGGTGGCTTCGATATAGCCGATTTCGTGGCCGGCCCAGTTGCGCTGGTGCTGGCGGGCGCGCGATTGCAGGACTTTTGCCTGTTCGGGCGTTGGGCTGGAAATTTCGAGCAGGAGGGCGGCGGCCATGGCGGTTGCGGCGGGG
>PBNW01000075.1 GCA_002723255.1 Pelagibacterium sp. | reverse complement strand
CCCGGTTTTGCCCGGAAAACCGGGCCTTTTTTTGGGCGACTGAATGGGCAGCTTGGGCAATGTGAACGGGTGCGTCATTTTGTGACGAAAAACTAATATTATTAATCTGGAAATCGGCTGGGGAGCGCTTATCTCTTGTCTTGTCCCCAACGAGGGACGTCAAGAAAAGGATACTTAAAAAATGAAGCTCAAAGCCCTTCTCGCCTCCGTCGCAGTTGTTGCCGGTCTTGCCGCTCCCGCCATGGCCGCAAACATCGGTACGGTCTCGGTTTCCGACGCGGACTGGACATACGTGACCGATTACTGTGACTCCCTTGATGGCCTTTCGGTCTCCGACGCTTTCGATTTCAGCCCGTCGACGACCGCTGAACTTTCCACCGCGAGCGTTCAGCTGAGCTCGATCACCCAGAGCGACTGTGAAAAAGCCGGTCTGATCTGATCGATAAAACCATTGCCAGATGCGACAAGGGTGGCTCCATGGAGCCGCCCTTTTTGTTGCGCGCAGCTCGGCCCTGGCCTGGCAATGCCACCAAATGATCAAATTTGGAATCGCAACCCGGCGCGGGGTCTCTGCATTGTTTCACCAACGCCGACCTGCCGGCTTCGAATAATTGGATGAACGGCAGGTAAAGCGTTGTTTCATCGGTTGGATTTACTGCAACCGATCAAAGAACCAATGGAGAAAACCATGAAACGCACTGCTCTTTTTGCTTCGATCGCTCTTGCTGCCGGCCTCGCCGCTCCCGCCATGGCCCAGGAAATCGGTGGCGTTACCGTCAGCGCCGAAGATTGGGTCTATGTGGAGGACTATTGCGAAACGCTCGAGGAACCGCTTGCCGAAGCCGCTGACGAATCCCCCAACTCGGCTGAAGAGCTCTCGACGTCCTCGATCGATCTTTCGACGCTGACGCGCGACGATTGTGCCGAGGCAGGTCTGATCGATGTTCCCGTTCCGGGAGAAACGGCGGACGACGAAATGGACAATGGTGACGCAGGTGAAGAAGACGCCGAATAACAGCGGCTCCTTTTCAAGCCTTTTGGGGCGGCGCTTCGGCGCTGCCCTTTATTTTGTCTTGCCCTCGGTGGCGACCTTGCCAAGATCGGCCACGAAGTCCGAGACGACGGGCGATGTCCGGGCCGCAAAGGGCAGGGGGCGAACGAGCTTGATCGCCGCGATGCCCACCCGCACGGTCATCAGCCCGTTCAGAACGCCTTCGCCCAGACGCGCTGAAAGTTTGGCAGCCACGCCATGGCCGATCAATTGCTCGACGACTCCATCGGTCAAGACCAGCCCACCGGTGACCGCGAGGTGGGCAATGATGGCCCCTATCAAACGGATAAAGCCGAAAAAGCCCGGACGCGCGCCGTAAAGATCGGCCAGATTGCGGGCGAGGCGAAAGCTTTCGAACACGACGAATGCGATATCGATCAGGGCGCGCGGGGCGACGGCGGTGACCAGAGCGACGCGGCGGGCGCTCGATGCGGTGAGCGCACGGGCGCGCGCATCGAGGGGCGTCATGAGCGCGCGTTCGGCGGTGTGGATCAACTCGGCACCGTCGAGGATCGAGGCGGTATCGGTTTTGAGCCCGGTGCGGGCGCGGGCCAGATCGGCGCGCTCGGCGTAGAGCCCATCAAGTTCGGCAACGATTTTCCGGGCGGCGGGCAGGTCATCGGCGATCAGGGCCGCCGAGGCCTTGTCGCGCAGGCGGTCCATGGTGCGCAGACGGGCCAGACCGATGATTTCGCGGATGGTGAGGACGACCAGGGCGAGGGCAAAGATCGCCAAAACGCCCAGCCCGAACCAGCCCAGCCAATCATAGGCCGCAAACAGGTCGCGGATCAGCCGGTCGGCGGCCAGCCCCAGGCCAAGGGAGATCAGGGTGCCGCCGGTCCATAGCGCCAGATTGCGCCAGAAGCGGCCGCGGCGTTTGGGCGGCGGGGCCACATCGGTATCGGCGAGGTCCTGGGGCGTGGCTTCGAAGACGTCGGGGGCCGGCTCGGCCAGCGCGGTTTCAAAGGCGCGCGGGGCGCGGGCCGCCTGTTCATCGGCACGGGTTTGGGTGGGGATGGCGCGGGGCTCTCTCATGCCATCTTGTCCCCGATCAGGAAATCCAGCGCGCGGTCGAGGCGGATATGGGGAAACACGGGATCACCGGTCTGGCTCGGGGAAAGGGTTTTGGGCGGCAGGAAGCGCAGGAAGTTCAGTTGAGGTGTTGAATCAACCGATTTGAAAAGTGAATCGGGGTTTTCGGGCAAGTCACCGGGAAACAAGGCGATTTCGGTTTTTCCATCATAGGTGGTTTCGCCGAGGCGCTGGCCGTTTTCGGGGGTGCCGATGATGGTGGGCAGCGTTTCGCCTCCATGTTTGACGCTGCCCTCGTGGGTGGCGCGGATGGCGGCGATGGCCAGTGAGCGCGTCTCGGCGCCGTGGAATTTGGCGCGGCGCGAGGCGTTGGCGACGAGGCGGTTGAGGATGGTTTCCAGCCGCGCGTGGGAGGTGTGGTGCAAGAGGTCGGCCTTGGTGGCGGCAAACAGGATGCGGTCGATCTTGCGGGTGAACAGCCGCGAAATGGGGTTGGACGACCCTTGCCGGAAGCAGGAGAGCACCGAGGTGAGCGCCGTTTCCAGATCGGCCACAGCTTCGGGGCCGGCGTTGAGCGCGCGCAGGGCATCGACAAGCACGATCTGGCGGTCGAGGCGGGCGAAATGGTCGCGAAAGAAGGGGCGGACGACGACAGACTTATACGCCTCGTAGCGGCGCTCGAGCATTGCATAAAGGCTCGAATGGCGCGTTGTCGATGCCGGGGCCGGTAGGGGCGCGAAGGTGAGGGCCGGGGAGCCCTCGAGATCGCCGGGCATCAGAAAACGCCCCGGCGGGAGCGTGGAGAGCGCGCGGGCATCGCCCTTGGAGGCGCGCAGATAGGCGGTGAAGGCGGTGGCGAGGGTTTCGGCAGCGGCGTCATCGGCCTCGCGGGAGGGATCGAACGATCCCAGGGCATCGAGGAAGGGTTTTGCGTCTTCGGCGCGGGCCGGGCGCCGGGCAAGCGCCAGGGCCTCCTCGCTCCATTCGGCGTAGGATTTGGTCAGAAGCGGCAGGTCGAGCAGCCATTCGCCGGGATAATCGACGATGTCGAGATTAAGGGTCGAGGTGCCGAACTGCGATTTGATCCAGCTTGCCGACTGATAGCGCAGGGTGAGGCGCAGTTGGGAGATGCGGCGCGTGCTTTCGGGCCAGACCGGGGGCGTGCCCATCAGCGCGGCAAGGTGGTTTTCATAGGCGAAACGGGGCGTGGCGTTGTCGGGGTGTTCGGCCAGCCGAGCACCGATCAGCCGGCCTTCGGCCATGGGCGCAAAACCGGGCAGGCGCGCGCCGGTCAAAAGGTTATGGATGAGCGCGGTGATGAAGATGGTCTTGCCGGCCCGCGACAGGCCGGTGACGCCCAGCCGCAGGGTTGGGGTGACGGTTCCGGTCGCCGCATCGGCGAGATTGCCGAGCGCAATGCCCAGTTCGTCGGCGATGGTGGTGGGCAGGCTGGGCAAGAACTCAAACTCCGATTACGCCCGAACAAGGTAGGGGGAGAACGGCAGAATGCAAGGGAGGTGTTGGCGCGATATCGATTGGTCCTTGCCCTTGGGGCTGGTCTGGATTATCGATGCGCCGTCTTTGATCTTCGCCGATTGAAGGCTTTGGCCCGGTCGGAGATTCCACCTCCTGGCCGGGTCATTCATTTTTTGCACAGCATGGTGACCCTGATGGCCTATACCCCACGCCGACCGACCAGCGGCAAGGAGCGCGCCGAAGCGCTGTTCAGGGCCGCGACCACAAGGCCCGAAGACCCCAAGCCGAAAACCAACGCCATCCCGACCGGCAAGGAGCTGGTCTCGCTGCGCATCGACCGCGATGTGCTGGCCCATTTCCAGGATGACGGGCCGGGCTGGCAGGAGCGGATCAACGCGGCGCTGAGGGTGGCTGCGGGGCTGGAGTGAGCAGTGGGCGCGGCATCGTGCCCAAACGCCCCTGTGTCAAGCCACCGGCATTTTCTCAAACGATTGCAATCCCGGATCGATCGTGTCCCATGCGTGGCCGCGTATGCTGTAGGTGAGCGCTTGCGGAGTGAACTGGCCGGGGTCGTCGAGGCTGGCGGCGTGGATCGCGATCAAGTCAGGCATGGCGGTGAAGGTCAGGTAAACCGGCGCTCCGCAGGTCGGGCAGAAGGCGTGAATCTTGTCGTGCCCGCTGTCCGCCGTTACACGCCACTCTGACACCTCACCGGTGATTTTTACCTCGGCGCGGTGCGGAAAGCTCAGATAGGAGCCGTGTCCGGTGCCGCTTCGCTTTTGGCAATCGATACATTGGCAGTGGTTCTGAAAAATAGGATCGCTGCCCGTTTCATAACGGATCGCGCCGCATGCGCATCCGCCCTTGTAGGATCTGGCCATTTGTGGGTCCTCGGGAATTGACGCCGCGCGGGATCAGGCCGCTTTGGGCCTGGCGAAAATGTCGAGCCCGCGCCCGGTTTCAAGGAAGGATTTGAGGCTGGAAAGCACGACCGGCCAGCCCTTGCTGATCCCGGCTTCCATGCCGCTGCCGGCAATCAGTTCGTCATGGCTGACGGTGAGGCGGACCATGTCCTCATATTCCTCGATGGTGAAGGTTACGCGGCTGTGGGCGTCGGGGTCGTCGGCCTGCGAGGCGTTGGCCCAGGTGATGACCAGATGGGCGGGCGGGGCGATCTCGACGACCTCGCCGACGAGTTCGACCGTCCGTTCGTCATTGGCGCGGATGTGCTGCCATTGGGCGCCGGGGGTCCAGTCCGAGACGTTTTCGTGGCCCCAGTAGCGCCGGGCGATGTCGGGGCGGGTGATGGCTTCGAACACTTTTTGCGGGGTCGAGGCGATGTAGGTGACATAGACAAAGCTGGTGCGTTCGGCGGTCATTCTTTCTCTCCTTCGAGTTCGGTCTTGAGCTGGTAAAGCAGGCTCAGGCGCTGGTGCTCGAACTTGCGGACCCAGCGCTCGTAAACGTCGTGAAGCGGCACGGGATTGATGAAGTGAAGTTTTTCCCGGCCGCGTTTGACTGTGGAGATGAGATTGGCCGCTTCGAGAATATCGAGGTGCTGGGTGGCGGACTGACGGGTCATATCCAGCCCTTCGATGAGCTGGCTGAGCGTGCGTCCGTTGTTTTCATAAAGCAGGTCGAGAAGTTTCCTGCGGGTCGGGTCGCCCAGCGCCCTGAATACCTTGTCGTCGTCCATTGGCCTCATTTCCGTCTGGAGAGATAATATGCAGGTATTTGACTGCATATCAAGATGCAAAACGAATGCGCGCGGGTTTTATGCCGCGCGCTTGTCTTTTCCGTCGGTGTCAGTCGATCAGTCTACCACCCGCCCGTGCCGACCTTGTCGAGATCGTAGGGTGTTGTCTGGTAGATCTCGTTGATCCAGTTCTGGAACAGAAGGTGCGCGTGGCTGCGCCAGCGGTTTTCGGGCATTCTGGCCGGATCGTTGTCGGGGAACAGGTCCACGGGCATCGGGGTTTCGAGTCCGGCCTCGATGTCGCGGTGGTATTCGTCGGCCAGCGATGTGTTGTCGTATTCGAGGTGGTTGAGCATGTAGGCGGCGCGGTATTTGCGGTCGTCGAGCATGCAGATGCCCACTTCGTCGCTGTCGATGAGGATATCGAGATCGGGCGAAAGGCTTTTGCGGTCGATGTCGTTGTAGCGCGACACAGGCACGGCCAGATCGTCGGAAAAGCCGCGCAGGAAGGGGTGGCGGGTGTCGAGCACCTTGTGGCGATAGACCCCGAACGCCTTGTGGTCCATGCGATAGCGCCTGACGCCGTGCAGGTGATGCAATGCGGCCTGGGCCCCCCAGCAGATGAACATGGAGTGGTGGACGTTGGTCTGGGTCCAATCGATGATTTCGAGCATTTCGGGCCAGTAGCGCACGTCCTCGAACGGCATGTTGGCGATGGGGGCGCCGGTGACCACGAACCCGTCGAATTTTTTGGCCCGCACGTCCTCCCAGGTGGAATAGAAGTTCTGGAGATAATCCTCGGGCGTGCTTTTCGATAGCGGGTCGGCAACCCGGACCAGGGTGAGATCGATCTGGAGCGGGGTGGAGGCGATGAGGCGCGCGAACTGGGTTTCGGTGCGCTGCTTGTTGGGCATCAAATTGAGCAGGCCGAACTGGAGCGGGCGGATGTCCTGACGCGCCGAACGGGACTGGTCCATGACCACCACGCCCTCGGTTTCGAGCGTGACGCGGGCGGGAAGCTGGTCGGGAATGCGGATTGGCATTTTGGGATGTCTTTCAGTAAACTCTTATATAAGTGCAGTCCTATTATTCTGCGGCCACCGCCAGACGATTGGCGATGGCCCTGCACATGAGCTCCATGAAATCCTTTTCGTCGCGCACGTCGGAAAGCTCGGACGCGTCGACCTGATAGCCGAAATTGTCGGCCAGCGCCTGATAGCGCGGCAGCCGGTCGCGCAGCAGGGCCTCGAAGCCCCACACGCCAAAAGCGTCGGGATCGACGTCGTCATCGTGGGTGACGCCGTTTTCTCGCTTGAACTCGTCCCATTTGGCAACGAGGAAGTCGGGCGGGTAGTACATGGGTTTGGGGTTGGCCTTGTACCTGTCGATCAGGCGCTGGGCATCGCCCTCGGTGCCGCGCAGGTAGAGCAGGGCCGTGGTGTCGGTCAAAGCCTTGACCACGGGATCTTCTGGATTGTGCGGGTCGAGCACCTCGATCAGCGAACCGCCGGTGTCGCACAGGAAATCGTCATAACCGTAGAGCGCCTTGGCGCGCTCGATGAAATAGGGAACGTCGAGCAGGGCGTAGATTTCGGCCACGCGGTGCTGTTCCTGACGGCGCTGGTATTCGGAAAAGGTCAGCCCGCCCCTGGCCGGATTGCCCGGCGTGCCGAGATAGCTCGAAAGCGGATCGAGATTGTCGAAGGAAATGTTGGACTGGATCGAGATCGAATCCGAGCGCAGCAGTTCGGCAAGGAAGGGCACCTTCATTGCCTCGCGCTTGAAATTGTCGACGATGTATTCGCCCATGTGCCGCGTGCCGATGCGGAAATCGACCGAGAAATGAAACCAGTCGGCACGGCGCACGATGTTGCCCAGCCGCGTCTTGCCCACGCCGGCCATGCCGAAGACCGTGACGGCCTTGCGGGGGAGCGCGCGGAATTGATCGGGGCTGGAAAAGAGCATGGGGCTGGTCCGGTCAAAGTCAAGAAAATCAGAACATGCTGCTTAGATTTTTATGGCGCGGGCGTCCAGTCATTCGCTGGTCTGCCCTCAACCTCGGCCTGCCACCCCGGACTTGATGCGGGGGCCAGGGCACTCCCGCCCCGGGAGAGAAATCACCAACGCTGGTGAGTACTGGATCCCGGGTCTTCGCCCGGGATGACAGTGGTGGGGAGGCGGGAGGATGATGGTGGCGGGGAGGCAGCGAGGGTGGCGGGGCGTGTATGGAACGAGGGTGGCGGGGGCGCATGGCAGCGGAGGGTGAGGGAAAAATTTGCCGGGTGGGCGGCTGAAATTTCCCGATGATGTGCTTTCGACGGTCGTCGGTATCGAAGAAAATCCAGCAAAATCAAGGGTTCCGGAGTCTGGCACTTCTCTTGCATCACCTGTTTGCGAATGCGCGTGCTTGGCGTGCACATGTTTGGGCTGTCGCGATCCCGGTTGGGGTTGCTCGTACGACGGAGAGTAAAATGGGTATCTATGGGGCATTGTCGACGGCCGTTACGGGCATGGCGGCGCAGTCGTTCGCGCTCGAGAACATTTCGGGCAACATCGCCAACTCGCAAACCACCGGCTACAAGCGCATGGAAACCGGGTTCATCGACCTTATCCCCGATGCGGCGGTCGGCCGGCAGAAGCCCGGCGCGGTTCTGTCCTATTCGCGCTCTACAAACGATGTGCGCGGCGACATCATCACGTCCTCGACCGGTACCCATGTCGCGCTGAACGGGTCGGGGTTTTTCGTTGTCGCGGAAAAGACCGGTACGTCCGATGGCAATTCCGTGTTCGGCGATGCGAGCTATTATACCCGTCGCGGCGATTTCGAGATGGATCGCGAAGGGTTTTTGCGCAATGGCGCGGGCTATTATCTCAAGGGCGTGCCCATCGATACCACGACGGGCAACGTTGCGGGTTCGGTGCCCGAAATGGTGCAGGTTTCCAACGGGCTGATCCCGGCCAAGGCGACCCAGCGCATCGTTTACGAGGTCAACCTGCCCGATACTCCCGCCGTGGGGCTGGCCGCCGATTTCGCCACGACGCTTTCGTCCGCCGGCGACATGGACGGCACCGAGACGCTTCAGGGCGCAGCGCCGGGCCTGGGATGGGCGGGCGGCGACCAGTTCACGATTTCGGTCGGGGGCGGGGCGGTCGAGACGTTCGTGGAGGGCGTGGACGGGACCACGGTCCAGGACTTGATCGATTGGGTCAACTCCTCGGTTCCCGGTGCGACGGCGTCTCTGGACTCCGAAGGGCGCCTGCAGATCACCGCCGAAAACACCAACCATAACATTGTCATTGGCGGTACCGGCACCATCGCCGGCGTTGCCTCTCAGCCGGTCCCCGACGCGCCAGAGACCAATTCCGACTTCGTCGGGCGCTCGGTCGAAGGCGGGGCGATCACGGTCTATGCCCCCAATGGTGCGTCGGTGAACGTGCAGATGCGCTGGGGCAAGGTTTCCAACGAGCCCGATACCTGGCGCCTCTATTACATGAGCGACGGCGAGCCCCAGACATGGTCGGAAGTTCCCGATGGTGAATTCACCTTCGAGGATGGCGTGCTTCAGACGCAGGGCGGCGCTTCGGTGTCTCTGACAGAGCCACTGCGACTGAACCTTCCGAACCTTACCATCAACGGGACCGAGGTGGGTGATGTCGAGATCGACCTCGGTTCGGGCGGACTGACCCAGTTCGACAACGCCAATGGCCGGGCCGCCGTCTCGACGCTCAACCAGAACGGGTACCCCGCCGGTTCGTTCATGTCGGTTGCCATCAACGACAGTGGCCGGGTGGTCGCCACCTATTCCAATGGCGAGCAGATCGAAATCTTCCAGCTTGTCACGGCCAATTTCAACGCCGAGAACCAGTTGAAACGCCTTGATGGCGGCATCTATTCGGCCACGGCCGCGTCGGGCGAAGCAATCCTTTCCACCGATGGCGGTATCACCGGCGGTGCTCTTGAATCGTCCAACACCGACATCTCCGAAGAGTTCACCAAGCTGATCGTGACCCAGCAGGCCTATTCGGCGGGTACCCGCATCGTCTCGACGGCTGACGAGATGCTGCAAGAAGCCCTTAACATGATCCGATGACTGATTGGGTGAGGGTGGGCTGCAAATGGCTATTTCCTGCGCTTCCGGTGCTCACGTACAAAAAGTACGCTCCGCTCCGGTTCTCGGAAACAACCATTTTCGCCGCACCCTCACCCAAACAGCGCCGTGCCACTGGCCTTTAAGACGGAGTTGATGCGATGGGATTGAGTTCGACGCTATCGAATGCACTGGGCGGCATGAATGCCGGCCAGCGGGGCATCGATGTCGTTTCGCGCAACATCGCCAATCAGGGAACGCCGGGCTATCACCGGCAGTCCATCGTCATCGAGGAAACCGCCTATGGGACGAGCGCGCAGGTTCGCGCCTCGACCCTGTCGCGGGCGTTCAACGAAGCGCTGGAAAAGCAGCATCTGGTGGCCGTTTCATCGGCCAGCTATCACGATGTGCGCACAAGCTTTCTCGACCGGATGCAGATGCATCTGGGCAAGCCGGGCGATGCCAATTCGCTCGATACGCTCTATGGCGGGCTGGAAAACGCGCTGCAGGCGCTGGTCACCAACCCCAATGACGTAACGACACGGGCCGGCGTGCTCAACGCCGCTCAGCAGATCGTTGGGCAGCTCAACACCCTGACCGGCGCGGTCCAGGAGATGCGGGTCGAGGCCGAGCAGCAGATTTCCAACAGCGTGTCCGAGCTCAACCGGCAGCTTACGGCGCTGGCCGATGTCAATGTGCGCATTCTCGACATCTCCCAGGATCAGCAGGCGCGGCTTTCGCTGATGGACGAGCGCGACCGCCTGGTCGCCTCGATTTCCGAGCTGGTCGACGTGCGGGCCACATACCGGACCGACGGCACCGTGGCGCTGATGACCGAAAGCGGGGTGGGCATTCTCGACGTCGAGGCCTCCCAGTTCGGGTTCCGCTCGGGGGGCGGGCTCAATTCAAGTTCGCTGTTCGATCCCGACCCGGCCAAGAACGGGGTGGGGGAATTGACCCTGCGCACCCCTTCGGGGCTGCAGATCGACCTGGCCGGGCAGCAATTGCTGTCTTCGGGGCGCATCGCGGGACTTCTGGAGCTGCGCGACACGACGCTGGTCAACATGCAGGACCAGCTCGACGAGATTGCCGCGGGCCTGTCCCAGGCGATGAACACCGTCACCACGGTGGCACAGCCTGACGAACTGACGCCCGATCTCTACGAACTCGATCTTTCCGGCATGCAATCGGGCAATTCGCTTGCCCTGACCTATAATGACGGCACGACCGACCGTTCCGTTCGGATCGTGGCGATGGGCGATGCGGCCAATCTGCCGCTCGCTACGCCCAACGCCAAGGGCGAGCGGGTTATCGGGGTCGATATCTCGGGCGGCGATCCGGCTGCGGCGATCGCCGCGGCGCTGGCGGGCGAATTGCCGGGAACGGCGGTCATCGGCGATGCCGGCGGCGTTCTGTCCATCGACAGTGCCGACATGCGCGCCATGTCCTCCCAGATCAGCGTGACCGGAACGCAGGACGGTGCGGGCGCGCTCAATCTCTTCGTCGATACCCGCGACCAGTCGTTTACCAATTCGCTCGATGGCAATGGCCAGAAGCGCGGGTTTGCCGGGCGGATTGCAATCAACACGGCGCTGATCTCCGATCCGGCCCAGCTTGTGCAGTATGCGAGCGGGGTATCGCTGGGGGACGCGACACGGCCGGAATTCCTGCTCGACAATCTCAAATCGATGGAATTTGTCTCCGACAAGATGACCGCGCTTTCCGATGGCGGGGTGCGGCTTTCGGGCAAGGTCACCGATCTCATCGGCCAGATGATAAATCATCAGGGCAATGTGGTTTCCAAGGCCCAGTCGGAAAGTTCGGCTGTCAGCTATACGTTGCAATCGATCACCACGCGCATGAGCGCCGAGTATGGCGTGAACGTGGATGAAGAGATGGCGCGGCTGATGCAACTCCAGAACGCCTATTCGGCAAGCGCACGCGTGGTTTCGACGGTTCAGGAACTGATCGACGCCCTGCTGGCCATGTGAGGTCTCATGACGATCATCAACAAATCGCTCTATCCGGTGTCCTCGACGCTTTCGACCATATCCAAGATGAGCAAGCAGTTCGAGAACCCCCAGCTGCAACTGGCGACGGGCAACCGCTACAACACGCTGGCCGAGATGGGCAGCGACCGCGTCCACGACATCAATCTGCGCAACCGCTTGTCGCGGATCGAGGGCTATCAGGCCAATATCCTGACCGTCGAGAACCGGATGAGCTTTTACACCAACGGGCTGGAGCGGCTCGACGAGATCGAAGGGTCGGCCCGGGACCTGGCGGTGCCCAACGCCTATGGCACCGACGGAATCAATCTCACCAACGCCCGCAACCAGGCCACCAATCTGCTCAAGGAGGTCATCGACGTCCTCAATACAGATATCACGGGGCAGTTCATTTTCGGGGGCAACAAGTCCGATACCAAGCCGGTGTCGAGCTTTGAGGACATCATGAACGGGCCGAACGGGTTCGTGCGCTACACCGAGAACCGCAACAGCGAGGATATGGGAACCGTGGCGGGCAATTCGGGTCGGATCGATCAGGCGCTGGCGGCCGATACGATCACGCTGACCGAAGATGGCGACCATGATTTCGGGTTCAAGATCGCTTCGGTGACCACCACGGGAACCGCGATAACCGGCACCGCTGCGCCGGTCGATCCGCTGCAGCCCGATGCCGAACAGGTCGCCACGATCACCGCGGGCGGCGTGCCGGCAAAGGGCGATACGGTCACCATCGGGGTCACCTTTCCCCATGACCGCGAGACCGTCCAATATCTGACGTTTACGGCGACCGATACCGATCCGGTGCCCGAAGGCGGCTTTGCCATCGGGGCGGATGCCGACGAGACAGCGGCCAATCTCGATGCGGCGATTGCCGGCAAGCTCGAAAATCTGACCAAGACGGACCTGCGCTCGTCCTCGACCTATGCGGCGGCGGACGGGTTCTTCAACGGCATGGGCGAGACCCAGGATCCCAACGCCAATGCCTGGTACAACGGGCAGGACAGCACCAATCCGCGCCAGACGGTCTCGGCCAATATCGACGAGAGCACCAAGACCCAATATGGCGTGCAGGCCAATGAAAAGGGGTTTGTGGAGCTCATCAAGGGACTGGCCGTGTTCTCGGTTTCAGAGCTGTCTCCGCTCGATGAGGAAAATGCGGGGCGCTACGATGCGCTTGTCGATATCCAGCGCTCGCGGCTGTCGGAAGACAACAATGCCCAGACCGGAGCAATCGAAGTCATCACCATGGAGCTGGGCATCGCCGCTTCGACGGTCAACACCGTCAAGGAGCGCCATTCCCAATATGGGGCGCAGCTCGAAACGATGCTGGCGGAAATTTCCGAAGCGCCCAAGGAAGAGGTGGCGATGATGCTGCTGACGCTGCAGACCCAGCTTCAGGCGAGCTATCAGGCCACGGCGATGGCCAGCCAGCTTTCGCTGGTGAACTACCTTTAAGAGCGCGTCGTGAGCGGATGCAAAAACAAAGCCCCGGCATCGACCGGGGCTTTTTCATTTCAGTGATGGGCGCCGGTTCAGCCTTTGCTGCGCAGGCCGGCTGAAATCTGGCGATTGATGTTGATGAGCGCGTCGAGCTTGGCGGGGTCGGCGCCAGCGAGCAGCTCATAGGTCTGGCCCATGACGAAGATGCCGAGATTGGCGATGTTCTGGCGGATGGGTTGGGGGAGGGGGCTGTCGTCCCTGGTCACGGCCTGAACGAAGATGGACCAGACCTTGCGGTTCTTGTTGAGGGTTTCTTCGAGCTGGTCGTAATGCTCGGGCCAGGTGTCGCGGATGTTTTGCAAACGGGAAGCAAGACGGGCCAGAAGGTTGGCCTCAAGATCTCTGGGACTCGCCGTTTGTTGCGCGGTCCTTTGATACGCGAGTGCCCCCTGATGTTGCATTGCCCAGCAACTCCCCTTCGTATTCGATAAGCTTTTTTGCAGCCCTGAGAGCTTTGTAGAGATCGCCGGTTAATATCTCATTATTTATGGCGTCGATATAAGGCAAAGTGGACGGCGCGGCGCGGACCATTTCATTGATGAGTTCGAAATAGCTCTTGGTGAGCTTGTCGACATTTCCTTCCACATACATGATCTGGATGGCCAGATAGATGGCCTTGGCGGGTGTATCGGCGGTGGCTGCGGACAGAATGTCCTTTTCGCGCAGAATGGGAGCCTTGCCCTCGATGAACAGGCGGGTGCGCTGGTCGGAATTGGTGATCACGCAGCTTCCAACGATCAGTTTTTCGCCGGGTTTGAGCTCGACCTTGAGCGCCATGATTCGTATCCCCTTCAAATTTGGGGTGATTATGAAGAGGGGTGGGACAAAAGAAAAGGGCGGGCCTTCTGGCCCGCCCTTTTCCGCAATGGTTGCCCCCGTTCTGGGAGCCGTCAGTTCATTAGAACAGACGCAGCACGGCCTGATCGGCCTGCGAAGCCATCGACAGAGCGGTCGAGGACAGCTGCTGACGGGTCTGCAGGGCCAGAAGGTTGGCGGCTTCCTCATTGGCATCGGCCAGGGTGAGGTTGGACGCGCCGGTTTCCAGCGTATTGATCATGTTCTTGGTGAAGTTCTGACGGTTTTCGACGACCGACAGGTTCGAACCGAAGGACGAGGACTGAGCGCGGACTTCGTTGATCGCGGTCTTCACATCGGCCAGAACGTTGTCGATGTTGGTGTCGCTGTCGAGGTCAGAGGCTTCGAGCGTGGTCGGAACACCCAGATTGCCCGAGTTGATGGTCTCGCCACCTTCGGTCTGAATGTTGATTTCCGACGTGCCGGTCTCGTTGAAGGTGATCTGCAGATTGTCGCCACGCAGCAGGTTGATACCGTTGAACGAAGCGTCGTCGGCGATCTTGTCGAGCTGGTCGCGCAGTTCGTTGAACTGGTCGGCCAGGCCGGCGCGGACAGTATTGCCTTCGATGGTGTTGGCACCCGAAGACGTGCCGTCAAGGGCACCGTCTGCCGAGACACCATCGACGCTCAGATCCTGGGTCGACTGGTTTTCAATGCGAAGCTTGCCGTTGTCGTTGGACGCGCGAATAGCACCATTGAGTGTGGCGTTGTTGTTGATCTCGGAAACGAGTTCATCAACGGTCTTGGTATCGCCGCCGTCTGCAGCACCGGCAACTGTCGTCAGGGTGTCGAGGCCGCTGTCAGTGGTTGCGATATCGTTCGTGGTGCCGTTGCCAACAGCCAAGGTGGTGATGGCGATCGAGGAGTCCGCGCCCGCAGAGTTGGACGTGATGGCGAGGTTGCCACCGTCATTGGATGCAGTGGCCGCGATATCGGCTGCGTCCAGTTTTGCCTGGACCACCGCAGCGAGTTCATCGACACTATCGATGGTGTTATCGCCATTACCGATGGCCGCTACGTCGGCCTGCTCGATGGTGATTGGTTCCGCTGCTGCACCGTCCACGGCGATATTAAAGCTCAGCGAGTCGCCAGCTTCATCAAATTGCATGGCTGCGAACGTACCGGCACCGGTCTGCGAGCCAGACACGGCCTTGGTCAGATTGACTTCGACCGGGGTATCGCCAACGGCACCGCCCGAAAAGTCGATCGTTTCACCGGAAGCGAAGGATGCATCATCGGCAATCGTATAGGACGCGGTCTGGAAAGACTTGTCCTGACGGGCCTGACGCAGGGTCGACTGCATCGATTCGAGGGTTTTGGTGATTGCGGTAAGGCCGTTATCGGCGGCTTCAAGGGTCTGAATGCCGTTGGCCATGCCGTCCAGAAGGGCGTTCATGTCGCCGGCGCGAGAGTTCAAACCGGAAGAAGTGAAGAAGTTGGTGGGGTTGTCCAGAGCCGAGTTGACCTTCTTGCCGGTCGCCAGACGGTTCTGGGTCGTCGACATCATGTCAGCGGTGTTCTGGAGGGAGAGCAGGTTGGTGCGTACGGCGCTCGAAAGCGTTACGTCAGACATATGGAAATCCCCTTCTAGGATTTATGCAATTTCAGAGCGCCTCTTCCTGAGACGACTGGCCAGACACTGTGCGATATCTTCTAAAGAACGGTTAAAGCGCGCTGGTGCATCCGACATACACGCATAAAAAAAGGCGAGCCGAGGCCCGCCTTGTTCATCTCCAATGTCGGTGCGGTTAGCCGAACAGGCGCAGAACCGCCTGATCGGCCTGGCTGGCAAGGCTGAGCGCGGTCTGGGAGAGCTGCTGGCGGGTCTGCAGCGCCAGAAGGTTGGCGCCTTCCTCGTTGGTATCGGCGAGGGTGAGATTGGCCGCTCCGGTTTCCAGCGTATTGATCATGCGCTTGGTGAAATCCTCGCGGTTCTGGACCACCGAAAGGGTCGAACCGAGATCGGATGCCTGGGCCCGCACCTCGTTGAGCGCGTTCTGCAGGTTGGCAAGCTGGGCATCGATATCATCGTTGAGGTCGAGATCTTCGGGGCTGAGCTCGAGCAGGCCCAGATTGGCCACGTTGATGGCGCGGGGCTCGCCCTTGGCATTTTTTGCCTGAATTTCGATGGTTGACGTGCCCGATTCGTTGAAGACGATCTTGAGCTGGTCGCCGCGCAGGAGGTTGACGCCGTTGAACGAGGCGTCTTCCGAGAGCCGGTCGAGTTCGGTGCGCAGATCGTTGAACTGACGGGCAAGGCTGGAGCGCACGTCGTTGCCCTCGATTTCGGACTCGCCGATCCCGCCGGTCATTTCGCCATTGGTGAGCCCGGTCAGGGTGAGTGGGCTGGTCGACTGGTTCTCGATGCGCAGTTTGCCGTTGTCATTGGATGCGCGCACGAACCCGTCCAGATCGGCGTTGGCATTGATGGCGGTCACCATGTCGTCGACGGTGCGGGCGCGGGTGCCGATCGATGTGCCTGTTCCGTTGGCAATACCCGTGGTGCCTGCGGTGGCGGTTTCGGCAAAGTTGGAAATCTCGATACCGGCGCTGCTGCTGCCGGCGAAGGCGTCGGTTGTGAGCACCAGATCGCCGCCATCGACAGTCGCGGCGGCGGCGATGCCAGCGTTGTCGAGCTTTGCGTTGATGATTGCCGCAATTTCGTCGGCGGTCACAGCCGTGGGATCGGCGACGGCGCCGGGCGAGGTGATATCGGCATTGGTGACGGAAATGGCGACCGGGTCGCCGCCGTGCACGGCGATATCGAATCCGACCGCATCGCCCGCACCGGAAAGATCGACCCCGGCCGGGGTGTAGGCGCCGGCGGCGAGTTCGGAGCGCGATGCGGTCAGGTCGACGTCGAAATCGGTCCCATCGGGCAGGGCGCCCCCGGCAAAATTGAGCACTTCGGTGCCGACGGGCGCGGCCGCCATGTTGAGCGTGTAGCTTTCGGTCTTGAACGAATTGTCCTGCCGGGCCTGACGCAATGTCGATTGCATCGACTCTATCTGCTTGGTGATCGCCGACAGACCGTTGTCGGCTGCCTCGATGGTGCGGATGCCGTTGCTCATGGCGTCGAGCAGGGTGCCAATGTCGGCAGCGCGCCCGTTCAGCGATGCTGCAGTGAAGAAGTTTGTCGGGTTATCCAGGGCCGAATTGACCTTCTTGCCCGTTGCCAGACGCTCCTGGGTGGAGTCCATCATCTTGGCTGTGTTTTGAAGGTGCAGAAGGTTGGAACGTACCGCCTTCGATAGCGTCACATCAGACATGGCCAAAACCCCCGTCGTCGCTTGGTATGATCAGAATCACTCCCTGTTAGGAGCGCGTTAACCATACAGTGCGATGCCAAGTGCTACTGAATGGTTAACAAAGTCTGATCGTTAAGGGGTAAATTTACCTTTTGCGCTAGACGGAGCGGTCGCGCAGCGTGAGGCTCGAGTGTGGCGGTTGCCAGGGGGCGGACCGCAGAACCAGGGCGGCTCCGGGCTCGGTTCCGGTGTTGACCAGGGTCGATGCGATCAGGCTCGTCTCGAGCAGGGTAGCCGACGAGACAGTGCCCTCAAGCGCTTGATTATCCTGAGGATTTTTCCGACTCTGGCGGTTGGGCGTCGGGCGTTTGGGCAGGGGCTGGCCAAGGCTTGCGCCAGCGGAATCGCGGATGCGATGGGGCGGTGGCGCCGAGGGCCGTTCAGCCGGTCGTGCGACGGCTGCTGCGATCCCCAACGGGCCTTGCTGTGGTGGGATGAACCCTGTCACCTGTTAACCATTCCCCTGACCGATGCGGCAAAAACTGCCGGGCAGAATGTGCCGCAAAGGCTCTCGGGCGGATTAAGCAGGGGTGTGGTGTTTTATGAAAATCGTATCATTTCGGAATGTTCGGCCGCGATCACAGCGCCCGGTTGATCGAAAGGCCCTTCATGGATTCAGCCGAAGGCTTGGGGGACTGGCCGGCGGCACCGTAGGTCTTGGGCTTGGCCGTGTTGCCGGCGGCGCGGGCCACGTCCGAGAGCAGGTTTTCGGTCACGGTGCGGGCGGTGGCCAGGACGCGAAGGTTTTCGGCCATCTGGGTGGCCAGCGCCTCATGGCCCCGGCGCAGGGCGTCGATGCGGATGGGGGCCTCGGCCTTCAGGCGCGGCGCGGCGCGCTGGATGGCGCGGGCCAGCGTCACGTAGTCCTGAGCAAGCTGGGTCTTTTCACCGGTGAGCGCCGTGGCCTCGCGCACATGGCCGGCCCGCAAATAGGTGGTTTCGCGGTTCATGACCTCGACCAGGGCACCGAGCGCGGTTTCTGCGCGGGCGCAAAGGGATTCTGCGTCCAGAGATTCAAGCGCCATGAGGCGATCGGCGGCGGTCATTGTGTGTAAGCTCCCATGGATGACAGGTGAGGCGCGCTTTGCTGTGCGGCCTGTGTTTCGATAAGGGCGGCGACCATCTGGTCGGCAATGCCGATGCCGCCGGCCTGGGCCATTTCGGCCGCGTATTGTTCGCTCATCATGCCGCGCCAGGTTTCCTCGGCGTAACCGCCGCCAAACATGGAGTCGGTTTCCAGCCCTTTGAACATTTCGGAAACGAGGGTGTTCAAAAACACGCCTTCGAGTTCGGACGCCTTTTCGCGCAGATCGGCGTAGCCGGGCAGGGACTGGTAAGCGGGGTTGAGGGTAACGGCCATCAGATCACCTCGATTTCGGCCTGCAGCGCGCCGGACGCCTTGATGGCCTGCAGGATGGCGATCAGATCGCGCGGAGAGATGCCCAGGGTATTGAGCCCGTCGACAAGCTGCTGCAGCGAGATCGATTCCGGAACCACGGCAAGCTGGGTGCCGTCTTCGTTGACGTTGATCTGCGTGCGCGGCTCGACTGCGGTCACCCCGTCGGTGAAGGGTTCGGGCTGTACGATCTCGGGGTTTTCGGCAATCGAGATGGTCAGATTGGCGTGCGCTATGGCGACCGAGGACACCCGCACGTCGCGACCGATGACGATGATGCCCGAGTTTTCGTTGATGACGATGCGGGCCGCCTGATCGGTCTGGATCACCAATTGTTCGATGTCGGTGAGAAGATCGACGATATTGCCGTTGAAATTGTTGGGCAGGGAGACCCGTACATTGGCCGGATCGGTGGGGATGGCGACGGGTAGGCCGATCAGATCGTTGATGGCCAGCGCGATGCGGCGCGAGGTGGTGAGATCGGGGTTGCGCAGCGAGAGGCGCACCGAGTGCTGGGCGCCGAGCGCGAAATTGATCTCGCGCTCGATCAGGGCGCCCGAGGAGACCATGCCGGTGGTGGGCACGCCCGAAACCACTGTCGCGGCCTCGCCCTGGGCCGAAAAGCCGTTGATGAGCACCGGGCCCTGGGCAATGGCATAGGCCTCGCCATCGGCGCCAAGCAGGGGCGTGACCAAAAGCGTGCCGCCCTGGAGCGAGGACGCATCGCCCATGGCCGCGACCGAAACGTCGAGGCGCGAGCCTTGCGTGGAAAAGGGCGGCAGATTGGCGGTGACCATCACGGCGGCAACATTTGCCGTGCGCATCGTCTCGCCGCGGGTGTTGACCCCCATGCGCTCGAGCATGGCGATCATCGACTGGCGGGTGAAGGGCGAATTGTTGAGGCTGTCGCCGGTGCCGTTGAGGCCCACGACCAGCCCGTAGCCGATCAACTGGTTGTCGCGCACGCCCTCGATCTGGACGATATCCTTGATGCGGGCCGGTGCGGCAAGCACCGGAAGCGTCCCGGTGATCGCCAGTGCGGCGGCGAGGGCGATTGCCAATGTGGTGCGAAACAAACCTGTTTTCATTTTCGTCCGATTCCCCGTTTCCGGGCGGCGTGCCCTCGTCCCCACGATGGCGTGCCGCTGTTCACGGGTAATAGAGCGAAAAGCGTGCCAAGCACGGGCGCCTCCTGTTAATCGATTGTTTTTGTTGGAAATTATCTGAATTGATGGTTCGCGATACGGCTGGCGATGGGCAGTGTTTGCCGGGCCGTTAAGGGTAAATTAACCCCTCTGGGCAAAATCTGCCGGTTAGCAATCGATTAACCACGAGCCAATCGGGCCAGACATGCGGATCGACGGAACAGGGCGGATCATCACCACGAACCGGCCGGGTACCGCTGCGAAATCGTCCGGGCCTGCATTCCAGATCGAATCGGGGCAGGGTTCGGGCCGCAGCGCCCAGACCTCGGCGCCGATCGCGGCGGGCGGGATCGATGCGCTGCTGGCGCTGCAGGCGGCGGACGATGCGACCACCGGGCGCCGCAAGGCGGTCAAGCGCGCCAACTCCCTGCTCGACATGCTCGAAGACATTCAGGCCGATCTTTTGATCGGGCAGGTCGGGGAAGGACGGCTCAACCGGGCCATCTCCCTGCTGCAGCAGGCCAAGGCGCAGATCGATCCGGAGCTCGAGGCCATCGTGGCCGATATCGAATTGCGGGTGCGGGTCGAACTCGCCAAGCTGGGACGCTATCCCGAAACCTGATGCTGTGACCCGTTTGCGGCACCTCACGGTTTTGTTAACGAGCCGGTCACTTTCCGTTTGCCCGATAAGTTTGACCCCACTATATAAGCGGCGACCTGTTGCCAAGGGGAGTGAGTCTTAACGATGTCGGTCGAGGCCCTTGCTGACGACTACCGTCCTTCCGAGGACGAAGAGTTCATGAATGCGCGTCAGCGCGAGTATTTCCGCAAGAAGCTCAATGCCTGGAAGGACGAGATTCTCCGCGAAAGTCGCGAGACTCTCGAGAACCTGCAGGAAGAAAGCACCAACCACCCCGATATGGCTGACCGGGCGTCCTCGGAAAGCGATCGTGCGCTCGAATTGCGCACCCGCGACCGCCAGCGCAAGCTGATCGCCAAGATCGATTCGGCGCTCAAGCGGATCGAGGACGGTTCGTACGGCTTTTGCGAGGAGACCGGCGAGCCGATCGGTCTGGCCCGGCTCGACGCCCGTCCCATCGCGACCTTGAGTCTGGAGGCCCAGGAGATGCACGAGCGGCGCGAGAAGGTTTATCGCGACGACTGATCGCTGAATCTTTTGAATCGTTTGCGGCGGCCCGTTGAAGGAAAACTTCAGCGGGCCGTTTGCCGTTTCAGGCCAATGCCATCTCCCGCGTGATGGCTATGGCGTCGAGGAAGGGGCGGTCGTGGCTGACGACGAGCAGGGCGCCGTCATAGCCGCGCAGGCCGGCTTCGACCGCCTCGATGGATTCGAGGTCGAGGTGGTTGGTCGGTTCGTCCAGGATCAGCAATTGCGGCGGGGCTGCGGTGCCCAGAACGCAGGCGAGGCCGGCGCGCAGGGTTTCGCCGCCCGAGAGCGATGCGGTCATTTTCAGCGCGGCGTCGGCGCGGAATTTGAAGCGGGCCAAAGCGGAGCGACAGGCTTGCTCGTCGGACGCCGGATTGAGGGCGAGGAAATTGTCGCGCACCGTCTTTTGCGGGTCCAGGACGGACACCTGCTGGTCGAGCAGGGCGTGGGGGACGTGCACACTGACAGCCCCGGCGAACGGTTCGAGAGTGCCGGTAACGAGGCGGAGAAGAGTGGTCTTGCCCGACCCGTTCGGGCCGGTGATTGCCACGCGCTCGGGGCCGGCGATGGCGAGAGAGACATCCTTGAGGACCGGGGCAGCCGGATCGTAGCCGGCTGAAATGGCGTCGAGGGTCAGCACCTTTTTTCCGGCGGGCAGACCGGTTGGCGGCATTGCTATGGTAACGTGCTGGAGTACTTCGATTTTGTCGCGGGCCGCCTGAGCGTCCGATTCCGCCTGCTGCCGTAAACGGCTGGCAAGACGGGCGTTTTCGCCCGCCGAATTTTCGGCGGCGCTCTTGCGTCCGTTGAGGAGAATTTTCGGCAGATCGCCCTTGGAACGTTTGCGCTTGCCTGCGGCATCGGATTTCTGCTGGCGCTCGCGGGTCAGCTGGGCCTTTTTTTCCACCTGGGCCGTGCGCTTTTCGGCGCTGGCCAGATCGTGTTCGGCGGCGGCCAGCTCGATGGCTTTGCGTTCGCGATAGAAAGAATAATTGCCGCCATAGGTCGTGGCGCCCAGGCTGGTCAGTTCCACAATGGCGTCCATGGTTTCGAGCAATTCGCGGTCATGGCTGACCACAACGGCGCCGCCGCGCCATTTGGCCAGAAGATCGATGACCGCATCGCGGCCATCGCGATCGAGATTGTTGGTGGGTTCGTCGAGCAGCAGGAAATCGGGATCGGCGAACACCAGCGCAGCCAGCATGGCGCGGGTGCGCTGGCCGCCCGAGAGGGTTTCGAGCGCGGTATCGGCGGCGGCGGGCAGGGCAAAGCGGGCGAGGGCTTCATCGAGCCGGGCTTCGATCGTCCAGTCGGCATCGGCCAACTCGTCGGCGCTTGCCGTCCCGGCTGCGGCGCGGGCGAGAATGTCGATCTGGACGGTGGCGCCGAACAGATCGGCAATGGTTTCGCCCGGGCCGGGCTTAAGCGACTGGCGCAGAAACCCGATGGTGCCATCGATGGTGACGCTGCCCGATTGCGGGACCAGCGCGCCGGTGATCAGCCCCAGGATCGTCGACTTGCCCACACCGTTGCGGCCCACAAGGCCGGTGCGCTGGCGGGAGAAGGCGAGATCGAGATCGGAGAAAAGCTGCGTGCCGTCAGGCGTTGAAAAGCTTAAGCGCGATAGCGTGATGTGTGCGGGCATAGATGGATTCCGTTCCGAGGCAATTGCGGTTTGCTGTCGGAAGAAAATCCATTTGGGCACACATCCTGTTGGAGCGTTTCGGCGCTTCTTGGAATCGCCGAAATGCTCCAAGTCTTTGTTGGTCGCGCTTCCGAACCGGATAAGTGGAGCCCACTTATCCTGGAAGCACTCCTGTTGCAGTTCGGCGCCAAATTAATCGCTAAACACCACAAGTCAAGCCGCGCAGGTTGACAGGAAAGCCATGCTGACGCTTTCTGGTGCCATGGGCTCGAAAACATTTTTCACGACGATCACGATTGCGCTTACGGCGGCTTTTGCCACCGGGGCGTCCGCGATGGATATATCGGTCGGCTCGCAGGTGCGGCTGAGCGCGGGGTATCTTTCGCTCAATCACGACGCGTCCCATCTCACGCCACCGGGCAGTTCGGGGATGGCGAGCTATGGCGAGCCCACCTCGATCCTGAGCTATGAGCCGCTCTATCAGGCCGATATCGAATTTTCTCTCACCGGGCGCGGAGAGGAAGGCTGGTTCGATCTGATCGCTGCGTTCCCCATCGCGGCGGGCGGTACGTTCGGGGATCGCGACTACGAGGCGGGGCAGGCGCTTTATTCGGAAACCTTCAGCGACATCACCCTTGAAAATGGCGGCAGTGTCGCGCTGCGGTACGGATTGCCGACCGATGGGACGCTGGTCTGGAACGATATGGTCGTGCGCCCCTATCTGACCGGCGGGTTTGGGCTGGAGCGCTATGGCATGGACGGATTGCGCTGCGGTGCTGCCTGTCCCAGCGGTCCGATTGCATCCAGCGTCACGGTGATCGGGCACGATCTGTTTTCGGCTTCGGCCGGGCTGGGCGTGTGGCTGGAAAATGAAATTTCGGAGGCCGAGACCATCGATCTGCGGTTCGAGGTCAATGGCGGCTATCTCGGGGTTACCGACAGCCATTATCTGCGGTTGGCGGATCTGGGGAGCGTGCCCAACATCTTTTACGATCTGGCCACGGTGGGCGGACTGGCCGAGGCCACCTATCGCTATGAAACCGAGCAGGGCGCCGAGCTTTCGGCCAGCGTCTTTGCCGGTGGACAACTGGGGCTGGGCGGGGTGACCTTCGGCAGCGCCGGCGGCCCGCAAACCGGGCCGCTCCGGGCGTGGTCGGTTGCGGGGCATGCGGGCATCAGCGTCGGGGCGAGTGTGCCGTTTTAGCGCGAACGGCGGCCGATCCTCTCTTTGTCGTCATCCCGGGCGAAGACCCAGGATCCAGTAACCGGCAGCGCTCAGGTTCCTTCACCAATGCAGAGTGTACTGGACCCCGGCTCAAGGCCGGGGTGACCGGGTGGGGAGTAGGGCGCGCAGCACTTGGGCGCTGCTACCCGTACCGCTTTTTGAGATGCGCGATGAAAATGTCGGGATCGAGGGTCGAGCCCGTGGCGCGTTCGATGAGGTCGGGGGTCGAATAGCGTGAGCCTTGCGACCAGATGTTGTCGCCGCGCCATTTGTTGACGCCGGAAAAGTCACCCTTTGCGATTTCATCGAGCACGTTGGGGCGGGCCTTTTCGATGGCCTGCCATTGCTGGGCGGCGAGCATGGCGCCCAGCGTGTAGCTGGGGAAATAGCCGAAGGCGCCGGCCGGCCAATGGACGTCCTGCATGGGGCCGTCCTTGGGATTTTCGATTGTCGAAAGCCCCAGATACTCGGTCATTTTTGCGTCCCAGGCCTCGGGCAGGTCGACCACTTCGAGATCGCCGCCGATCAGCGCCTGTTCGAGCTCGAAGCGCAAGATGATGTGGAGCGGGTAGGTCACCTCGTCGGCATCGACACGGATGAAGCCGCGTTCGACCTTGTTGACCTCGGCCACGACGTCCTCGATCTCCCAGCCCCTAAGCGCATCTTCACCGAGATGCTGGGACACGATGGGCATGGCCCAGCGCCAGAATTGGGGAGCATGGGCCAGCTGCTGTTCGACGAAAAGCGACTGGCTTTCGTGCATGGCCATGCCGCGCGCCTGACCGGCGGCCATATGCGAAAGATCCTTGGGCAGGCCCTGCTCGTACAGTGCGTGACCGGTTTCGTGCAGAACACCCATCAGGGCGGTGAGGAACTCGTCGGTTCTGTAGCGCGTGGTCATGCGCACATCGGTGGGCACGCCGCCGCAGAAGGGGTGGTGAGAGACGTCGAGCCGGCCATGGGTGAAATCGAACCCGAGCGCACCCATCATCGAAAGGCCCAGCTCGCGCTGTTTTTCGATCGGGAAGGGGCCCTCGACCGATTTGGCGGGGCGGCTGGCGTAGCGGCCTTGCTGCGCATCGAGCGCTTGGGGCACGAAATCGACAAGGAAGGCTTTGAGCTTTTCGAGCACCGGGGCGACATCGGCGACGCGGTTGCCGGGGTCGAACTGTTCCATCAGCGCGTCGTAAGGGGTGAGCCCCAGCACATCGGCGCGCATCTGCGCTTCCTCGCGGGCCAGCGCCACGACGCCTTCGAGGGCGGGGGCGAAATTTGCCCAATCGTTCTTGGCGCGCAGATCGCGCCAGAGCTGCTCGGAGCGTATTTCGGCCTGGGATTTGCGCACCACGAAATCGGCGGGCAGGCAGGTGGCGTTGGTGTAAACGCGCTTGAATTCGCGCACGGCGAGCTTCTGGTCGTCGGAGAGGTCTTCGGATTCGGCCTTTGCGATCCAGTCGCCGATCTGGGGCGCGGTCGCCGTTTCGTGCCGCAGCCCGTAAAGGAAAGACACCGATTCCGCGCGCTTTTCACCGCCGCCGACCGGCATGTTGGTCGCCTCGTCCGCCGAGAGGATGGCGATAGCGTGCTCAATGGATTCGAGCTTGCGTCCGAGGGTTTCGAGATCGGCGTAGGACATGGGAGGCTCCGGGCAGATGAGTGTCGGCAGGGTTGTAGAGGATTTTGGCGGCGAGGGGGAGAGGGACTACGGAGAGGTTAGGGCTTACAGAGAGTACTGGATCCCGGCTCAAGGCCGGGATGACGGTGGTGGGGAGGTGAGGGGGGAAGAGAGATGAAAAAGGCGCTGCGGGGAGCAGCGCCTTTTGGGTCGGCCCAACGGGGAAGACGGGCCGGTTAACCGGCTGCCGCGAATTTGGGGAACGGCAGGCGGTTGGGGACTGAAGCGCCAGGGAGAAGGCGGCGCTGGGGATACTGGATCCCGGATCAAGTTCGGGATGACCGTGGAGGGTTGGGAGGCGTGGTGTGCCTCCCTTCCGGGGTTAGAACGGGAGGATGGCGTCGAGGATCTGCTGGCCGTAGCGGGGCTGCTGGACGTCGGTGATCTGGCCGCGACCACCGTAAGCGATGCGGGCTTCGGCGATCTTGGTGGAGGAAATCGTGTTGTCCGATCCGATATCCTCGGGCCGCACGATGCCGGCCACGATCAGGTCGCGGACCTCGAAATTGACGCGCACTTCCTGACGGCCTTCGATGACCAGATTGCCGTTGGGCAGCACCTGGGTCACGACGGCGGCGACCTGGGTGGTGACCCGTTCGGAGCGGTTGACTGAACCGTTGCCGGCGTTGGAGACGCCCGAATTGGTACCGATGGCGGCATCCGCGGAAACGTCGGCCGGGGCGACCGAGTTAAAGATCGAGCCCAGTGCGCCACCCAGCCCGGCTTCGTTGGACGAAGAGCGCGTGGCGGTGGTGGTGTTTCCGATCTGGGCGCGGTCGTCGATGGTGACGATAACAGTCAGAATGTCGCCGATCTTGGCGGCGCGCTGATCCTTGAAAAAGCCGCGTGCATCGGACGAAAACAGCGAATTGGGCTGGTAGGTCGCCGGCTCGGCGGCGGGCATGGGCATGGTGACCGGACGATAGCCGGCGGTGACCGTGGGATCGACGATGGGGGTCAGGGCCGGAGCCTGGCCGACATTGGCCAATCGGTCGGTGGTGGCGCAGGCGCCGAGCGTGGAAACGAGCAGCAGGCCCGTTGCGAGTTTGAGAAGTGCGTTCATTTCAAAATTCCCCGTAATTTTTCAGTGGTCGCGTTTCCGAACCGAAGAACCGGTATCGACTTCTTCTGGAAACGCTCCGGTGACCGAGACTTCCCCAAGTCCCGAGCGTGAAGATCAGAGCCCGGCGAGTTGCTGGGGGCCCGAATAGACCGTGACCGTGCCGTTCTGCGTGGCGACGCCCTGCAGAACCTTGTTGGTCATGGTGTTGAGCACGGATACCGGCTGGCTCAGGCTGGCGGAATTGAGCGCCTTGCCGGTTGTGGTGAGGGTGAGCGCGCCTTGCTGGAATACGACGGTCACTGAATCGTTGCGCGAGATGATTTCGGGCGCGGCAATATCGGAGGGCTTGAGCATGACGCCTTCGCGGGTCTGGCGCTGCAGGGCCATGCCCATGATTTCCTCGTCGGACACCAGGCCGGTGGATTCGGCGTAGGCGAGTGGGACCATGCGCATTTCGATGTCGTCGGGCCCCAAAATCGTGCCCTGCGGCAGGGTGCGGGCGAGATGGGGCGCGGCGATCATCAACTGAATCTGGCCCGAAACGTCGAGCGGGCGATCGATGCCGGCCACCGCAAAGCGGGCGGAAAAGCTCGATGAACCGGGCATGTAGCGCAGGATGGTCAGCGCGGCGGGGGTTTCGGTGTTGGCGGCGATGAGATCGGGCAGGGGCGCGTCGAGCGCGATGTCCATGTCCATGCCGGCGGTGAGGATGCCACGCGATTGCAGATCCTGGGCGATCAGGTCCGAGAGCATCTCCTGGCGCACATCGATGCCGACGCGGGCCACCCGGATGCGGTCGAACCCGGCGGGCTCGAATGTCTCGATGCCGGCGGCCTGAACCGCCGAGGCGATGTCCTGGAGCGAGAGAATGCCCGATGTGCCGGGGGCCGGGGCGCGGAACACGGCGGTTTCGGCCATCAGTCCGGCGCCGTCGAACAGATCGCCCACGGTGACGATGGCGGCGTTGACGGTCACATCGCCGCGCAGCATCGGCTCGGCTTGCGCCGCGCCGGCCAGTGCGCCGAGGACGATTGCGATACCGGTGCGTTTGAGAAGTGAAGCAAACATCGTCGTTACCCCCTTTGTCAGGTGTTTAGCGAAGCTGGGCGGTGGCCTGGAGCATCTGGTCGGCGCCGGAGATGACGCGGGCATTCATTTCGTAGGCGCGCTGGGCCGAGATCAGATCGGCCATTTCGGTCACCGCGTTGACGTTGGCGCTTTCGAGATATCCCTGGAGGAGGTCGCCCATGCCCTCGGCGCCGGGCACCCCGATCTGGGCCTCGCCCGATGCGGCGGTTTCGAGAAAGAGATTGTCGCCCATCGATTCCAGGCCCGCCTTGTTGACGAAGCGCGCCATCTGGAACTGGCCAAGCTGAACCGGTTCGGTGCCGCCGTTAAAGAACCCCTCGACGATGCCGTCGCGGCTGATCGAAACCGAGGTGGCATCCTCGGGAATGATGATGCCGGGTTCGACCTCATAGCCGTCCACGGTCACCAGCATGCCGGTGGACGAGCGCTCGAAGGTGCCGTCGCGGGTGTAGGCGGTGCGCCCGTCGGGCATGTTGACGATGAAATAGCCCTCGCCGCGGATGGCGACGTCGTTTTCCTTTTCGGTGGGTGCCACATTGCCCTGGCTCATGATGCGGGCGGTGGCCGAAACCCTTACGCCCGAGCCGATCTCGATGCCGACGGGAACCTGCGTGCCCGCTTCCGAGGTCGATGCGCCGGCGCGGCGGTAGGACTGGTAGAGCAGGTCCTGGAACTCGGCGCGCTGGCGCTTGAACCCGGTGGTGCGCATGTTGGCGATGTTGTTGGAGATGACTTCGACATTGCGCTCCTGGGCGGCCATGCCGGTCGATGCTATGTAGAGAGCTTTCATCGGTGTTGTCCTTATGTCGGTCGCTGGCTGGCTCAGGCCTGGGTATCGCCAAGCCGCTGGATCGCGGAACGGCGCAATTCGTCTTGCTTGTTCATGAGGTCGGCGAGCGAGGAATAGGCCCGCGTCACCCGGATCATTTCGGTCATTTCGCCAACGCCCGAGACGTTGGAGCGCTCGAGAGCGCCCTGGACGACGCGGGTGGTCGAAACCGCCAGCGGGGTGCCGCCGGCAAACATGGTGTCGCCTGTGCGGGTCAGTTCCTGGGGGTTTTCAAACTCGACGACTGCGAGGCTGCCCTTGTTGCCGGCGATCGATGTGATTTCGCCCTCGGCGGTTATGGCGATGTCGGTTTCCCCGGCGCCAAAGACGATGGGGTTGCCGCCATCGGAAAGCACCGGGAAGCCGTTCTGGGTGACGAGCACGCCGTCGGAATTGATTTCCATTGCGCCATTGCGGGTGTAGCGGGTGCCCTCGGGCGCCTCGACGGCCAGAAAGCCTTCGCCGGCAAGAGCGACGTCGAGCGGATTGCCGGTCTGGGTCATGGACCCTGCGGCGAGATCGTGCATGGTCGCCCAGTCCTGGACATAGGAAAGCTGCTGGCTGCCGCTGGGGAAACTGCGGTCGGAAGCGACCGGCATGACGTATTCCTCGAACAGGATCGCCTCGGCCTTGAAGCCGGTCGAATTGATGTTGGCCAGATTGTTGGCCACCACATCCATCTGCCGTTGCAGCGCCATCTGGCGCGAGAGGCCGATCAATTGCGCGTTCTCGATCATGCGCGTTTCCCCGTTAACATCTTTCGAGGGCCCTGCCTCCCCAGGCCGGGCGTCTCGCCAAAAGACAATGCAGGTGGCGTGCCAACTTCATAAATCGATATAAAACAACGGGTTAGATTGATCGGGTGTTATGGGCTTTGCGGTAAGGCTTTGCCGACGGGGAAAAATCTACCCGGCAATACTTGCCGCCCTTAGGCAAATCGTAACCATTCGTTAACCCTGTGGGGATTAGCTGGGCACAGGGCAAAAGCGCCTGAAACCGGGGGATTCGGAAGGCCTGCATGAGCGACGTGACCGAAACAGAAGTTAACGCCACATCGGACGCAGCTCCCGCCAAAAAGGGGCTGCCCAAGATTGCGCTGATCGGCGGGGGCGTTGCCGTGCTGTTGCTGGTCGCGGGGGCAGGTGGGTGGTTTCTGACCCAATCGGGCGGCGGCGACAGTGCCGACCATGGGGGTGAGGTCGAGGTCGCCGCGGAGGCCGCCTTTTATGATCTCCCCGATATCATGGTCAATCTCAACACCTCGGGCGGTGCGGACGCATTCCTGCGGCTGCGCACGGCGCTGGAAGTGCGCGACGAGGCAATGATCGAGTTGATCGAACCGCGCATGCCGCGGGTTCTCGATGCCTTTCAGGTGTATTTGCGTGAGCTGCGTCCCGCCGATCTTGAAGGTTCGGCAGGGCTCTATCGTCTCAAGGAAGAGTTGCTGCGGCGCGTCAACCTCGCCGTCTATCCGGCGAGCGTGGACAATATCCTGTTCAAGGAAATCCTGGTGCAATAGCGGATAATCATGGCCAACGAGACAGGAAAAACGGACGGGGCGATCGGGGACGACTGGGCCGCCATGCTCGAAGCCGAAGCGGGCGGGGCGGACGATGTCGACCGCGTTCTCAATCAGGATGAAATCGACTCTCTTCTCGGGTTCGATTCCAGCGCTGCATCCAATGTCGAGCTGACCGGTGTGCGGGCGCTGATCAATTCGGCGCTGGTGTCCTATGAACGCCTGCCGATGCTGGAAATCGCGTTCGACCGCCTGGTGCGGCTGACGACGACCACGCTGCGCAATTTCACCTCCGACAATGTCGAGGTCACCCTTGAATCGATCAGTTCGGTTCGGTTCGGCGATTATCTCAATTCCATTCCACTGCCCGCCATTCTCTCGGTCATCAAGGCCGAGGAGTGGGACAATTTCGGGCTTTTGACCGTCGACAGCGCGCTGATCTATTCGATGATCGACGTGCTCCTTGGCGGGCGGCGCGGCTCGAGCGTCATTAGTGTCGAGGGGCGGCCCTATACGACAATCGAGATGGCGATGGCGCGGCGGATGATCGAGCATATTCTCGATGACATGCACAAGGCGTTCGAGCCGCTGGCGCCCGTCAATTTCAAGCTCGACCGGCTGGAGACCAATCCGCGCTTTGCCGCCATTTCGCGGCCGGGCAATGCGGCGATCCTTGTCGAATTGCGCATCGACATGGACGATCGCGGCGGCAAGATCGAGATCATGCTGCCCTATGCCACGATCGAGCCGATCCGCGAGCAGTTGCTCCAGATGTATATGGGCGAAAAATTCGGGCGCGATCCGATCTGGGAGGGTCATCTGGCCACCGAGATCCACGCCGCCGATACCGAAATTTCCGCCGTGCTGCACGAACTCGACCTGCCGCTGTCGAAGGCTCTGAGCCTGGCCGAGGGCGACACGATCATGTTCGACATGACTCCGTCCGACCCGGTGACGCTGCGCTGCGGCGAGGTGGACCTGACCCGGGCGGTGATGGGCCATATCGGGAAAAATGTTTCGGTCCGGGGCACCCGGCCGCTCAACCCGCCAAAGGTGACGATGGCGGCCTTCGAAGCGATGGAAGAAAAGGCGGAGGGCAAATAATGCCTCTTGGACTGATGATTGAAATTGCCGTTGCCGCGCTTTTGGCAACGACGATCGGTTACTGCATCGTGCTCAACGGCCGGATCAAGAATCTGCAGGCCGACCGTGCCGCCCTCCAGCAGATGATCGCCGATCTGGTGCAGGCGACGACCATGGCCAACGGGGCCATCAAGGGGTTGCGGGAAACCGCTGTCGAGGCCGACGAAAGGCTCAACAGCCGGCTCAACGAGGCCGAGCGCTTTGCGATCGAACTGGCCAATCACGTCAATGCCGGCCAGGCCGTCATGGACCGGATTGCCAAGATCACCCAGGCCGCGCGTTCTCCGGGAGATGGCGGCGATGGCAGCCGGGCCGGCAGCGCCCTCAAGACACTCAAGGACCACCAGAAGCGCCGGGAGCACGCTGCGTGAACCGGGTTCGTCTTCTGCCTGTCGTGGTTATTGCCGCATCGGCTTTGCTGATGCTCAAGACGTTCGGCATTGTCTCGGGGCAGGGCTATATCCTTGGCGGTGTGAACGCCGCGCAAGCGGCTGGTGGCGGGCAGGTGGCCGAAGAGGCGGCGGCCGAGCCCGAAGCGGCGCCGGCCGATGGGGAACCCGAGGTCGAGATGTCACCGACCGATGCCGCCGCGGCGGCGCTTTTTGAAAATTTCCCTATCGACGACAGTGAGCTGGAAGGGGCCGACGACGCCCCGCCGGGCGCGACCGAGGCGATCATTCTCCAGCGCCTCACCGAGCGCCGCACCGAACTCGAAAGCTTTGCGAGCGAGTTGCAGACCCGGCTCGCGGTGGTCGAAGCCGCCGAAATGCGTATCGAGGAGCGCATGAGCGAATTGAGCGCCATGGAGGCCCAGATCAATGCGCTGGTCGACGCCCAACAAGACGCCGAGGCCGAACAGTTCGCGGCCATTGTGGCCATGTATGAAAACATGCGGGCCAGCGATGCCGCCACGATCTTCAACGATCTCGATGAAGGCGTGCTGGTCAAGGTCGGACATGCCATGAACCCGCGCAAGCTCGGGCCGATCATGGCCAAGATGATCCCTGCCAAAGCCCAGCAACTCACAGTTCTTCTTGCCCAGACGGGACCGGAAGGACCTCAGGAGCCGACAACGCCCGAATTTGCCAATCTGCCCCAGATCGTCGGGCAATAGCCGAACACAGGGGCTTTTGAGGTGGCGCGGTAATCCCATCTTAAGCGCTTCTGCCTAGTGTGCCCTTGAATAAGGGCGGCAGGCAGAATGCTTTCGACCACAAGAAAACGTGGACGCCAGATTTATGGATATGGGGACGCTGCAAGATTTATCTTGCTGGCGTTTTTCGTGTTTGTGGGGTGGGCCGGACCGGCGCTGGCGCAGGAAAACATCACCTTCGAGGCACAGCGGCATGAGAATTACGCCCGGCTGATCCTGACCTTTCCCGACCGGCTCAACCTGCCCGAGCATACGGTGGAAAGCGACAATGGCGTGCTGGTCATATCGGTGCCCGACACGCCCATGGAGGGGGTTCTGCCCGATGTCGGAACCACGCTGAGCGAATATGTTGCCATTGCCCGGTTCGATCCCGACCGCACCGGCATCCGCATGGGGATGCGCGAGCAGTTCCAGATCAACACCATGGCGGCGGGCGAACAGCTCTATATCGATCTGCTGCCGGCAAGCTGGGTCGGGCTGCCCCCGGGGCTGCCGCCCGAAATCATCACCAAGCTGGCCGAACGCGCCGAGGAGGCAGCCCGGATCGCCGAGGAACGCAGGCGCGCCGAGCTTGTACTCGAATACGATCCCCAGCCCACCATCAGGGTGGGGCGGCATCAGACCTTTTCGCGTATCGAATTCAGCTGGAACGTGGGCACCAAGGCCGAGTTCACCCGCGAAGGGGAAAACGCCTCGATCCGGTTCGACTGGCCGGTGCCGGTCGATCTTTACGAGGTGCTGTCGGACCGCCCTGCGCAGCTTGGCGAGGTGACCAACATCGTCCATGGCGGCGACACCGAAATCGCCATGACCATTCCCGAAGATGTTTCGATGCGCTTTTACGAGCAGTCGAGTACCGAATTCATCCTCGATATCGACGTGCCGGGGGCGAGTGCCGATGGGCTCGAACTGGACTAGATCGCCGCGACCCTGTCGGATCCTGAACCTGTTTCCGAAGGGGAGGAGGTCGGGGAGGATCCCGCGCAGGAGGTGTCGGACGGGCCGGGCACCGTCCAGCCCTATGTCAGCACGGTGGGCCAGACCGTCCGTGTCGTTTTCCCTTTCGTCGAAGAAACGCCCGCCGCCGTGTTCCGGCGCGGCAATGTGGTGTGGATGTTGTTCGATACGCCCTCCCGGCTGGTCAGCCCTGATGCGCAATCGGGAGAAATTCTCGATGGCCTGGCCCGCGACCTGACCGTTGAAAGCACGGGCGCGGCCTATGTCGTGCGCATGGTGCTCGACGACAACCGGCTGGCCACGCTGGCTTCGGAAGGGCAGAGCTGGGTTCTCTCGCTCGGTGACATCCTGCTTTCGGCGGTTCAGCCGGTGACGCTCGAACGCCGCCGCTCGCCCACCGGGCTTTATGAAATGCAGGCCGATCTCGAGCGGCCGGGCAATGTGCACCAACTGCGCGATCCCGATGTGGGCGATATTCTGGATGTGGTGACCACCTATCCGCCGGCCCGCGGGGTGGTGCGCGATCTGGGCTTTGTGGATTTCGAAGCGCCGCGCTCCATCCATGGACTGGTGATCAAGCCGCTGCACGAGGGCATCAATGTTTCCATCGAGGACCGGTTTGCGGTGATCACCGCCGAGACCGGCCTTACGGTTTCGACCGACGATGGCCAGCAGCGCCTTTACGCCCCGGATGCGACGTGCGTCAGCGCGCTCGACCTCAATGCGATGATGGCGCCGAACCCCGATGAATTCGTGCTTCTGCGCGACGAGTATCAGGAGCGCGCCGCGCTTGCCGAGGGCAGGGAACTCGACCGCGCCCGGCTCGATCTCGCCCAGTTCTACCTGAGCAACAATTTTGCCTTCGAAGCGATCGGCGTACTCGATGTCCTTACGCGCGATCTGCGTCAGGAGAGCCTCGAGCCGGTCATGAGCGCGACGCTGGGTGCGGCCAACGCGCTGGCCGGGCGCCATGCCGAAGCGCTGGACCTGCTCAACGCCGACAGGATGCTCAACGATGCCGACGCGATGATCTGGCGCACCATCGCCAAGGTCGATGCCGGCGATTTCGCTGGTGCGCGGCTCGATGCGTTCGGCGGCGACCACGTCATCGACAATTATCCCAACTGGGTCCGGGCGCGCTTTCATATGGCGGCCATACGCGCCGCCGTGGAGCAGAGCGATGCCAAGATGGCCGCCGACATGATCCGCGCTGTCGATCTTGCCGCGCTGACGCCCGATCAGGTTGCGCAATATCAGCTGCTTTCGGCGCGCCTTGATCACATCAACGGGCTTGAGAACGACGCGCTGGAGGGCTATGGGCGGGTCATCGCAGCCGACCGGCGCGGCTCGACCGCCGAAGCGGTGCTGCGCACCATCGAGATCCTGGACGATATGGGGCAGCTCGATATCGCCAAGGCCATCCATACGCTGGCCGTCCAGTCGACCCTGTGGCGCGGCGACCAGCTTGAAATCGATATCGTTACCAAGCTGACCGATCTGCAATATCGCCACGGCGATTATCGCGATGCGTTCGTTCTGACCCGTGAAATGGCGTTGGGATTCGGGGAGAGCCAAACGCTCGACGGGCTTCTGGCGCGGGCGCGGACCGAATTTTCCGGGCTGTTCCTCGACGGGAAGGCCGACGCCTTGGACCCGGTTTCGGCGCTGTCGATCTATTACGACTATCGCCATCTCACTCCGCCGGGGGCCGAGGGCGACATGATGATCCGCAATCTCGCCCAGCGGCTGATCGAGGTCGACCTGCTCGCCCAGGCATCCGAACTGCTGAGCTATCAGATCGAGAACCGGCTCGATGGCGCGGCGCGCGCGCAGGTGGCAGCCGATCTTGCCGTTGTCCATATCGCCAATCGCGACCCCAATTCGGCATTGCGAGTGCTCTACGACACGCGGCTGGCCGGGTTGCCGCCGGGGCTGGAGCGCCAGCGCCGCGTGCTCGAGGCCAGCGCGCTCATTCACGCCCATCGGCACGATCTGGCGCTCGATCTGCTTTCGAGCCTTACGGGCCGCGATACCGAATTGCTGCGCATCGATGCGCTGTGGCAGGCCAACCGCTTTTCGGCGGCCAGCGAAACCATCGAGGCGCTCTATTCGCCCGATCTGGGCACCGGCACGCTTTCGCCCATGGCGCGCACCAACATCGTCAAGGCGGCGGTGGGCTATGTGCTCTCGAACGACCAGATCGGTCTGGCCCGGTTGCGCAGCCGGTTTTCCGAGGCCATGTCGACAACGCCCGAATGGCCGGTCTTTGCCTTCGTTGTCGAAAATGTCGATCCCAATGGCGTCAACTTCCGCGAGATCGCCCGGCAGGTGGCCGACACTCAGGCGATCAACGCGTTTTTGAATGCATATCGCGAGATTTATTCCGGGCAGGATGCGGTGACGCCATTGCGTGCGGCGCCGGAAACGGGGGCCGTGTCGAGCTTGTAGGTGAGGGCTCGGCAGCTTCATGGTCAGTGGCGTTGGGAGGCGCAGATAAGGGGCCGGTGTATTGTGCAGCGCTGATCCGGCCGTCGCTTAGGCTCCGGCGTTCGTGCCTCAAATCGCTCGACTGGAGCGATTTGACCTTGCCTTTGGCAAGGTCGGCACTCACCCCGTAAAACTTCGGATCAATGAGCCCGCCACAAGATGCCAGCCGTCGACAAGGACGAAGAAGATCAGCTTGAAGGGCAGGGAGATGATGACCGGGGGGAGCATCATCATGCCCATGCTCATCAGCACCGAGGCCACGACCATGTCGATGACCACGAAGGGCAGGAACAAAAGGAAGCCGATCTCGAAGGCCCGGCGCAGTTCGGAGATCATGAAGGCGGGGATGAGGATGCGCAGTTCGAGGTCTTCGGGGTTTTCGGGCGCCGGGGTTTCGGTCAGATCCATGAACAGCATCACGTCCTGGGGGCGGACATGGGTGCGCATGAATTCGTGCAATGGCCCGGAGCCCAGTTCGATCGCCTCGACGATTTCAACCTCGCCGGCGACAAGCGGTTCGATGCCCAGCTCGTAGCTTTGCTGCAGTGTGGGGGCCATGATGAAGGCGGTGAGAAACAGCGCCAGCGAGATCATCACCGAATTGGGCGGCGCGGTCTGCAGCCCGATGGCGGTGCGCAGCAGCGAAAGCACCACCACGATGCGGGTAAAACTGGTCACCATCACGAGGATGGAGGGCGCCAGCGCCAGGATGGTGATGAGCGCGATCATCTGGATCGCGCGTTCGGTCAACGTGGTCTCGTCGCCGAAATCGATGGAGATGTCCTGGGCAATTCCCGTTGCGGGCAACAGCAGGACGGCAGCGAGGCCAAGAGCAAGAACAAGTGCCGCGCGGGGCGTTCCGGCCCGGCGCGGTGCGGTATCAGGACCTGGTTGCGGTGTCCTCGTAATCTCGTTCCCTCGCTTCAAGCAGCGGTTCGGGCTCCACGGTGGTGGTGGCCGACATGGCAACGCTTGTAGCTGAGTCGGACGAGGTGCGGCCCTTATTGTCGGGCTTTCCCCCATCGAGTTTGGGTTCGTTGTCCTCGACCGGGCGCAAAAGACCGGTATGGCGCAGCGAGGTGCCGGCGGGCCGGGCAGGGGCCGCCGGCTCGGGTGCGACGGCGGGGGCCGGTTCGGCGGGTTTGCGGCGCGGACGCTGGACCTGCTGGACGGGCGGCGCTTCAAAACCGCTTTCGACGACCAGATCGTTGGGGCCGCCGATGACGATGAGGTGCTCGGTTTCATCGCGGCGGATGATGATGGCCTGGCGCTTGTTGTCGATGGCAACGGAATCGATGACCATGAGGCGCCGGTTGCGGCCACGGCCGACACTGGCCGACGCATCGCCCACGAGCTTGATAAGCCATACGGCAAGCACGATCAGAACGATCACGATGGCCAGCGCCACGATCATTGTCAGATAGCCGTTTTCACCGCCGAAAAGGCTGTTTAGAAATCCCACTGTCATGCTCCTGGAAATGGGCAACGCGTCCCGCGAGACATAGCCGGACGCTTGGCGCTGGGCAATAGCTGCCTACTATAGCGCAGCTTTGTTCAAAATTGGGAGATTTCCGGCCCTTCCTTTCCGATCGGTTAACGCGCCGTTAACCATGGAGTGGGCAAAGTTTGCCCAGTTAACAGACCGCAACCGGATTCGGCGAACCGACATGGCCATTGGCGATCTGCCCATCTTTGCCGCGCTCAAGAACAGGATGCAATGGCATCAAACCCGCCAGACGCTTCTGGCCGAGAACGTCGCCAATGCCGAGACGCCCGGCTATCGCGGGCGCGACCTTGCGCCGTTTTCCATCGAAAGCACGGCGCGACATTCGGGGGCCAGTGTCACGACGACGGCGACCAACAAGAAGCATTTCTCGGTCGGGGGCGATCCGAGCCGGGCCATGGGCGCGCGGACGATGAACAGTTTTGAGGTCATGCCCGAGGGCAACGGGGTGACGCTGGAAGAAGAGATGATGAAGGTCACGACCAACCAGATGGATTATCAGGCCGCGACCACGCTCTACACACGCTCCATGCGGCTGATGAAAATCGCCCTGGGCAAGAACGTATAGGACGCTAGCGCATGAACGACTTCATGACATCGATCAAGATCGCCGGGTCGGGGCTCAACGCCCAGACGGCGCGCATGCGGGTGATCGCCGAGAACATGGCCAACGCCGATTCCGCCGGGCACACGCCCGAGGAGGATCCCTATCGCCGCAAGGTGCCGACCTTTCACGCCGTGCTCAATCGCGAACTGGGCGCCACCGAAGTGACGGTCGGGGCGCTGGCCACGGACATGAGCGATTTCTCCTCGCGCTATGAGCCGGGCCATCCGGCGGCCGACGAGAACGGGTATGTCAAATACCCCAACGTCAACACGCTGATCGAGACCATGGACATGCGCGAGGCCCAGCGCACCTACGAGGCCAATCTCAACGTCGTCACCGTGTCGCGCCAGATGCTGGGACGGACGCTCGATATTTTGAGGGGATAATTAAGAGCTCATGAGCACGCCATTCAATGCAGCCACAGCCGCTTACGGCAATGTCTCGCGCCTGATTTCCGATCAGGCCGGCGGCAAGCTGACAGCGCCAACAGCTTCGCCCTCGGGCACCGATTTCGGGCAGATGCTGGCCGATCAGCTCGGTGGTATCGCCGAGACCGGGCAGCGCTCCGATCAGGTGTCTGTCGATATGATCAACGGCAAGGCAAACGTGGTCGATGTGGTGACCGCGCTGGCCGAAACCGAGTCGGCGATGGAAACCATGGTCACCGTTCGCGACCGGGTGATCTCGGCCTACGAAGAAATCATGCGCATGCCGATCTAGGCTGACCTTTGGGCGTGGCCCTCCAGTACACCGAGGGTCCATTGGGCGTCAGAGCGTGTAGAATGGGCTCGATTCGGCAGGAGCCATTCCCATGAGCGGGGCAGAAACTCTCGATATCGCCACCTCCGGCATCTGGACCCTGATTATCGTTTCGGGGCCGATGATGATCGTGGGACTGGTGGTCGGCGTCATCATCGCCCTGTTTCAGGCTTTGACGCAAATCCAGGAAATGACACTGGTTTTCGTGCCCAAGATCATCGCGATCTTTGTCACGCTGCTGGTGACCTTGCCGTTCATGGGCGCCACGATGAGCGCTTACATGACCCAGATCGTCGACATGATCATAACAGGCGGGTAACGGGCCATGAGCGTGAGCTGGGGCCCCGATGTCGCCTATTATTTCTTTCTCATTTTCGCGCGCCTCGGCACGATCCTGATGTTGCTGCCCGCGCTCGGGGAATCGACGATTCCCACGCGCTTGCGGCTGACGTTCGCGCTGGCGTTTTCGCTGATCCTTTATCCGCTGATCCTGCCCAATCTGGGGGCGGTTCCGGTGACGCTGGGCGGATTGATGACGGCGCTGGGCCATGAACTTGCCGTGGGATTTATCCTCGGGGGGCTGACTCGGCTCATTCTTACGGCGGCGCAGGTCGCAGGTGCGGTGATCGCGTTCCAGATGGGGCTTTCGATGGCCCAGACATCCGATCCCACCCAGCCGGGGGTGCAGGGGGCCATCATTGGCAATTTTCTGGCCATGCTGGGCGTGACGCTGATCTTTGCCACCGATCTGCACCATGTGCTGCTGGCCGGGATCTATGCCAGCTACAGCTATTTCCCGCCCGACGCGCCGCTGATGCTGGGCGATGCTGCGGAAATGGCGACGGAGATGGTGGCGCAGGCGTTTCTGATCGGCACGCAGATGTCGGCGCCGTTCCTGGTTTTCGGTCTGGTGTTTTACCTGGGGCTGGGAATTTTGGGGCGCCTGATGCCGCAGATTCAGGTATTTTTCATGGCCATGCCGGCCAACATCATCATCGGGCTGATCCTGTTCGCGTTGCTGCTCAGCCTCACGATGACCCTTTATATGACCCATCTCGAAGATCACTTTTCGCAGTTTCTGGGCTAGAGTATGAGCGACGACAAACCCGAACAGAGCGAAAAGACAGAGGACCCCTCCCAAAAACGGCTCGAGGACGCCCACAAGAAGGGCGATGTGGTCAAGAGCCAGGAGGTGACGACCTGGTTCATGATCCTGGGGTCGGCGCTGATCTTTGCCTTTGTCGCCCCGTTTACCAGTGCGCAGTTCATGACCAGCCTTGGCGATTATCTTGGCCGCGCCGACCTTTACGAAGTGGGCGGGCCGGGGTTCAACCAGTTCGTCTATGGCGCGACGATCAGCCTTTTGAGTGCTCTTTTGCTGCCGATGATCCTTCTGGCGCTGTGCGGGATCGCGGGAAACATGGTGCAGCACCGCATGGTGTTTTCTGCCGAAAACCTCAAACCCAAATTCTCCAAAGTCTCCCCGCTGGCCGGAGCCAAGCGCCTGTTTTCGAGCGAGGCGCTGGTCAATTTCGGTAAGGGGCTGTTCAAGCTCGTGGTGTTTTCCACCATCATGGTGCTGGTGGTCTGGCCCGACCGGGACCGGCTTTCGACCATCATGACCGCCGACCCTATCGTGACACTGGAACTGTTCCAGGAAATCGGCATCAAGATCTTTATCGCGACCCTGATCGCCATCACCATCGTGGCGCTGCTCGACTATATCTACATGCGCCACAAATGGTGGCAGCGCCAGATGATGACGGTCAAGGAAGTGCGCGACGAGTACAAGCAGATGGAGGGCGATCCTCACGTCAAGGGCCGTATCCGCCAGATTCGCATGGAGCGGTCCCGCAAGCGCATGATGGCCGCGGTGCCCGATGCGACGGTTGTGGTGACCAACCCGACCCATTTTGCCGTGGCGCTCAAATACGACAAGGACATGGCCGCTCCCCAGGTGCTGGCCAAGGGCGTCGATGCCGTTGCGCTCAGAATCCGCGGGCTGGCCAGGGATCACGACATTCCAATCGTCGAAAATCCCCCGCTGGCCCGGGCGCTTTATGCGGGCGCCGAGGTGGGCGAGACGATCCCGGCAGAGCATTTCAAGGCCGTGGCGCAGATCATCGGCTATGTGATGCGGTTGAAAAACCGCTCGAGCTGGCGCAGTGGAAATCAGGGTCGACCCTAACCGAGACTGTTAACGAGCGGTTAATCCGCACTACCCAAGGCGAAGTCGGGTTTGCTACCAATAGGAAGCCCGATTCGATTTGCGGGCGGATGTCTCTAGCGAGGAACAAAAAGCGATGGCGGTGGCCCCGATGGACGAGGACAGCTATCCCGAGCCGATGGTGGCGCGTCCGTCGTCCAATGCAGCGCTGTGGCGGGTGATCATCCTTTCGCTCGCTTTCGTCGCGGTTGCCGTAGCGTTCTCGCTGATGGGAGACGCCATTTCGCCCGAAATGATCGTCCTGTTTCTGGGTGTCCTGTCGGTTATCGGGGTGTTTTCGCTGTTTGCGCTGGCGGCGGGGCTGTTCCGGTTCGTGGGGGGCTCTGAAAAGCGGACGTTGGCCCGCGCCATTGTCGACAGCCTGCCCTATGGGGCGGTGGTTACCGACCGCGACGGCAAGATCTTTTATGCCAATGCCCAATACTCGGACCTTTCCAAATCTGTTTCCAAGGGGGTCCCGGTTGGCGTGCCGCGGCTGTTTGCCAGCCAGCCCGAAGCGAGCGAGGCGGTCTATCGGCTTTCGCGGGCCGCGCGGGACGGGCGGGCGATTGTCGAGGATGTGCGGATTGCGCGCGGCAAGAGCGCTGCGCAATGGTTCCGCATCGGGGCACGCAGCCTTCCCGATTACGATGGCGCGCCGGGCAAATCGGTGATCTGGACGGTCGAGGACATAACCCGCGACCGCGAGAGCCAGGAAAATTTCTACGTCGAGCTGCAAAAGGCCATCGACTATCTCGATCATGCGCCGGCCGGGTTCTTTTCGGCCAATGCGCGGGGGCGGATACAGTATATCAACTCAACGCTGGCCGACTGGCTGGGCTATGATCTCGCGGCGTTCGAGGCGGGCGATCTCGATCTTGGCGAGATCGTGCAGGGCGATGGCGCGGGGCTTTTGATGGGCGGCGGGCAGGACGGCGCGGTGCGCACCGAGGTGATCGATCTCGATCTGGTGCGCCACGACGGCACCAATCTGCCGGTGCGGCTGTTACACCGCGCGGCGCGGCTGGCCGAGGGCGAGCTGGGCGAGACGCGTACGCTGGTGCTCGACCGCTCACGCGGCATCGAGGGGGAAGAGGCATTGCGGGCCGCCGAAGTGCGGTTTTCGCGGTTTTTCAACCACACCCCGATTGCCATTGCGGCGCTCGACGGGGCGGGCAAGGTGGTGCGCACCAATGCGCCCTTTACCCGGATTTTCGGGCTGACATCTGGGGAACGCGGGATCGAGGGGCTCAATGTCGCCTCGCTGATCGATCCGGAAAGCCGGGAAAAACTGGCGATGGCGCTGGCCGATGCCAAGGGGCACCGGTCGGAAATCGCGCCGGTCGATGCGACGATTCCGGGGGAAAAGCCGCGCAGCGTGCGCATGTTCATTTCGGGCGTCGAGCAGGGCGGGGAAAGCGACGAGGCGGCGATCCTTTATGCGCTCGACATGACCGAGCAGCGCCAGCTCGAAGAACAGTTTGCCCAGGGCATGAAAATGCAGGCGGTGGGGCAACTGGCCGGTGGGGTGGCCCATGATTTCAACAACGTGCTGACGGCGATCATCGGGTTTTCGGACCTGCTGCTGCTCAAGCACAAACCGTCCGATCCCTCGTTTGGCGACATCATGTCGATCAAGCAGAGCGCCAACCGCGCTGCGGGCCTGGTGCGCCAGCTTCTGGCCTTCTCGCGTCGGCAGACGCTGCGCCCGCAGGTGCTTGAAGTGCCCCAGCATATCGACGATCTGACGGTGTTGCTCAAGCGGCTGATCGGTGAGCATGTGACGCTCGATGTCGAGCACGGGCGCGATGTGTGGCCGATCCGGGCCGACCTGGTGCAGCTCGAACAGGTGATCATCAACCTTGCGGTCAATGCGCGCGACGCGATGCCCGATGGCGGGCAGATCACGCTGCGCACCCGCAATGTCGAGCAGGCCGAAGCCGAGACTTTCACCTATCCGGGGCTGGTGCCCGCCGATTTCGTTTCGATCGAGGTGAGCGATACCGGCACGGGCATGACCCAGGAGGTCATGGAAAAAATCTTCGAGCCGTTCTTTTCGACAAAGGAGCTGGGCAAGGGGACTGGGCTGGGCCTGTCGATGGTCTATGGCATCATCAAGCAGACCGGTGGCTATATCTATCCCGAATCCGAAGTGGGAAAGGGCACGACCTTCCGGTTGCTGCTGCCCCGGCACATCCAGCAGGAAAAGGAAGAAGTGGTCAAGGCGGTTGCGGCGCCTGTCCGCGATCTGACGGGCAATGAACGCATCCTTCTCGTCGAGGACGAGGAGAGCGTGCGCATGTTCTCGGCGCGGGCCCTGTCGACAACGGGTTATGAAGTGTTCGAGGCCGGATCTGGTGAAGAGGCGCTCGAAGTGCTAGAGGAAATCGAGGGCAAGGTCGATCTGATCATTTCGGACGTGGTGATGCCCGAGATGGACGGGCCGACGCTTCTGACCCATGTGCGCAGGCTCTATCCGGGGCTCAAGGTGATCTTCGTTTCCGGCTATGCCGAAGAAAGCGTGCGCCAGGGGCTCGAGGAAGACAGGAGCGTGGAATTTCTCCCCAAGCCCTATACGCTCGATCAGATCAATTCCAAGGTCAAGGAAGTGCTTTCGGGGAGTCCGGCGGCCAGCGAGGACTAGTCTTTTTCCGAGGCGTTCGAGGCGGCCAGGAATGCCGCACCAAGACCGGCGCCGATGGCAACGCCGATGCCGATTCCCATGGCGATGTTGTCTATCGCGACGCCGATTCCGGCACCGATTGCGATTCCCACGGCGATTCCCGTGCCCATGTTCATGGCAGCCTCCATCCTTGTCCGCTTTTGCAATGCGCATGAAGTGGGAGAGTTCCATTATTCCAGAATGTTCTTATTTTGTCTCTTGACATATCGAAAACAAAATGAGAACAAATATGCAACCTAGAAATAGGCGTTGAGGGCCGACTGATCGCGTTGCGCGCGCAGGGCATTTGGTGAAATAAGGAGAGCTAACAATGGCAGTTTCACAGCTTCGCGTGGTTGACGGGGGTTCGATGGACAAGAACAAGGCGCTCGAGGCCGCTCTGGGTCAGATCGAGCGCAATTTCGGCAAGGGTTCGGTCATGAAGCTGGGGGAAAACACCTCAGTCAATGTCGAATCGATTTCCACGGGCTCGCTCGGTCTCGATATCGCGCTGGGCATCGGTGGTCTGCCGCGCGGGCGTATCATCGAAATTTTCGGGCCGGAAAGCTCGGGCAAGACCACGCTGGCTTTGCATGTGCTGGCCGAAGCCCAGAAAGGCGGCGGTATCTGCGCGTTCATCGACGCAGAACACGCGCTCGATCCCACCTATGCGCGCAAGCTTGGCGTCAATATTGACGAGCTGTTGATCTCCCAGCCTGATGCGGGTGAACAGGCGCTCGAAATCGCAGATACGCTGGTGCGCTCGGGCGCGATCGACGTTCTGGTCGTCGACTCGGTGGCGGCTTTGACGCCACGGGCCGAACTCGAAGGCGAGATGGGCGATTCCCTGCCGGGTCTTCAGGCGCGTCTGATGAGCCAGGCCATGCGCAAGCTCACGGGTTCGATTTCCAAATCGAAGGCCATGGTGATCTTCATCAATCAGATCCGCATGAAGATCGGCGTGATGTTTGGCTCGCCCGAAACCACGACCGGCGGCAATGCGCTCAAATTCTATTCCTCGGTTCGTCTCGACATTCGCCGCATCGGCGCCATCAAGGACCGCGAGGAAGTTGTCGGCAACCAAACGCGCGTCAAGGTGGTCAAGAACAAGATGGCCCCTCCGTTCCGTCAGGTCGAATTCGACATCATGTATGGCGAAGGCGTTTCCAAGACCGGTGAGCTGCTCGATCTGGGCGTCAAGGCCGGGATCGTCGAGAAATCGGGAGCCTGGTTCTCCTATGACAGCCAGCGGCTGGGCCAGGGGCGTGAAAATTCGCGCCAGTTCCTCAAGGACAATCCCGAGATCGCCAACCAGATCGAGAACGGGGTGCGCGAGAGCGCCGGGCTTATTGCCGCTGAACTGATCACGGCAGGAGAAGGCAGCGCCGAGGACAGCGAAGACTAGAGCCGTTCAGGATTTGATTGGATCAAATCCTTGGCTCTAAGCCCTTGTTTTGTTGCGCGTCCGAACCGCAAAACCGTTTCCATCCCCGATCACGT
>PBNW01000074.1 GCA_002723255.1 Pelagibacterium sp. | reverse complement strand
CGGGGTGACCTCGGTATCGAAATTGGCAGTGGATTCCGTCTTGCCCGTCAGTAGCGGCACCATGGCAACAAGCGTTGCCACGATCCCGACGACGGCGACCCATGTGGGGAAGATGCCGCCAAGCTGTGACAGGCCGAACGATTCCCAGAACACGAAGGCAAAGCCAGCAAGAACTGCAACCCCGAACAGTATCTGAGGCCATAACTGGCCCGCCTGAGCGAGTTCGGTCGTACCTTCGGTGCTGACCTTTGCCGCCTCTTCGCCCGGCCGGGTGCGGGCGCCGAGCCAGACCGACACCACCGTGAGCACAATGATACCGATAACCAGCGGACGGGTGAGAAAACCCCAACCCGAGAACTGGACTGCCTGATAAAGATATCGTTCGGCCTGGGTGGCAAGAACGAAACCGATCAGGAAGCCTGGACGCGGCCAGCCGAAGCGCTTGAGAAGAACGCCAATGGCACCCACGATCAGCAGAGCAACAAGGTCGTTGAGAGACCGGGTAGCCTGAAAGGACGCAAACGTTATGACCATGATCATGAACGGCGCGATGAGCGTGTAGCGGATGGTGGTCAGGCGCGCGATACCAGGTGCGGCGACGATGCAGAGCAGTGTGCCGATCACGTTGGCCAGGGCCAGTGACCACACGATGGTGTAGGTCACATCCAGATTGCGGTCGGCCATCGCCGGACCCGGCTGGATGCCGAGGAGGATGAGGCCCGCCAGAAACACCGCCATGGACCCCGAGCCGGGGATGCCAAACAAAAGCGTGGGGATGAGCCCACCGCCTTCCTTGGCATTGTTGGCGGATTCCGGCGCGATCACACCTCGAATATCACCCTTGCCGTATTGCGAGCGGTCCTTAGAGGTCTGAACGACGTGGCCATAGGCGATCCAGTCCACGACCGAGCCGCCAAGCCCGGGGATGGCGCCGATGACTGCACCAAGGCCCGAACAGCGTAGAGCGAGCCATTTGTAGGTCCAAGTGTCCTTGAGCCCCTGCCGCCACCCCTGCCCCAGAGAAGAAGATTTGCTGGCAATCGAGGAGCCACCGCGCAGCAGGTCGACAATTTCGGGCACGGCGAACAGGCCCAGCGCCACGATCACCAGCGGAATACCGGTCGAGAGATAGAGCAGGCCGAAATCCATGCGATACTCGCCAGTGGCTGGCGCTGCGCCGACGGCGCCGAAGGCCAGGCCCAAAGCGGCAGCAGCGACGCCCTTGGCAAGGTTGTTGCCCGAGAGGACGCCGACCATCGAGAGGCCGAAAAGAGTGAGGGCGAACAGTTCGGCCGAGGAAAAGCTCAGGATAAGCGGGCGGGCGATAACAACAAAGCCGGTAAGGATCAGGGCGCCGAACAGACCGCCCATGAGCGAAGCCGAGAACGCCGCCGACAACGCGCGGGCAGCCTGCCCCTTCTTGGCGAGTGGAAATCCATCGAGAACGGTTGCCTGACTGGCCGTCGAGCCTGGAATGCCCATCAGCACCGACGCAAAGGTGTCGGAGGTGGGAATGATGGCGACGAGGCCGATAAGCATGGCCAGTGCCGAGGTTTGATCCATGCCGTAGAGGAAAGGCAGCAGCAGTGACAAACCGACGATGCCGCCAAGGCCGGGCAGAATGCCAATGACCAGGCCCAGCAGCACGCCGAGGGTCAGAAACATCATGTGGTGAGGGGTCAGCAGTTCAGCGAGTGCTGAAAAAAGTACGTCGAGCATATTGGTTACTCGTGAGTTTTGCCGAACGCAGGTTCGGGTGCCGGCGCAGCATTATCGCGGAGCACGACAAGCGCGCATCAGGAAAGCGACGGTGCCGCGGCTCTCTGAGCCGCGGCACCGCTGAAAACACGGCCTATTCGAGAGTGACCTGGTAGTTCTCTGTCAGGAACTGACGCACCCAGTCACGGGCCACAGGGTCGATGGTCGTCGCAGCGGTGTAAACACCGGCTACCTCGTCACCGACGGCCTGGTCGTATTCACCCAAGATTTCAACCTTTGCGGCCTGGAGTTCAGGATCGGCGACGGCGTCGACGAAAGCCTGACGGTAGGCCGCCACGATCTCAGGCGGAGTTCCGTTGGGAAGCATGGCCGGCTTCTGGGCAGCAAAGCCCGAACCAAAGAAGGCGAGATAGGCCTGCAGTTCGATTCCTGCTGCGCCCATTTCACCATGAACCATTTCGTAAGCTTCAAGGAAGTGTGGCAGATCGGGGAAGGTCGGGTCACGCTGAACGTTGCCTTCCGAATCGAGCACGCCCCAAGAAAAGAGCGGAACAGCGTCGCCGGCTTCGACAAGCGGGACTACGTTGGTGAGGTAGGCTGACGAGGTCTGGTAATCGATTGTGGCTTCGCCACGCTCGAATGCCAGACGGCCATCGCCGCGGCCGGTCATGCCGAAGACATGACGCACGTCGAGGCCCAGCACTTCAAAGGCCAAAAGCGGAACGAGATCGAGCGAGGTTGCGCCCTGGCTGGCATAAACCAGTTCGGTGCCCATGAGCTCGCCCATTTCGGATGCGTCGGAAATCCCGAGGCTGGCCGGGACGTAAACCACACCGCCGGTCGGGGAAACCAGAACGGGCTCAAGTTCGGCGTAGTCATATTGAACGCGGCTATCGCCGAGCAGGAACGGGAACTGGGTCGAACCCGAAGTACCAAGCAGAGAAAGTCCATCGGGTTCGGCGCGTGCGACGAATTCGTTGGCGCCGGTGATCGAGCCGCCGCCGGGGACGTTGCGAACGATCACGTTTGGTTGCCCGGGCAGGTGCTTGGACAGATAGGGTGCGTAAAAGCGCGCCCAGACGTCGGACCCCCCACCTTCTGAGAACGGAATCCACCATTCAACTGTCTGGCCGGAAAAGTCGACCTCCTGGGCCTGAACAGAGGCCGGCGCAATGGCAATCGAGGCCGCCATAACGGCGGACACGGCCAAACCCCGCGCGAAGCGAAGTGCATTTTTCATATAGGATCCTCCCATAGAGTTCGCGGGCAGACCTCCGCATCGTCCCCACGCCGCGCCTCCCCAGCGGCCTTCGGTCCATCCGAGCGTTGCACCCTGATTTTCTCCGGCCTTTGCCGAGGCATGGCAAGGAAATGCGGAAACAACGGATGTCTGCTGGAATGCATCATGCAACACCAAGCTGTCGGAAAGCTGTCCGGCACAAAACCCGCGACTATTCGGCCGCCATCGCCCCGTTTCCAGGGCCCTGAGCGGCCTTTTGCGATTGGGCTACGGGCAGTTCGAGGCGTATCGTGCAACCGCTTTCGACGGAGATGATACCAACATCACCCCCCGCCCGTTGAGCAATGGCCCGGACGATAGACAGGCCAAGGCCGCATCCTCCATCGCTGTCGTCGGACAGCCGCACAAATCTGTCGAACACCCGGTCGCTGGCTTCGGGCGGAATACCGGGACCATCATCGGACACGGTTAGGGCGGCCATATTGCCCACACGCTCGACAGCGAGCGAAAGCCGTCCGCCTTCGGCACAGCCATATTTGAGACCATTGTCGATGAGATTGTCGATCGCCTCTTCAAGCATAACGCGGTTGCCGGCAACCGGCAGCGGCTCGGTGGCAGATTCAAGTTCAATATCGACATGGGCCTTGAGGGCACGGGGCACATGCCGGCGGGCCACATCGGCGACCAGCCGGGTGAGGTCGGATGGTGGTTGCAGGTCGTCGCCCCTGCCCTCATTGGCGATGTCGAAATTGAGCAATTGATGGCTCATGCGCGAAAGCTGGCGCGCCGCTTGCGCCAAATCCTGCAGACGGGCCGTGCGACCGTGGTCGCTGCTCGCGCTGAGGGCGACCTCGGCCTGGGCCTGAATGGCGGCAACTGGATTGCGCAATTGATGGGCCGCGTTGCCAATAAAGGCGTTGCGCCTATCGAGTTCGTCCTTGAGCCGAGCAAACAGGCTGTTGATGGTCTCGACCAATGGAGCAACCTCGTGGGGCACCGGGCGGCGGATGGGGCGCAAATCGCTGGCCGAGCGCAATCCCACGGCGCTTCGCAAATCGGTGAGCGGGGTCAGACCCCGATTGATGCCGAACCAGAACAGAACCGCTGCAGAGCCAACGATAAGCAGGAGATTGAAAACAGATTGGCCAACGAGCGAGAGAGACAGAGCCTGCCGTTGGGTGACCGTTTGCCAAACCTGAACCGTGGTCCAGCCATCGAAATCGATATCAGCTATGAATTCACGCAGGATGACAGCTCGGACCGGTCGACCGTTGTATGTGCTGTCGAAAAAGACCGGTGTGCCACCCGGAACCACCAGGTTGGCCGAGGGCACCGGCGCGTCGGAGTGGCCGGTCACGAAGCGGCCGTCGGCGGCGCGAACCTGATAATAGATCGGATCGCCCAGCGCGCCGACCAGAGAATCAAGCAGCGCATCGGCAACAAGGTCACCCTTGGTCAGCACAACCTCGCGGGCAACGGCGTGTGCCACCACCTTGAGCGTGTCGTCGTAGAGGTCTTTGGACATGTTCTGCGCCGACCAATAGCGCACGGCGCTCGAGGCCAAGGCAACAAAGATCAACGGTACGACCAGCAGCACAAAAAGCCGGGCGCGAAGGCTTCGTGTACTGACAGGTCCAGCGCTCATTGGACCGCCACCGGGCGGAGCACATAGCCGAGCCCGCGGATAGCCCTTATTGTGATGCCGAACGGTTCGATCTTGCGGCGCAGGCGGGACACCAGCAACTCGACAGCGTTGACGTCGATATCGGCACCTGTCCCATAGATGCTGTCGCACAGGGCGTCCTTGGGCACGACACGCTCGGCATGGTCGAACAACACCTCCCAAAGCGCAAGTTCGCGCCGGGGAAGAGCTATCAGTCCATCAGGGCCTACGAGCTGACGCGAAAGCCTGTCGTAGCTGAGCTGTCCCATGGCCTCAATGTTGTGCACACGCTGGCCCCTGCGGCGCCCCAGGGCGCGCACGCGCGCATTGAGCTCGGCCATTTCGAAGGGCTTGGTCATGTAGTCATCGGCGCCCGCGTCGAGTCCGATGATACGGTCATGGAGGCTGTCGCGGGCCGTCAGCACAAGCACGGGAATATCGTTGCGTTCGGTGCCCAGAGTGCGAATGACATCGAGGCCGCTGCGTTTGGGAAGGTTGATATCGACAATGGCCAGATCGGCGCCCTCGGTTGACAGAAATTGAGCGCCATCATCGCCATTGGCCAGCCAATCGACGGCGTGCCCTTCGTCCTGTAATGACTGAATGACTGCGCGCGCCAACATTGTGTTGTCTTCGATCAAAACGATGCGCAAACGCCTCTACCCTCCGTGTTCATTTTTTCAACAGCAGGGATCGCGCGGCGCAAAGCCCCTTCTGTTTGGACAATGTGACCCCGCCGGGACCTGGCTGGCAAGCAAATTTCCGTGAGGGGTGGCCTCGCGCCCAATGAGGCGTTAGACATTGGCCGGACCGGCCTGCGCTCGGAGGATCATCGGTTCACGCCTGTCATTGGAGGAGGATTATGAGCGGACTGCTGCGTTGGGCACGGGCCTTGAGCGCGGGATTTGGATTGTCTCTGGCTCCCGCGACCACGGCCTTGGCCGAGGTCAGTTTCCAGGGCGAGACCATCGAGTGGATCATTCCCTTTAGCCGGAGCGGGGGCTCGGATACCTGGGCGCGGTTCAATGCGCCATTTCTGACCCGGCACCTGCCGGGTCATCCAGAAATCGAAATCGTCAATGAACCCGGCGGTGGCGGCACCCGTGGTCCCAACACGTTTGCCAGCCGCGCCCGGCCGGACGGGCTGACCATTCTGGGGACTTCGGGATCGACACAATTTCCCTACCTGCTGGGCGATCTGCGTGTGCGTTACGATTACAAAGACTGGGAAGTGGTGATGGTTGCACCGACCGGAGGGGTGGTTTACGTCGCGCCCGGAACGGGGGTCGAGGGTCCCGACGACATCGACAGGCTTGCCGACCAGACCCTGGTGTTTGCGAGCCAGGGGCCAACGTCGCTCGACCTCGTTCCCATGCTGGCATTCCGGTTACTTGGTTTTGATGTCAGCTATGTGTTCGGCTACACCGGTCGCGCCGACGGGCTGATCGCCATGGAACGAGGCGAAGTCAGCATCGACTACCAGACAACGGCCTCGTACTTGCGCAATGTTGTTCCGATGGCCGAGGCTGGCGACGCCGTGCCACTTATGAGTTGGGGCATCCTCGACGAAAATGGTGTGATGCAGCGCGATCCTACCTTTCCCGATCTGCCCATCGTCGAAGAAGTGTATGAGATGTTACACGGCGAGCCGCCTTCCGGGCCCGACTATGAGGCCTATCGCGCTTTCAATATCGCCGGATTTGCCGCTCAGAAGATGGTGATTCTACCGGGCGGCACGCCGCCGGAAATCGTCGAGACATGGCGCCAGGCCTGGCGTGATATCTTTGCCGACCCCCAGTATCGCGCCGAAGTTTCAAGCGTTCTGGGGGCCTATGAGCAGGTCACCGATCGCGCGGCGGAAGCCCTTTTTATCGAAGGGACGACGATCGATCCGGCGGTCCGCAAGCGCATACTCGACATGCTCTCGAACGAATATGCGGTGCGGTTGAGCGATCAATAGAACGCTCCGGCCGGCAATCGAGCGGCGCTGCTAGAGCCGTGATTACAGTGGACGCTTGCGGAACATTTACGGAACATGTATAAAAGTTCAATATTTGTTCCGATTCGACGCCGCCGAGGGATCCGCCAATGTTGACGCGTAAACAGCACGAACTTCTGATGTTCATCCATGAGCGGATGAAAGAGAGCGGCATTCCGCCCTCGTTCGACGAAATGAAGGAAGCGCTGGATCTGAAATCGAAGTCGGGCATCCACCGGCTCATCACGGCGCTGGAAGAGCGTGGCTTTATCCGCCGATTGCCCAACCGGGCTCGAGCGCTCGAAGTCGTTAAGCTGCCGGATTCGATGAATCCGTCGCTGGGCGGGCGCAAGGCGCGGTTTGAACCTTCGGTGATCGAGGGTACACTGGGCAAGGTGCCAGCCAAAACCGTGGCGCCCCGCCAGGACAATGGCGGATCGGTGGCCATTCCGGTGATGGGTCGCATTGCGGCGGGTGTGCCGATCGAGGCGATCCAGACTCACTCTCATTCCATTGCGGTTCCACCCGAAATGCTGGGTTCTGGAGAACATTTCGCGCTCGAAGTGCGGGGGGATTCGATGATCGATGCCGGGATTTTCGACGGCGATACGGTCTTGATTCGCAAGCAGGATGCTGCCGGAAATGGTGAGATCGTTGTCGCGCTGGTCGATGACGAGGAAGCAACCCTTAAACGCCTGCGCAAGAAGGGAAACGCCGTGGCGCTGGAGGCGGCCAACCCGGCTTACGAAACCCGGATTTTCGGTCCTGACCGCGTCAAGGTTCAGGGACGACTGGTGGGATTGCTACGGCGCTACTAGATTTTCTTTGACTTGGCCTAGTTGTCCTCAAGACCCTAAAGCTGGATGCGCCAGGGGCGGTCCGGTCCGTCGATGGCGGTGCGGATTGTTGGCGGCAGATCGGGGCCATTCCAATCGATCATATGAGCGCCATAGCGTGCGAGGTCTGAAGCGTCGACAACCAGTTTGGCTGCCGTCTTGCATTGGGGCGGCGCAGTCAGGCGGGCGATGACGATCTCGGCGATGCGGCAATCTTCGTCAAACGCGTCGCGAGATTTGACCAGCGCTACGGTATAGCCCTCCTCGGTCGAGAGGACGCAGCCCAGACTGTCGCAACCTGTGGCGGTGTGGGCGTCTTCGATAACCGTCAGATAGCGTTCTGACCAGATGGTGGTGGCAAAGGTATTGTTGCGGCCGGCGATCAGGGCAACCCGGTCTCCGCTGCGAACGGCCAATGCCTGGCTTTGATCGGCAATGAATATGTCGGGCGCCTGCTCGAGACAGAAAAAAGCGATGAGCGGAACCGCGACAATGGGGCCAATTATGCGCATGTGGGTTCGAAAATAGGCCAGCCATGCCAATGCGAACAGAGCGACGCCGAGTGCGACCGGGGACAGTATGGGGCTCGGGTCGAACCCGCCGCTCAAATTTCGGACGAAACCGGCGCACCAGAGCATAGCCTCGATGCTCCAGCCGAGCCCAGCATAGGGAATGGCCTCGAGGCCAAGAGGGAGCAGCAAGGCTCCGAGCAGAGCAGCAGGCATCATTACAAAGCTCACGATGGGCATAACCATTAGGTTACCCAACACCCCGAATGGCGCGGTCTGCTGGAAGTGGTAGGCGGTAAAGACCAGTGTTGCCAGACCGGCGATGATGCTGGTGGTAGCAATATCGAGCATCAGGGTCAGCGCCCTGCCCCGCTGTGGGCGTTCCCTGTCCTCCCGATTGCGCCGAGCCAATTCGTAAGCCGCTATCAAAGCGATGACGGCGGCAAAGGAGAGCTGAAAAGAAGCGCGGAAGACGCTGGTGGGTTCGAAAACGATGATTGCCAGACCGGCGATCGCCACGTTGCGCATGGTCAGCGCCTGCCGCCCGGCAATGATGGCGGCAAAGATGAGCGCGAGCATGATGGTCGAGCGCACCGCCGGGATAACCATACCCGAAATCACCATGTAGGCTAGCGCCGTGGCAATACCAAAACCCGCGGCGATCTTTTTTATGGGGAAGCGTTGGGTGACACCATGGCCCAGTGAGAGAAAAAAGCGAACGCAGGCGAACATGGTGCCCGCCACCAGCGTCAGGTGCAGACCGGAAATGGCAATGACATGGGCGATGCCGGCCGATGCCATCAGATTGCGGTCATCGTCGGTGATCCGGCTCTGATCGCCGGTGACGAGCGCCGCGGCGATTCCACCGATGCGTTCGCCAAGTTGGGACACGATACGCGTTGTGATGGCGGCGCGAAGGTCCTTGACCGCGCGCGACAGCTCCCCGGCGGCGCTTTTCGAGATTTCGATATCGCCGAATGCAGTTCCATAGGCACCGATGCCATCAAAATGGCTCACGAACTGGGAGTCGTAGCCGCCCGGGACGGCGGGCGGCGGAACCGGATAAAAGCGGATGCGAGCCGTTATGATGTCGCCGGGGGAAACATCGTAAGCACCGGGCACAGTGACGCGGGCCAGGCGAACATTGGGGAGCGTCCAATCCAATTCGCCAGCGACATCGGAAAGGACCCAGCGCTGCTCGCTGCCATCGTTGTAGGTGACAGCCTCAATGCTCGCCGTATAGGTGCCATAGCGGGGGCTCTCGAGCATCCGGGTACCGAACAGCGCACCATGAACGGGCAGGAGAACCATGCCGAGAGCGAACATCGATGCAAGAAGTGCAATTTCCCGGATCGGGGCACGATCACGGCCAAGCCAGGCAGTTGCGAAGGTGAAACCGATCAGGGTCGCGAGAGCAATAAACGCCGGTTCACTTGGAAGCACGCGATAGACGATGAGCCCGGCGATCATGAAGAAGGGAAAGAGAATGAAGTTGCGACGCTGGGTCACGGCGTCGAGGACCGCCATGCGCAAGCCAGCACAAAGAGCAGAGATCCGGGCCACGAGCCACGCAAGCGGCCCAGCCGCCCGTCCCTGCCGAAGATTTTTGGCGACAGGAAAGTCGACCATCTTGCGCGCCCCCAACCCTTGCGCTCGTTGGGCGCTATGGTACACACGGGCCAAACATTTCTCCAAGCGGTAAGCCTTATGTCCAAACCCGTCGTAACGCGTTTTGCGCCTTCTCCCACAGGTTTCCTGCATATCGGGGGCGCGCGAACCGCACTGTTCAACTGGGCGTTCGCGCGCAAGATGGGTGGAAAGATGCTGCTGCGCATTGAAGACACCGACCGCGAGCGCTCTACCGAGGCCGCCGTGGCGGCCATTCTGGACGGCATGAGCTGGCTTGGCCTCGATTGGGACGGGACCCCGATCAGCCAGTTCGTGCGGGCAGACCGGCACGCCGAGATTGCGTTAGAACTGCTCGAAAGCGGTAATGCCTACAAGTGTTATTGCACGCCTCAGGAATTGACCGAGATGCGCGACAAAGCGCGCGCCGAAGGCCGCCCGCCGCGCTATGACGGGCGCTGGCGCGACCGCGATGCATCAGAAGCGCCTGAGGGTGTCAAGCCTGTCGTACGGATCAAGGCCCCACAGTCCGGTGACATCGTGGTCAAGGACCGGGTGCAGGGCGATGTGGTCTTCAAGGCTGAAAACCTCGACGATTTCATCATCCTGCGCTCTGATGGAACACCCACCTATATGCACGCCGTGGTAGTTGACGATCACGACATGGGCGTTACCCATATCATCCGGGGCGACGATCATCTGACCAATGCCGCCCGGCAGATCGTGATTTATCGGGCCATGCGCTGGGATATCCCGGAAATGGCGCATATTCCGCTGATCCACGGGCCGGATGGCGCAAAGCTTTCCAAGCGGCATGGCGCCATGGGGGTCGAAACCTATCGGCAAATGGGATACCTGCCCGAAGCGTTGCGCAATTATCTTGCCCGCCTGGGCTGGGCGCATGGCGATGACGAGATATTTTCGACCGACCAGATGGTCGAGTGGTTCTCGCTCGAGGCCCTTAACAAGGGCGCTTCACGCTTCGATTTCGTCAAGCTCGACAATCTAAACGGCCACTATATCCGCTCGGCCGACCCTGCCCGGCTCTACGATGTGATGGTCGAGACGGCATCGGAAACCGGGCGAAATGCGGACTATGCCGGGCTGGTTTCCAACAAGGACACCGTGCTTGCTGCCATTCCAGAGCTTCAACCGCGTGCCAAGACCGTACTGGAGCTGATCGACCTGGCGCAGTTCATCTATGCGGAACGGCCGCTTCCTATCGAAGAAAAGGCGGCAGCACTGCTCAATGAAGAGAGCGTTGCGCATCTGGCAGCGTTGACGACCGCGTTTTCGTCCCTCGATGGCTGGTCCGTCGAAAGTCTGGATGGGACCGTGCGGACCTATGCAGAGACAGTGGGGTTGAAGCTGGGCAAGGTTGCCCAACCCTTGCGGGCCGCCCTTACGGGGCGAACAATTTCGCCGGGCATTTTCGAGGTCATGGTATTGATTGGGCGCGAAGAGAGCTTGGCCCGGCTTTCAGATGTAGTGGGCGTTGGCACCGGGGTTCATTCCTAGCGCCATCCTCGCTGTTTTCTGAATTGCGATCTATATTTACCTATACGTCAAGAACCTTGACGTAGTTGCATGGTGTGACAATTTCGGATACCCAAGCGAAGCATTTTTCAAAGACGTCATTGTGCGTGCTCAGAGCGGGCGAGCCTGGTGCTTGCGGCATATCTGGGCCGAAACCCGGGAGGCACATGAATGAGCGAACAATCGGCAAAACTTACTCTGGGCGATGAGACCTATGAGTTCCCGGTGCTCAGCGGCACGGTTGGGCCCGATGTCATCGACATTCGCTCGCTGTACGCCCAGACCGGGCTGTTTACCTACGATCCCGGGTTCACGTCGACAGCAGCCTGCGACAGCGCCATCACGTATATCGATGGCGACAAGGGCGAACTCCTCTATCGCGGCTATCCGATCGACCAGCTTGCGGACAACAGCTCGTATATCGAAGTCTGTTATCTGTTGCTCTATGGCGAGTTGCCATCGAAAGCCGATCTACGGGACTTCGAGAACCGGGTGACACGTCACACGATGGTGCACGAACAGATGCACTATTTTTATCGCGGGTTCCGCCGCGACGCGCATCCGATGGCAATCGTAACCGGCGTCGTTGGTGCGATGGCGGCGTTCTACCACGACTCCACAGACATCTCGGACCCCGAGCAGCGTGAAATCGCTTCGATCCGGATGATCGCCAAGCTGCCGACGATTGCGGCTATGGCCTACAAATATTCGGTGGGCCAGCCCTTTGTCTATCCGCGTAACGATCTCGACTACGCCTCAAACTTCCTGCACATGTGCTTTGCCGTGCCGGCCGAGGAATACAAGGTCGATCCGGTGGTCGCCAGAGCCATGGACCGCATTTTTACGCTTCATGCCGACCATGAGCAAAACGCTTCGACTTCAACGGTTCGTCTGTCCGGCTCGTCGGATGCAAATCCGTTTGCGTGTATTGCTGCGGGTGTGGCGTGCCTATGGGGCCCGGCGCATGGCGGGGCGAACGAAGCTGCTCTCAACATGCTGCGCCAGATCGGAACGGTTGACCGCATCCCTGAATTTATCGCGCGGGCCAAGGACAAGAACGATCCGTTCCGCCTAATGGGCTTCGGGCACCGGGTTTACAAGAATTACGATCCCCGGGCTGCCGTAATGCAGGAGTCGGCGCGTGAGGTTCTCGACTTGCTGGGTGTTGAAAACAACCCGACGCTGCAGGTTGCCCAGGAACTCGAAAAGATCGCTCTGGAGGACCCCTATTTCGTCGAGCGTAAGCTCTATCCGAATGTGGATTTCTATTCGGGTATCATTCTCGATGCGATCGGCTTCCCGACCTCCATGTTCACTGCAATCTTCGCGCTTTCGCGCACCGTGGGCTGGATTGCCCAGTGGAAGGAAATGATCGGCGACCCGCAGAAAAAGATCGGCCGTCCGCGCCAGCTCTATAACGGCGCAACCAAGCGCGATTACGTGGATATCTCTGCCCGCTAGATACGGGCCAGAATTCTTTCGACAGGATCTTGAAGGGGCGCTTCCGGTGCCCCTTTTTCCATGAGAGTGCGGATCTGGCGGAAGTCTTCTGCTTGGGAAGCCAACTCATTTGGCGCGTCGACCAGAGCAAAGGCGGCGTCAGCCAGTTTTTCCGGCTCGCCCTTGTGAGCGAACAGGACTTCCGGGATCACCTCTTTTTCTGCGATGATATTGGGCAAGCCGATAAAGCGCGTCGTTGCCCTTTTGAACATGCGCACCTGGGCGCCTTCGGCCACATAGGTCAGGATGTGAGGGACCCCGGCAAGCGCAAGCTCGAGTGTAACGGTGCCGCTGACGGCAACAGCAGCGATGGCCTGTTCGATTGCGGACTGGCGATCCTGCGCGGTCACAACCACCGACACCGGGATCGGCCATTGGGCCACTATGCGCGAAATGCGGGCCGCCTGCGACCGTGTGGAGAGAATGATGAAACCAGTGACGGAAGGGTGAGCCGACAAGCGTTGCGCCACTTCAGCCATCATGGGAAGATGACGAGTGATTTCGCCCCTACGGCTGCCCGGGAGCAGCAATATGGGACCGGCGGCAGGTTGGACCGAACGCATGGAATATTTTTCAAGCGCGGGGTGTCCGACATAGGCGGTTTGTGGACCGCCCAAGCTTCGCATGGCCCCAGGCTCGAAGGGAAGGACACTGAGCACCTCATCAAAGATGCCCGCCAACTTTCGGGCCCGCCCGGCGCCCCACGCCCAGACGGCCGGGGCGACATAAAGAATGATGGCGCCGCCATAGCCCCGTTTGCGCAGTGATCTGGCGACGACCTTGGAGAAGACTTGCGCATCTATGAGGACGACGACGCCCGGTTGTTGCCGCATTACGGCGGAGACGACCTGGCGCGCCCGCCACAGCAAGAGCGGAAGCCGCACGATAACGTCGCGATAGCCCATGACCGCAAGATCGTCGATTGGAAACAGCGAGGAGAGCCCCTCGCCTTCCATGGCATCGCCACCGACCCCGGATATGGAAAGATCGGGGCGAGAACGGCGCAGGCCGGCTATCAGATTGGCACCAATGCGATCGCCTGACGCCTCGCCAGCGAGTACGAAAACGCTAGTCATCTTGGGCAGCAATGCCGACAAGCGCGATATCGGCGGCATTGGCGGCTGAAATGAGCTCGTCGCGACCAATCAACAAGGTGCGCCCGGTCTCAACGACAATGGCCTCGATGCCGGCGTTTTGAGCCAGTGCGACGGTGTTTTTACCGATAGCGGGAAGATCGACGTGCAGGGGCTGCCCGGGCTTTGAGGTTTTGGCCAGCACCAGACGACCGCGCCCGTTTCCGATAAGGCCGCGTTCGCGATAGGCGGCACACCGCGTGAGCAGTTCGTCGGTACCACCGATGTCTTCGGTGGCAATGATCCGGGCGCCGGCAGCGACGAGCGCCTGGCCAAGATCGAGGGAACCGGCCTTACGTGCGGCGGCAAAGGCAAATTCGGCTGTGCGGATCAACGCGTCATCGGCATGGACAGCGCCGATTTGCCCTTGCGGTGCGAGAAGATCGGAAACGATTTCGTGCACGCCGATGAAGGGTAGGCCCAATATCTTGAGAAGGGCTGCCCCGAGCTGCGACAGCTTGCTGTCGCCTTTGGCGGCGGCGTCCTTGTCGCCAGCAAATTCGGCGAAAGTCTCGCGCTCCTTGTCCGACATGTGCATGCCGCCCACGGCGCAAACGTGAGTGGCCTTGAATCGGCGGATTTCGCGCAGCACCTGATCTGGGCGGGACACTTTGATCTGGAAGGGATGCTCGGCCTCCAGATCGGGGCGCGGCTGGAGCGTGAGCACGCGAACTTCCCACCCGGCGTCGCGAGCGGCGGCAATGGCCTGAGGCACAAGGTCGCCCGATCCGGCGACGAGCGCCAATCGGCCCGGGACGGTCATTGTTCGGCTGGCGTGCCGTTGCGTGGCATGCAGAGCGCGCGCTCGGACGGCTTTCTTATGAACTCAATGACTTCTTCGACGAGCGCTTCGCCCTCGAAGATTTCGGCGGCGTCCTCAATACGCTCACGCAGCGTACCCTCGCTCGAAAAAATCATGCGATAGGCGGCCCGGAGCGCATGGATGGACTCACGGTCGAACTTGCGGCGCTTGAGGCCAACAAGGTTCAGACCGCCGAGATAGGCTCGATTGCCAAGCACCGAGCCGTAGGGGATGACGTCGTTTTCGACAAACGACATGGCGCCGACAAAAGCGTGGGCGCCGATGCGTACGAACTGATGAACACCGCAAATGCCGCCGAACCGGACGTAATCATCGACTACGCAATGGCCGGCCAGGGAGGCCTGATTGGCCATGACCACATGGTTGCCCACGCGGCAATCATGGGCGATGTGAACGCCGACCATGAGCAGGCAATTGTTGCCGACCCGCGTTTCCATCCCGCCGCCGGCGGTGCCGGGATTGATGGTTACGTATTCGCGCAACACGCAGTCGCTGCCGATCGATACCGTGCTTGGCTCACCTTCAAATTTGAGGTCCTGCGGCGGATGGCCGATGGACGAGAAGGGGTAAATCGTCGTTCGGGCGCCAACCTCGGTGCGGCCGTCGATGGAAACGTGGGACACGAGCCTTGCGCCATCCCCAAGGGTGACGTCACCCCCCACGATGCAATAGGGGCCAACTTGCACGTTTTCGCCCAACGTCGCGCTTTCGCTGACGATGGCTGTGGGATGGATGGATGCAGTCACGCTTGTTCCTTGACGATCATCGCGCCGATTTCGGCTTCTGCGACGACGACACCGTTCACGATGGCCTTTGCTTCATAACGCCCGACAGTCTTGCGGCGGTGGATTTTTTTTATGTGATATTCAAGCTTGTCGCCAGGCTTGGCCGGCTTGCGGAACTTCACCGCGTCGATCGTCAAAAGATAGACAATGTGCCTGTCACCGGACTTGTTCTCGAGATTGATGACGATGGCGCCGGCCGTCTGGGCCATGCCCTCGATGATCAACACACCGGGAAAAATGGGTTCGCCGGGAAAATGGCCTTGGAACTGAGGCTCGTTGAAGGTCACGTTCTTGATGCCGATGGCCGAATTGTCGCCGTCGATTTCTATGATGCGGTCGATCATCAGAAATGGATAGCGATGCGGAAGCGCGTTCAGGACGGCATCAATCTCCATTGTGGAGAGTTCAGTGGCCTGCTTGGCCGTATCAGGACTGAGGGTACTCAAGTCTTATCCCCTTTTGACAACCGTCTTACCGCTACGATTTCTCGCTTCCACATCTTTACATCCTGGGCAGGCGCCCCGGCAATATTGGAGCCGGCCGGAAAGCTGTGGGTAACGCCTGAACGTGCCAGAACAAGCGTGTTGGCGCCCAGCCGCAGATGCCCCGCCGTGCCGGCGCCGCCCCCCATGACGACGCCATCTTCCAGGATCGTTGACCCCGACAACCCACACATGCCCGAAATGACGCAATTGCGACCGATACGGCAGTTGTGGCCCACCTGAACTAGATTGTCGATCTTGGTGCCCTCACCTATGACCGTATCGCCCAGAGTGCCGCGGTCGACGGTTGTGTTGGCTCCGAGCTCGACGCGGTCCTGAATGATGACGCGGCCCAGTTGTGGTATCTTGCGATGCCGGTCGGAGCGCAACTGGAAGCCGAAACCTTCTGCGCCGATGACGACACCGGGCTGGATGACAACTTCATTGCCCAGATAGGCGCATTCGATCGAAACATTGGAGCCGATGACGCAATCGCGCCCGATGGTGACACCCGCGCCGATGGTGGTATTGGCACCAATGACGGTGCCCGAACCGATTTGCGCGCCCGGCCCGACACTGACGTTGGCACCTAGTGTCACGCCGGGCTCAATCAGCGGAGCAGGATCGGTGTATGTCGAGGCGCGAATAACCGACGCGCCATCGTCGGGATAGAACACATTGAGGATGTCGACGAAGACATCGTAGGGCTTTTCGCAGAATATTGCTGTCGCATGGTCGGCGACGGAAGCGGCAAGATCAGCGGTGGCCAGCACGGCCCCTGCACGGCTGCGGGCCAATTGATCGGCATAGGACTTACTGGCCGCGAACGACATGTTGGCGGCACCGGCATCGGCCAGATCGCTGGCGCCTTCGATCAAAGGGTTCGAAGCCAGATTGCCCGCCAACGCTTTGTGCCCTGCGGCAACGAGCAAGTCCGACAAAAGCCGCGGGCCAATGCACTGGTGAAATCGGGGATCGATCATTGCTGCGCCTGAAAAAGAAACCGCGGCTCTGATACGCCGCGGTTTCCGTTTTTTCAATAAGAGCGGACGATTAGAACAGTGTCGAAAGCGTCAGCTGGAACACCTGGGTGCGATCGAAGGTGTCGGGTTCGATCACATGGGCGAAATCACCCCGCAGCGGACCCAGCGGCGATTCCCAGATCAGCGAACCGCCGACCGAGGATTTGAGCGGGTTGCCGATACCGTCGGCCGTTTCATATCCACCAGCCGGAATGCCGTCTATCCAGCCGACATCACCCCAAACCGCACCGCGCAGGCCCCAGTTTTCGGGCAGGAAGGGCAGCGGGAAGTCGATTTCGGCGGACAGTCCAGCGTAAGAGAGTACACCAAGCGCGTCGCCGGTTCCGGCCGCACGGGCACCCATTCCACCGAAGCGATAGCCACGGACAAGGTTCGGCCCGAGCTGGAAGGTATCAGTGGGGTGGATGCCGCTGCCACCGATATCGGTGATCGTGCCGGCCTGGCCACGCAAGCTGCCGACCACGCCCATTTCTTCCCAGATCGGATAGTATACGCGCGCTCTGACTTCGGTCTTCAGGAAGTCGGCAGTGAGCGTCGTGTAATCCTGCGAGAAGGACAAAATCATGCCTTCTGTCGGACGCTGCTGGTCGTCGAGCGTGTCGTAGGTCAGCGTGTAGCCGACAGTCAGGCGGTCACGGGTTCCGCCGATATAGGCGGGTGCCGCGGGCGCTTCATCATCGGTAAATGTCACCTGTTCGAGGCCGAGACGCGTGGTGAGCGTCAGATCCTGAGCGACCGGAAGGCCGAAGCGGAGCTGGGCACCTGTGGTTTCGGTTCCATACGAGAAGGTGGACCCCTCGACCGTTACGCGCCGATAGGCATCGACGCCAGCGGATATGCGCAGCCCCATGAAGCGTGGCTCGGTGAAGCTGAAGTCATAGGTCTCGCCATTTTCAGAACGGCCAAGGGCGATGCGCAGATACTGGCCGCGACCAAGGAAGTTGCGTTCTGTCAGCGATATTTCACCAAAAATGCCGTCACGCGTAGAGTAGCCGGCACCAACACCGTAATCGCCGGTGCTGCGCTCGACGACCGCCACATTCAAAATGACGCGGTCCGGGGAGCTGCCCGGCGCGGATGTGACCTGCACCGAGGAGAAAAAGCCCAGGGATTCGATATCGGCACGCCCCTTGGTCACCAGCGCCCGGTTGAACGGATCGCCCTCGGCGAAGTCGAACTCGCGGCGGATGACATAGTCGCGGGTCTTTGTATTGCCGGTGATGTTGATGCGCTCGACATAAACACGCGGACCTTCATCGACCAGATAGGTCACATTGAAGGTATTGCTGTTGATGTCACGATCGATGCGTGGGCGAACTTCGGCAAAAGGATAGCCCTGATTGGTCGCGCGCAACGCAAGCTCTGAGGTGGATTCGCTGAGATCGGAAAGAGAATAGCGGCTGCCCGAACCGGTGCTGATCCCGCCACGCAGGGCGTCCGCATCAAGGCCCGAAATCGAGGTTTCAATGGCGATGTTCCCAAAATCATAGCGCTGGCCTTCATCGACGGTAAAGTTGATGAAATAGGCGTTGCGGGTGGCGTCGAACTCGGCGACCGAGGACAAAACGCGCGCATCGGGGAAGCCGCGATTGGCGTAGTAGAGCCGAACGCGCTCACGGTCGACGGCAAGGCGGTCCTCACTGTAGAGATCATCGCGGAACAGCCAGCTGAAAATGTGGGTTTCCTTGGTGGTGACAACGCCCTTGAGCACCATCGAGCTGATGGAATTATTGCCGGTAAAGTTGATCGCGGCAATGCCTGCGCGATCACCCTCATTGACCTGGAAGAAGACGCGGACCCGGCCATCAGTCGTCGGCTCGGTGCTTGAGGTCACCGTTACATTGGAATAGCCGGCCTGGGTATAGGCGGACTGGATTGTCTGGATGTCGTTGGCAATGCCAGCCTGAGTGTAAACCCGGCGCGCGGCCACATCCACCATTGCGGAAAGCTGGTTGTCATTAAATCGGCTGTTGCCGTCGAACCCGATCGCCGAGACCTCGGTCCCCTCAGCCACCTGGGCCTGCGCAGGCGAAACACTCAGAACCAGCGCGGCACTTCCGATAAAAGGCGCAAAGGTGAAAAGCGCCATGGCGAGGAGGACGCTGTGCAAAAGCTTGGCTGATTTCATCATGATTGTTCTTGCTTGCCCTTTGAGACTTGGACCGGGAATCGTCTCAAGACGTGGATTCCCCCATACTCCGATGACAGGTTTTACCTGTTTTTCCTCGACGGGCAAGGTGAAACCCCCTGCCCTGCGGCCAAAAGATGGCCAGACATGTAATCATGCAACACTTGCTAACCCCTTGATACCGCGCGCTGCCTGCCGCTGGCCCGACTTCAGACCAGATCGTTGATCAGCGTGAAAACCATCAGCGTACACACCAGGGCAAAGCCTATGCGATATCCGATTTCCTGAACGCGCTGGCTCAGGGGACGGCCGCGCACAGCCTCGTAGAGGTAGTACATCAGATGACCACCATCCAACATAGGGACTGGGAACAGGTTAATTATGCCGATGTTTAGCGATAAAAGTGCCGTAAGGTTAACCAATGCTAACAGGCCCAGCGTGGCGACCTCGCCCGAAACCTGCGCCATGCCAACCGGACCAGCCACCTGATCGAGATCGGCGCGGCCTATGAAAATGTCGCCAAGAAAGTTTAGCGTCCGATCGATGATGAACGAGATTTCCTCGAACGTCATGCCAACAGCTTCCAATGGCCCTGGGCGGTACAGCACGATGTCGCCCTCGCTCACGTCACGCGTGACGCCCATCCGGCCCACCTTGAGCTCACGCCCGAAACGGGTAGTCGTGATTTCCGTGCGCGGAACCAGCGAGAGGTCCAGACGATCTCCGTCCCGTTCTATAATCATGGGAACGGTGCGCTCTGGCGCGGTCGAGATTATTCGTTGAACGTCTTCAAAGCCACGTATGTCGTAACCATCGACCGACAAAAAGCGGTCTCCCGACTCCAGACCCGCCATGGCGGCCGGCGAATCGGCAACCACATCTCCAACCACCGGATCGAGCGTCAATCGCCCATAGCCGAGCAGCATGGCGTAGAGAATCAGGAACGTGAGAAGAAAGTTGGCAGCCGGGCCTGCGACCACGACGGCCATACGCTGGAAGACCGACTTGTTGGCAAACAGATTGGGCCGGATTGCCGGGTCGTAGCGGCCGGTATCCGGATCGGGCACACTTGCCGCGTTCATGTCGCCCGTGAACTTGACGTAGCCACCCAGTGGAAAGGCCGCGATACGCCACCTTGTGCCACGCTTGTCGTTCCAACCGATCAGTTCGGGGCCAAAGCCTATCGAAAAAGCGTCGATGGCCACCCCGTTCCAGCGAGCCACGAGATAGTGCCCCATCTCATGGACGAAGACGATGACCGTAAGAATGGCCAGGAAGGGTATGATGTAGTTCAGGAAGAACGGAAGTTCACTGATCATCTAAATCCCTTTGAAGCGATGCCATGACAAACCATGGCGGGGGCGTTATGACCCAAATTTGTCGCGCCGGCATTTTACCAGAACAGAATGCCTTGTGGTACCGCGCCGAGGCCGCGATTGGCCAACCCGATGCCCCACAGGACAATACCAGCCGATGTAAGGCTGTCGATACGGTCCATCAGGCCCCCGTGACCGGGGATTATGTCACCGCTGTCCTTGACGGCGAAGCGACGCTTTACCGCACTCTCGGCGAGATCACCCAACTGGCCGGAAATCGAGACGACGACAGAAATCAACATCCCTATGGCAAAGGGCGAAGGGGTATCGAGCACCCAGCCGGCGACAAACCACACCGCAATGCCGCTCAATGTGCCCACGCACAAGCCGCCTGCCGCGCCCGACCATGTCTTGGAGGGCGATACATCCGGGGACAGCTTGGTCCCTCCGACGATGCGACCGATAAAATAGGCGCCGATATCTGTCATCCAGACCACTGAGACCAGGAAGACGCCCGCCCATATGCCAACGGCCGAACTGCCGCGAATGGCGAGAAATGCAACAGTGGCGAAGCCAAAAAACACAATGCCACCAATACGCCAGTGCCGGTTGGGCGCCTTGACGAACAAGGCCAGAACAATGGCAACGCCGAAAACGATGGCACTGGTCCAGGCCCCGTTCATTGGATGGGCAACGGCGGCTATGGCGATCATTCCCATGAAAAACACCGCCGGCCAGCCCGACTGGCGGCCGATAATCATGGCTTCCCATTCGCGATAGGCGCCCGCCATGACGAGCGCGATGAGAAGAGCGAACGGAATCCAGCCGGCAATCAGGGCAATGGCGGTGAGAGGAATGAGGACGATGGCAGAGAGCAGACGCGGCAGAAGGTCCGGTCCAAACGGCCATAGCTTTGCATAAGCTGTCGTCGCCCTACCCTTTTCTTCCGTCACGTCCTGATACCGCCAAATCGCCTGTCGCGCTCAGTGTAGGACTTGAGCGCACGGACGAAAACCGATTCGTCGAAATCGGGCCAGTTCTCCTCGACAAAGACCAGCTCGGCATAGGCGGATTGCCAAAGCAGGAAATTGGAGAGCCTCATTTCGCCGCTGGTGCGCAGGATGAGGTCAGGATCGGGGAGTCCGGAGGTATCGAGATGACGGGCTATGGTCGCCTCGTCGATTTCCGCGGCCTTGAGCTCGCCTGCGGCGACCTTGCGCGCAATGGCCCTTGTGGCCGTCACAATCTCGGTTTTGGCGCCGTAGTTAAAGGCGATAATCAGGTCGAGGCCAGTATTCCCGGCCGTACGGTTTTCCACGTCTTCGATAATTCCGCGCAGGCCGCGTTCCAGCCCTTCGCGATCGCCGATGATGCGGATGCGCACATTCTGAGCGTGGAGTTTTTCGAGGTCGGAGGTAACGAACCGCCGCAAGAGGCCGAAGATGAAACGCACTTCGTCAGGTGGGCGACGCCAGTTTTCGGCCGAGAACGAAAAGAGCGTCAAGCATTGGACACCATAATCGATGGCCAGAGCCACGATGCGGCGCACGGCCTCAACACCTGCCCGGTGGCCTTCGGAGCGCCCCAGGCCGCGCTGTTTCGCCCAGCGGCCATTGCCGTCCATGATCACGCCGATATGGCGCGGGATCTTGAGATCGCGCTGTGGCTCTATCGATACTGTCGCCGGATGTGTAGACATCGGTTTCCTCAGACCGGAGCCAAGCCGGCGCCCGCCTAAACGTGCATGATTTCCTGTTCCTTGGCGGCCACGAGCTGGTCGATCTCAGCAATGGCATCGTCGGTCGCCTTCTGAACCCTGTCGGTTTCCGAGCGTGCTTCGTCTTGGCCCATATCACCATCCTTTTCGAGCTTGCGCAGCAGCTCGATACCGTCGCGGCGTACGTGACGAACGGCCACGCGCGCCTGCTCGGCATATTGATGGGCAACCTTGGACAGTTCGCGGCGACGCTCTTCGTTGAGTTCAGGCAGTGGCACACGGATGATCTGGCCCTCGGCCATCGGGTTGAGACCGAGCGACGATTCCCGGATTGCCTTTTCAACTGCTGAGGACATCGAGCGGTCCCAGACCTGGACTGAGAGCATCCGAGGCTCGGGCACAGAAACAGTGGCAACCTGGTTGAGCGGCATCAACGAGCCGTAGGCATCGACCATGATCGGTTCGAGAAGACTGGCACTGGCGCGCCCGGTGCGCAGGCCGGCGAGGTCGCCCTTCATCGATTCAATGGACTTTTTCATCCTCGTGCGGAGGCTTTCGAGTGAGAACGCTTCGGACATCAAGTCTTCTCCCGGTCGTCTGCTGGGCGCTACCGCCCGCTATCACCTGACCAATCAGTCAAGCGATCATGTCGTTTTTAAATCAAAGCGCGCGGCGTCAGCCAACGCGCGTACTCGGTGTTCGCCCATCGAGAACGCCCACCAGACCTTCCTTGTCCGACAAGGCATAGACGATTATCGGCAAGCCATTGTCGCGTGCAAGAGCAAATGCCGCGGTGTCCATGACCCTCAGGTCCTGGGCGATCACCTCTTCATGGGAGATGGCGTCAAATCTCGTGGCGGACGGATCTTTTTCCGGATCGGCGGAATAAACACCATCGACCTTGGTGCCCTTCAAGAGCACGTCGCAGCGCAACTCAATGGCCTTGAGTGCGGCGGCAGTGTCGGTGGTGAAGAAGGGGTTGCCAGTACCTCCGGCGCAGATCACCGTGGCGCCGCCTTCAAGCGCGGCAATAGCGGCACGTTGGGTGAACGTATCGCAAATCGAGGGCATGGAAACCGATGAAAAGACATGCGATCGCCCCCCTGCCCTGCGGATGGCATCGCCCAGGGCAAGGGAATTGATGACAGTTCCCAGCATACCCATGTGGTCGCCGATAACCCGATCGCCACCCCTGGCGGCGACGGCCATGCCCCTGAAGATATTACCGCCACCGATGACGATGGCGACTTGCATGCCTGACCGGGTCAGATCGACGATCTGGCGGGCGATGGAATTGAGAAATTCGGGCTCGATTCCATATGACTGGTCTCCGGCGAGGGCTTCGCCGGAGACCTTAAGCAAGACGCGTGAATAGCCGGTTCTGGACATTAAGTGTCCCGCTTTCGAGCTTTTGGCGACAACGAATCCGAAAAAATTTCGGATACGTTACGCGGTGCCCGCAGCAGCGGCAACCTCGGCTGCGAAGTCCGATTCCTGCTTTTCAATGCCTTCGCCGAGGGCGAAGAGCACGTAGCCGGCGACCTTGATCGGAGCACCGACATCGGCCTCGGCATTCTTGACAGCCTGCTCAACGGTGTTTTCACCGTCGATCACGAATGTCTGAGCCAGAAGGGTCACTTCTTCGTAGTACTTACGGATGCGGCCTTCGACCATCTTTTCGATGATATTGTCGGGCTTGCCGGACTGACGGGCCTGTTCGGAGAACACGGCGCGCTCGCGCTCGACGGCCTCTGGGTCGAGATCATCGGACGACAGCGACAGCGGCTTGGTGGCCGCAACGTGCATGGCGATCTGGCGGCCCAGCGCTGTGAGCTTGTCCTTGTCGCCTTCCGATTCCAGACCGACAAGGACGCCGATGCGGCCCAGACCATCCGAGATCGAGGAATGGACATAGGTGCCGATGGCGCCCTGAGCGACTTCCATGACCGCGGCGCGGCGCAGAGTCATGTTTTCGCCGATCTTGGCGATGGCTTCGGTCAGTTCTCCAGACACGGTGCGGCCGGTGCCGGGGAACTGCGCCGCAGCCAGCGCGTCGACGTCGCCATTGACGTCCAGTGCCAGCTTTGCGGCGTTGCGGACGATGCCCTGGAACTGTTCGTTGCGGGCAACGAAATCGGTCTCAGAGTTGATTTCGACGATTGCGGCGCGGTTGCCTTCAACGGCAATACCCACAAGACCTTCGGCGGCAATGCGATCTGCCTTCTTGGCAGCCTTGGCAAGGCCTTTCGAGCGCAGCCAATCGATTGCGGCCTCGATGTCGCCATTGGTCTCGGTGAGCGCCTTCTTGCAGTCCATCATGCCCACGCCGGTCATTTCGCGGAGCTGTTTCACATCTGCTGCACTGATTGACATCTCGATACCTCTTTGTCTGCCCCAATTCCCGCGCCGGGCGGCGCGGGATCATGGGCACGGATAATAATAAATGCGTGTCGGGGAGATGACGCGCGGGCGATTATGCCTGCGCGGTTTCACCTTCAGCCGGCTGTTCGGCAGCAGGCTCGGCTTCAAGGGCCGGCTCTTCGAGCACTTCCTCGGAAGCGCCGATATCGCGGCCCATCGACGAAGACGAGCGGGCGATACCATCGATTGCGGCCTTGGAAACCAGCGACAGGTAAAGTTCAAGGGCGCGCGCCGCGTCGTCATTGCCTGGGATCGCGTAATCGACGATGTCAGGGTCGCAATTGGTGTCGACGATAGCAACGACCGGGATACCCAGACGGCGGGCTTCCTTGATCGCGTTGGCTTCCTTGTTGGTGTCGATGACGAACATCAGATTGGGAATGTTGCCCATGTCCTTGATGCCACCAAGGTCGCGCTCGAGGCGCTCCTGTTCGCGGCTGCGCTGCAGACGCTCACGCTTGGTCAGGCCCGTTGCGCCTTCCGCCTGGAGCGATTCGAGCTCACGCAGACGCGCAATCGAGTTCGAAATGGTCTGCCAGTTGGTCAGCATGCCACCGAGCCAACGAGAGTTGACATAATACTGCGCGCTCTGGCGCGCGGCTTCCGCAACAAGCGGGGCAGCCTGGCGCTTGGTGCCGACGAACAGCACACGACCGCCATCGGCAACGGTGTCGCTGATGAGCTGGAGAGCACGATAGAGCGCCGGAACGGTCTGGCTGAGATCGAGAATGTGAATGTCGTTGCGAACGCCGAAAATATAGCGTTCCATCTTCGGGTTCCAGCGGTGCTTCTGGTGGCCGAAGTGAACGCCGGCCTCAAGCAGTTGACGCATGGAAAAATCTGGCAATGCCATCTGGTATACTCCTTAACCGGTTATGCCTCTGCAAAGGAAAAGAGGCGGAGACCCGCCACCGGATGGACCTGTTTAAAGCACAGGCCCGCCTTTGCATGTGGATTTGACGCTGCGGGCTATATAGCAGCCCCGCCCATATGGCAAGCGTTACAGGCTAGTTCAAGCGCACATCAACCACACCGGTAACGGCTTTGAGCCCGCCGGCCAGTTGTGGCGTGAGGCGAAACTGACCGGGCAGCTCAATTTCGTACTCGCGTTCACCCCCGTCGCGGACCAGCACGAGGCTGACAACCCCCTCCCCACCCGGCTGGAGCTGGGATTTGATCGGCCCAAGGCATCGCTCGTTGCCGGCAAAGATCGTCATGCGGCGACCGAGCTTTTCGACCGAGGCATCTATCGGCTCGCAATTGATGAGTCGGAGCCGAACACCGTCGGGCCGGGAATCGGCGCCGACCTCCAGCACTATCGACTTGCCAGGTTCGAGCCAACGGCCGAAATCACTGATCTGCTCGGAAAACGCTATGCACTCGAATGACCCGCTGGGATCGGAAAACATCATGATCGCCATCGTCGAACCCTTGCGGGTGCGGCGGTCTTGGCGCGAGATCAGCGTTCCGGCCAGACGCCCGGCAACGGCGCCATTTCTCGCGGCGCGCTCGAAGCTTGACCATTGCTGAACGCGGAGTTTCTCGAACAGCTCGGTGTAGTCATCGAGAGGATGGGCGGAGAGATAGAAGCCTATGGCAGCGTGTTCGCGCGCCAGACGTTCGGTGAGGCTCCAGGGCGCGACATGTTCGGGGGGCGTAATGGCCTGGGGCTGGCTGGACGCAAACATATCCACGATGCCATCTGCGCGACCGCTGGTTTCGCGCTGGGCGGTGTTCACTATGGTATCAATGACTTCGACCAGTTGCTCGCGGCGCTTGTTGAGCATGTCGAAAGCGCCGGCATTTATGAGCGTTTCCAAGGTCCGCTTATTGATGACCTTCGGATCGATGCGGGAGGCGAAATCGGCGAGATCGCCGAACGGGCGGTCACCACGAATCTCGACAATATGTTCGGCAACGTTCCGGCCCACACCCTTAACGGCGCACAGCGAATAAAAAATGCGGCCATCGCGCACCGAGAAATTGACCTCGGACCGGTTGATGCAAGGCGGGACGACTTCAATACCTTTTTTCTGAGCCTCACGGCGGAAATCGGACAGCTTGTCTGTCTGGGCCATGTCGAGCGTCATGGACGCCGCGTAGAATTGTTCCGGGTAATGGGTCTTCAGATAGGCCGTCTGGTAGGATACCCAGGCGTACGCTGCGGCATGGCTCTTGTTGAAGCCGTAATTGGCGAACTTGGCGAGCAGGTCGAAGATGGTGTCGGCCTGGCCCTTCTTGATGCCGTTGCGGATTGCGCCTTCCTGGAAGCGGACGCGCTGCTTGTCCATTTCGGCCTTGATCTTCTTGCCCATCGCGCGGCGCAGCACGTCGGCCTCACCCAAGGAGTAGCCAGCCAAGAGCTGGGCGATCTGCATCACCTGTTCCTGATAGACAATGATGCCGTAAGTCTCATCGAGTACCGCGGCGAGTGTTTCGTGGGGGTATTCCACCTCCTCGTGCCCGTGCTTGCGATGAATGAAGCTCGGGATATTGTCCATCGGACCGGGCCGGTAGAGCGCATTCATCGCGATCAGATCTTCGATGCGGTCAGGCTTGAGCTCGACCAGAGAACGCCGCATGCCCGGACTTTCAAACTGGAAGATGCCGTAGGTATCGCCATCGGCGTAGAGCTTATAAGTGGGCGCATCCTCGAGCGGGATGGCATCGATATCGAGGTCGACGCCAGTTTCCTTTACCATTTCAACGGCATAGCGGATCGTGGTCAGTGTCTTGAGGCCGAGGAAGTCGAACTTCACAAGACCTGCCGGTTCGACCCATTTCAGATTGTACTGGGTAACCGGCATATCCGAGCGCGGATCACGGTAGAGCGGGAGCAGCTTTTGCAGCGGGCGGTCACCAATCACGATGCCTGCGGCGTGGGTCGAGGCGTGGCGGAACAGGCCCTCGAGCTTTCCGGCGATGCGCAGGAGTTCGGCGACAGTCTCATCCTCGTCGCGCATCATCTGCAGGCGCGGCTCGTCGTTTATCGCTTGCGCCAAGGTCACGGGGTTGGCTGGATTGTTGGGGACCAGCTTGCAGATGCGGTCGACCTGGTCGTAGGGCATCTGAAGCACGCGGCCGACGTCGCGCAGCGCGGCGCGTGGCTGGAGCGTTCCGAAGGTGATGATCTGGGCGACCTGCTCGTAGCCGTATTTGTCCTGAACGTAGCGAATGACCTCTTCACGGCGTTCCTGGCAGAAGTCGATGTCAAAGTCGGGCATCGACACGCGTTCGGGATTGAGGAAGCGCTCGAACAGCAGATTGTAGCGCAGCGGATCGAGGTCCGTGATGGTGAGCGCATAGGCCACCAGTGAGCCCGCACCCGACCCACGGCCCGGGCCGACGGGAATATTGTGGGCTTTGGCCCATTTAATAAAGTCGGCAACGATAAGGAAATAGCCGGGAAACTTCATGTCCCGGATCACCTTGATCTCGAATTCCAACCGCTCCTCATATTCCTGGGTGGTTCGCTCGGGGGCGTGGCCATAATCGGCCAAACGCATCTTGAGTCCCTCACGCGCCTGGCGCGCCAGTTCCTCTCCTTCGGCGGCGACCGCCTCCTCTTCCCCCACTCCGTCCGCAGCAGCGAATTTGGGCAGAATGGGATCGTGAGTGCGTGGGCGATAGCTGCAGCGTTGTGCAATCTCGACCGTGTTTTCCAACGCTTCGGGCAGATCGGAAAACAACGCGATCATTTCCTCGCGCGACTTGAAATAATGCTGGTCCGACAGGCGCCGGCGCTCGGTCTGCGCGACAACGGAGCCCGCGGCGATGGCCAGCAGCGCATCGTGGGAATCGTAGTCATCCGGCTTGGGATAATAAGGCTCGTTGGTCGCAACGAGCGGCAGGCCGAGCGTATATGCCAGTTCGATCAGGCGCGGCTCGACGGCATTTTCCAGCGCGCGGTCATGGCGCTGGATTTCGACATAGAGCCGATCGCCGAACACCCGATGAAGAACCGCCAGCCGCGCCTCGGCCTGAACGTCAAGCCCTGCGGCGAGATAGGGGTCGATGGCTCCTTCGGGCCCACCTGTAAGACAGAGCAGGCCCAGCGCGTTATCGACCAGCCAGTCAATGTGGATGGCGGTACGCCCGTCGACCCCCTCCTGATATGCTCTCGAAACGAGCTCGGAGAGGATGGAAAATCCTCCTGCATCGGCGGCGATCAGAACTACGGACCCTTTGCCCAGATTGACACGGTCTGATGGCTTTTCGGTGTCGGCGCCAAAATCGAGCGCCAATTCGCAACCAATGATCGGCTGGATACCCTTGCCCGATGCCTTCTCGGAAAACTCCAGCGCGCCGAACAGATTGTTGGTGTCGGCAATACCGATGGCGGGCTGTCCGTCAGCCTTGGCCAAATCCAGTATCGTGCCAAGCGGCAATGCTCCCTCAAGCAGCGAGAAGGCCGAATGGACGTGAAGATGGACGAAACCGGGACCGGACATGTGAGCTAACCGAAGATGCTGGATTGTCTTTGTGCCATTCCGAGCCGTGCGATGCCACCTCACCAGCAGCTTATGCACAGCCGGGAATCAGACGAGATAGGGCATCATATCGAGATAGAGCAGCGTAACGCCACCAAAGGCTGTAAGCGAAACCAGAGCCATGAAGTCCTTGACGAAATCGAGCATGGAAACCTCCGTTGCACAGTGTTTATGTTTTGTTCTTATATATTCTTGATTTGTTCTTGTCCACGGAGTTCACAGGTCGACGACCGCGCTGGTTAAAAAAGTCTTTCCAGTCAATTGGGGTACCAGGTTCTCGTAATGAGGGATCACACGGCGTCAGTGCGGATTGGTGAGAACCCGCTTCGGCGCAAGGCAGCTGGCCCTTGGGGAAATACTCCAAGGTGACGTTGAAGATGGGACAAGCCAGCGCTTCCCCTCCACCCGGAACCCAGCGCAATATCTATCGAACGCGCATGGACGAGTGTCGGCCGCTGGTCCCGGCTCGGCTCTTGATGTGTCGGCAGAACCAGACGGACCAGAGCTTACAAAGTCGTGGGCTGGATGCGGCCTTCGACGATAGTCACGATGCGGTCGGCCTTACGGGCGAGATCGTGATTGTGTGTGGCAATGATGCAGCCGGCATTTTGCTGGCGGATCAGTTCGGCGAGCGCCGAGAACACGGTGTCGGATGTCACAGGGTCGAGATTGCCTGTAGGTTCGTCGGCGAGAATGAGGCTTGGCCGGTTGGCGGCGGCACGGGCGATGGCGACACGCTGTTGCTCCCCGCCCGAAAGTTCGGCCGGCCGATGCGTGGTGCGATGACCGATTCCCATGGCGTCAAGCAGCGCCTTCGATCGCTGATCACCCTCGCGTTGGCTCTCACCGGCAATCAATTGCGGCATTGTGACGTTTTCGAGCGCGCTGAATTCGGGAAGCAGGTGGTGGAACTGATACACATAACCAATGAGATGACGGCGGAGCAGCGTGCGCTGACGGTCGGCAAGTTTGGCCGTCCGTTCGCCGTCAATATCGACGTCACCAGCTGTCGGACGCTCGAGCAGGCCGCAGATGTGGAGCAAGGTCGACTTGCCCGCGCCCGATGGAGCGATGAGCGCGACGATCTCACCGCGATTGACGGTCAGATCGGCGCCGTTGAGGACGTGGACGGCCCCTTCCCCATCACCATAGGTCTGGCGGACATCCTTGAGTTCGAGAAGCACGTCACTCATAGCGTAGCGCCTCCACGGGATCGTACTGGGCCGCGCGCCAGGCGGGATAAAGCGTAGCGAGGAAAGACAGCCCCAGTGCCATGACGAGCACTACAGTCACTTCAAGCGCATCAACCCGCGAGGGGAGTTGAGAGAGCATAAAGACCTCGGGCGGAAACAGCGCCACGCCAATGACACTGGACACCCAAGCCCTGATGGTTTCGGCGTTGAGGGCCAGGACCAAGCCAAGCAGGAAGCCGGCAAACGTCCCGATAAAGCCAATGGCAGTTCCGGTTATGCAGAAAATGCGCATGATCGAGGAACGTGTGGCACCCATGGTGCGCAACACCGCGATATCAGCGCCCTTGTCCTTCACCAGCATCACGAGGCTGGAGATGATATTGAAGGCCGCGACCAAAACGATCATCGAAAGAATTGTGAACATCACCACGCGCTCGACCTGCAAGGCCGAAAAGAAGGTGGCGTTGCGCCGCTGCCAATCGGTGAAAACCATCGGCCGACCAGCGGCCTGTTCGAGGTCGAGTTGTCTGTCCCAGGTGGCGTCCGGATCGTTAAGGAAGACCTCGACCGCCGTCGCCGTGTAAATCCGCTCATAGGCCGCGTCGATTTCCTCGTCACTGGCCATGATGTCGGGCTCTTCCATACCTTCGCGCAACCGGTCCTCATAGAGACGGAAATAGTTCTGAGCTGCCCGGATGGGCATGAAAATGAACAGAGAATCGAATTCCACCATGCCAACATCGAAAACGACATTCACGGGATAGGATCGGATCTGCGGGGTTGAGCCGAGCGGGGTGCGCGGGCCATTGGGGGTAACGATGGTTATGGTATCGCCCACCGTCACACCGAGCTGGGACGCCATGCGGCTGCCGATGGCTACGCCCTCAAGATCGTCCCAATCCTCCCAGCCGCCGGCCAGGGCGCTCGAATAGAGCAAGGGGAGCTTCTCGATATCGGCGAGTGTCATGCCGCGCACATTGGCGCCCGTGGAATTATATGTACCGGTGACCAGCGCCTGGCCCTCGACAAATGCCACTGCGGAAACCACGCCATCGACTCCTTCGAGACGGTCACGGACCGCCTCGTAATCGTCGAACGTTTCTTCGATGGGAAAGGCGGTAAAGTGGCCATTCAGCCCAAGGATCTTGGACAGAAGCTCGTCACGGAACCCGTTCATAACGCTCATGACAACGATCAGGGTTGCAACGCCGATGGCGATGCCGATCATGGTCAGGGCGGCGATGACGGAAATGAACGCATCGCTGCGGCGTGCCCGCAGGTAGCGGCCGGACACCATCCACTCAAACCGTGAAAACGGGCGCGTTCCCTTTTGCTGCCGGGCGGCGTCGGCGGAGGTCAAGCGTTGTCCCTGCGTTCAGGCTCGATGAGCGCTTTCAGGCGAGAAACGGCATCCTCGATGCCAATGGTTTCGCGTTCGCCGGATTTGCGGTGCTTGATTTCCACCTCACCCGAGGCCAGACCGCGCGGGCCGACGATGAGTTGGAAGGGAATGCCGATGAGGTCGGAGGTGGCGAACTTCTGGCCAGCGCCCGTGGAGCGGTCGTCATAGAGCGCGTCTATGCCCGCCGCGTGAAGCTGGCTGTAGAGCTTTTCGTTTGCGGCATCACATTCGGCATCGCCGGATTTGAGGTTGATGAGGGTAACCTCAAAGGGCGCGACCGAGACCGGCCAGATGATACCGTTTTCGTCGTGGCTGGCTTCGATAATAGCCGGAATGATCCGCGTTAGACCGATTCCGTAAGAGCCCATATGGACGGCGACGTCTTTGCCGTCGGAGCCCGTTACGGTGGCGCCCATGGGCTCGGAATATTTGGTGCCGAAGTAAAAGACCTGACCCACTTCGATGCCCCGCGCTGCTATGCGCCTGTCCTCGGGCACTTTTGCGCCGAAATCGGCTTCATCGTGCATGTCTTCGGTGGCCGCATAAAGCGACGTCCAGTCGGCGACGATGCCGGATAGGTCGCCCATAAAGTCTGTGTCGGCAGGCGGGATCGGCTTTTCGAGCATATCGGCATGGCAGAACACGCCACTCTCGCCCGTATCGGCCAGCACGATGAACTCGTGGGAAAGGTCGCCACCGATGGGGCCGGTTTCGGCGCGCATCGGGATTGCCGTCAACCCCATGCGCCAATAGGTGCGCAGGTAGGCAACAAACATGCGGTTGTAGGCCTTGACGGCCTCATCCTTGTCGAGGTCGAAGGAATAGGCATCCTTCATCAGGAATTCGCGGGAGCGCATGGTGCCAAAACGCGGGCGGATCTCGTCGCGGAACTTCCACTGAATGTGGTAGAGATTGAGCGGCAAATCCTTGTAGGACCGCACATAGGAACGGAAGATGTCGGTAATCATCTCCTCATTGGTCGGACCGTAGAGCATGTCGCGCTCATGGCGGTCCTGCATGCGCAGCATTTCCTTGCCGTAATCCTCATAGCGCCCGGATTCGCGCCACAGATCCGCGGATTGCAAAGTCGGCATCAGGAGTTCGACAGCCCCTGCCCGATTCTGCTCTTCCTCGATGATCTGCTGAATCTTGCGCAGCACCTTGTAGCCCAGCGGCAGCCAAGCATACATGCCGGCGCCCTGCTGGGAAATCATGCCGGCGCGCAGCATGAGGCGATGAGAAATGATTTCCGCCTCTTTGGGCGTCTCTTTGAGAACGGGCAGGAAATAGCGGGACAGGCGCATGAGAACTCCGATTTGCCGGGAACCGACTCAAGGGCTCAATACCGGGCTGCGCAATCAAGCGCAAGGAACGGTCAAAAGGCAAGTCCATGAGCGTTCAACGAGTTTCCTGTCGGTTTTTTGTCATTGCCGCACAAATCTCCAAGTTTGTACTTGTCGCGACAATTTGTCCTTGGTAGGGTCCGCGCCATATAAAGAGAGGTGGGTACAACCCGCCGACGCTGACAACGTCAAGGGAGGAGCACTGGCCGCCCGATCTGTGCGCTGTAAGACCAGTGGATTGTCGCGAAACTTTAATCAGATGCAGGGCCTTAGCCCTGCATTTTTTTGTTCCGGATGAACTGAAAAGCTGGCCAACGGGGCTGTTCAGCTCCAGTATTCCTGTAGCCATGGATTGGACATGCCCCAGAAGATCAGCACGGTCAGGACGGCCGAGATCAGGGTGGTGGCAAGCGCCTTTTGCCAGAGATTGGCCTTGATAGGCGCTCCCGGGTCGGTGCCGTCTGTCACCTCCCCGTCTTCGTGCTGGCCACGCACCCCGAAAGGCAGGACGGCAAAAAGCACGGTCCACCAGATTACAAAATAGATCGCTATATAGGTAAAGGGCTGCATTATCTAAGCTATACCTTATGAACGAACACCTTGACGATGGGCTTGCGCCCCCAAGCAGCATTCAGCTCGGACCGCACGGCACGGCGGATCGCTTCGGCAAAGCGCCCGGTATCGGAGCGGCGCTTTTCGGGGAAACTCTTGATCGCCCCCCGTGCCGCCGACTGGGCGACAGCGCTGAGCGGATCATCATCGTCCGCCAGATCAGGAAGTCCGTCCAGATCGAATTCTGGACCTGAGACGATCTGCCCCCGCCCATTGACCACCAGACTGACGATTGCGACGCCGCCAAAAGCCAGCCGACGGCGGTCGCGCACATTCGATTCCTCGGGCGTACACAGAAGATTGCCGTCGAGATAGAGAATGCCGGTGCGCACTTCGCCGCGGTGGTGCTTGGTGGAGGGAAAGAGCTGAACCATGTCGCCATTGCGGATCGACAGGACGGTCTTGATGCCCTTTTCACGCCCGAAGGCTGCGTGGGCTTCAAGATGCATCGGCTCACCATGGACCGGAATGAGGATGTCGGGCTTGAGCCAATCGTAGAGCTGGGCCAACTCGTGCCGCCTCGGGTGGCCAGACACATGTATCATTTCGTCGCGGCCGGTGACGATCTGGACACCCTTGTCGACGAGTTTGTTCTGGATGTCCTGCACGGCCTTTTCGTTGCCTGGAATGGCCCAGGAGGAAAAGATCGCCATATCGCCGGGCGACAGATCGATTACCGGATGCGAGCCATCGGCGATGCGGGCCATCGCGGCGCGGGATTCGCCCTGACTGCCGGTGGCGATCAAAGCGTCCTTGTCGCGCGGCAGGTAGCCATAGGCGTCCTGATCAAGAAAATCAGGCACGCCTTCCATCAAGCCCAGTTCGCGGGCAATTCCGGCAATGCGATGCACGGCCCGGCCCGCCGCCACGACCTGGCGGTCGGCCTTGGCGGCTGCGCGCGCGATAGAGATCATGCGACCGAGATTGGACGCAAAGATGGTAACGGCGACGCGATTCTTTGCTGTCGCGATCAAACGCTCGAGATTGACACCGACCTCGGTCTCCGAGGGACTATCGCCCTCTTTCATCGCATTGGTGGAATCGCAGATCAGGGCCACTGGCTTGCCGTCCGAACCGATTTCCTTGAAGCGCTTGATGTTGGTGGGTGCGGTGCCGATCGGGGAAGGATCGATCTTCCAGTCCCCGGTATGGATCACACGGCCGGCCGGCGTTTCGATGAGCAAGGCGTTGGATTCGGGGATCGAATGGGAAACCTCGATGGGTTCGACCTTGAAGGGGCCAACCTGAAAAGGGACACCGGGGGTAAATATCTGGACTTCGACATCGTCCTCGATGTTGTTCGATATCCGCTTTGCCTTGAGCATGGCGGCACCGAAGCGACCGGCGAAAACGGGCTTGTCGAAGGCTGGCCAGATATCAAGGATGGCGCCGTAGTGGTCTTCATGAGCGTGGGTGAGCACAAGACCGACAACGTTGTCGCTCTCTTCTTCGAGAAACGAGGGATCGGGCATGACCAGTTCGATGCCCGGGAGTTCCGGACCGCCGAAGCTGACGCCGCAATCGACCACCAGCCATTTGCGGTTGTCTGCCGGGCCGAAACCGTAAAGCCCCATGTTCATACCGATCTCGCCAACGCCACCAAGGGGCAGGAAGACCATTTCGTCCTGTCCGGACTGTTTATTTGCCATAGGCCATCGCGCGACCGGATTGCGGTCACGCCCTTTCAAAAATTGGTGGCAATCGCCCTCTCAGCGTAGCGTTGCCGTGGTTCCAAAATGGACGTCGCCCGCCGCTATCGCGATACGATGTCCCTCGTCGTCGCGGACAATCAGATGGCCCGCATCATCAATTGTTTCGAAAATGCCGCGCAGCACACCATCACCGCGCTGAACGGCAACTTCAGCACCGATCCCCGCAGCGCTTTGGCGCCAGCGGTTGATGATCCGGCTGGTACCGGCTCCGTTGTTCCAGATCTCGTAACACTCGACCCAGCTTTCGGCCAGTGCCTCAAAGACCGAGGGGGCATCAAAGGGCGCTCCCAGCGTCGCCAGAGAGGTGGCCGGATACGGCAAACCTTCCGGCGCTGCGACCACGTTGACGCCGATGCCGATAACGATCGCCGTGCGTCCGTCGGGGCGCTTCTGCGCCTCAAGCAGGATACCGGCGAGCTTGGCACCGTCGGCGAGCACATCGTTTGGCCATTTCAATGCTATGCGTGCTCGCCCCCCGCCGGCGGTGCCGTCTGCACCATCGATCCCGCCCCGAATTGCAGCCGCGGGAATCAAACGCGCCAGAGCGGCGTTGAGCGCCACTCCGGCGACGAAGCCCAGGCCGGCAAGGCCTGCAGCTGGGGCATCAGGCACCATCATCAGCGAAGCTGCAAGATTGCCATGGGGGCTTTCCCATGCCCGACCACGACGGCCTCTGCCCTCGGTCTGCTGCAGGGCTGCGAACCACGTTTTTCCCGCATCGCCCGACATTGCAGCGTTCATGGCTTCGGCGTTGGTCGAACCCACGCTGTCAAAGCCGATTACTCGATAACCAGCCCTAACAGCGCTTTCAGGAAGAGGAAAGGCGACCACCCGGTCCTGCTCTAAAAAAGGGAGTTGGCGGCGCCATGGGCGATGGCCGTCAGAGGCGCCCCTACCGTGAAAAAGTAGCTGAGCACCAAAAAACCCGTGAGTGCCATCACGACGCGCAACTCGATGGCTGGCACCGCATAGGACTGGGTGGGTTCGTCGAAATACATGACCTTGATGATGCGCAGATAGTAAAATGCGCTCACCGCGCTGGCCAGCATGCCAATCACCGCGAGAACGAAAAGCTGGGCTTCGATGGCCGCAAGAAACACCTGCCATTTGGCAAAGAATCCGGCAAGTGGCGGCAGGCCGACTAAGGAAAACATGAACAACGCCAGTATTGCGGCGACGAATGGACGGGATTTGGCCAGACCCGCCAGATCATCTATTGTTTCCACGTAGCCGTCGTCGTTTTTGAGCGCGAGCACGCAGGCGAAGGTGCCAATGGTCATGGTGATATAAACGGCCATATAGATGGCGACACCTTCCACGCCGATGATGTTGCCCGCAGAAAGACCGACCAAAGCGAAGCCGACATGGCCGATGGACGAATAGGCCAGCAGCCGTTTGAGGTTGTTCTGGCCGATGGCCGCAAACGAGGCCAATACCATGGAGGCAATTGAAAGGAAGATCACGACCTGCTGCCAATCGCTGGCGATGGGTTCGAACGCATCGAACACGACCCGAATAAGCAGAGCCATCGCAGCCACCTTGGGTGCGGATGCGAAAAAGGCGGTTACGGGGGTCGGTGCACCTTCATAAACGTCCGGCGTCCACATGTGAAACGGGACTGCGGAAATCTTGAAGGCAATGCCAGCGAGCAGAAAGACCAGGCCGAAGATGATGCCGGGTGTCCGCTCGCCAAGCGCCACGGCTTCGGCGATCTGGTCGAGCTGTGTGTGCCCGGTGAAGCCATAAACCAGAGAGGCACCGTAAAGGAGCATCCCCGACGACAGAGCACCGAGAACGAAGTATTTCAGACCCGCTTCAGTTGCCTTGCCACTGTCGCGCTTGAAAGCTGCGAGAACGTACAGCGCGAGCGACTGCAATTCGAGGCCGACATACAGGCTCATCAGATCGTTGGCCGACACCATCATCATCATGCCCAATGTGGCAAGAACGATAAGGACCGGATATTCGAACTTGTTGAGGCCATTTTCGATGGCACTGGACACCGAGAGGACCAGAGCGAAAGCCGACCCAGCAAGTATGAGAACCTTCATGAAGCGGGCAAAGCCGTCATTGATGAAGCCGCCAGAAAAGATCACGCCTTCCGAGGGAAGGAACGAAACCATCACGGCAATGGCGACCAGAAGACCGATGGCAATACCGGTGATACCAGTCGCTATTTCCTTCTTCGCGAATACGCCAACAAGCAGCAAAACCAGCGCGCCAACGGCGAGCAGCATTTCGGGATAGGCGGGCGCCAGAGAGGCGAAACCGGCAAATTCAGACACCACATTCACCTCCTAATGGGCCGTAGCGGCAGGCGCCGCGACATCGGCCGCAGGCACCGTCACATCGACGAGCGCAGACATCGGTTCGATGCCGACGGCAGCCTGATACTGATCGACAAGCGCGCCCACCGAAGTGGCCATCGCATCCATCAGGGGCGCCGGGTAGAAACCAAAGAGAATGGTGAGGATGATCAGCGGAACAATCGTCACCATTTCGCGGGCATTGAGATCGAGAATGGATTTGAGACTTTCCTTCTCGAGCGCACCCCAGATGATCTTGCGATAGAGCCAAAGGGCATAGCACGCCGACAGGATAACACCGGTGGTGGCAAATACTGCAAACCAGGTGTTGACCTGGAAGATGGCCAGCAACGTCAGGAACTCGCCGACAAAGCCCGAAGTGCCGGGCAGGCCGACATTGGCCATTGTGAAAACCATGAACGCGAACGCGTATTTGGGCATGCGTTCGACGAGCCCGCCATAAGCATTGACGTCACGGGTGTGCATGCGGTCATAGATAACGCCGACCGACAGAAAGAGCGCGCCCGATACGATGCCGTGCGAGATCATCTGGAAGATCGCGCCCTGAACGCCGTAAACATTCCCGGCGAAAATGCCCATCGTCACGAAGCCCATATGCGCGACCGAAGAATAGGCGATCAGTTTTTTGATGTCGGTTTGAACCAGCGCCACCAGCGAAGTGATGATGATCGCGGCGACGGAAAGGAAGAACACGAAGTTCGAGAAATACAGCGACGCATCGGGGAACATGGGCAGCGAGAAGCGCAAGAAGCCATAGCCGCCAAGCTTGAGCAGGATTGCCGCAAGGATCACCGATCCGGCCGTGGGCGCTTCGACGTGCGCCTCGGGTAACCAGCGGTGGAACGGCCACATGGGCATCTTTACCGCCAACGAGGCAAAGAATGCAAGCCAGAGCCAATACTGAACGTTCTCGGGGAAATCGTAATCGAGCAGACGCGCGATATCGAGCGTTCCTGCCTGCCAGTACATGGCCATGATGGCCAGCAGCATCAGCACCGAGCCTATGAACGTGTAAAAGAAGAACTTGTAGGACGCCTGGATACGCCTCTTGCCGCCCCAGATGCCGATGATGAGGAACATCGGAACCAGCGTGCCTTCGAAGAACACGTAGAACATGGCCAGATCGAGCGTCGCGAAAACGCCGATCATCAGCATTTCGAGGACCAGGAACAGCACCATGTATTCACGGATGCGGAAGGTGATCGAATCCCAGCTCGCAAGGATGCACATGGGCATCAACAGCCCGGTCAGCACGATAAACAGCACCGAGATGCCATCCACGCCCATGCGATAGCCGATGACATCGCCGAGCCATGGATGGTTCTGGACGAACTGGAAATCCGCCGTATCGGGATCGAACATGCCCCACATGACCAGCGTGAAAATGAAGGTCACGACGGTCGTGGCAAGCGCGATGCGCTTGATGTTGAGCTGAGCGACGGGGTCGCCCCCAGGGGTCAGCAGAATGAAGAAGGCCCCAACCAGCGGCAGAAACGTAACGATGGTCAGGATGTTGTTTTCAAGGATCATCCCAGAAGTCCCCCGGCGGCGATGGCCCAAGTGATAAGGGCTGCAACGCCGATGAGCATGGCGAAGGCATAGTGATAGAGGTAGCCTGACTGCAGGCGCGTAACGTAGCCGGTTACTTGCCGGACCCGGCGGCCGAGGCCTTCTACCAGGGTCTGATCGACGAGCCAGTCATCGAACCCTTTCCAGAGCGCAGTGCCAATCCAGCGGGCCGGTCGCACGAAGATGGCGTCATAGAGCTCGTCGAAGTACCATTTGTTGAGCAGGAACTTGTAGAGCAGCGGCTGTTCGGCAGCGAGCTGCTTGGGGGCGGACGGGTTGCGGATATACATGTACCAGGCGGTGACGAACCCGATCAGCATGGCCACGGTTGCTGACCACTTTACCCAGGTTGGAACGCCGTGCGCTTCCTCGATAATGTGCTCATCCACGACGATCGCGCCATGGAAGAAGTGCGCGATGTGTTCGGCATGTCCGAAGAAGGCGTCGTAAAACACCACGCCCGCGAGCACTGCACCAATGGCAAGAACGTAGAGAGGGATCAGCATGACGTTCGGGCTCTCGTGAGCATGATCGAACGTATGGTGATCGGCACGCGTCGGGCCGTGGAAGGTGAGGTGCACCAAGCGCCAGGAATAAAAGCTGGTGAACAGGGCGGCGATGACCAGAAGCCAGAACGCAAATGATCCGGCGGTGCCACCAAAGGCATAAGAAGCCTCGATAATCGCGTCCTTGGAGAAGAACCCGGCAAAGCCGAACGAGGTCCCCGGAATGCCGACACCGGTCAGGGCAAGCGTACCGATGAGCATCATGGCATAGGTGATCGGAATCTTGCGGGCGATGCCGCCCATATTGCGCATGTCCTGTTCGTGATGCATCGCGTGGATGACCGAGCCAGCGCCAAGGAACAGCAGCGCCTTGAAGAAGGCGTGGGTGAACAGGTGGAATATGCCCGCTGAATAGGCTCCTACCCCGAGGGCCACGAACATATAACCCAGCTGGGACATCGTGGAATAGGCAATGACGCGCTTTATGTCGTTCTGAACCAGGCCGATGGTTGCCGCGCAGAAGGCGGTTATGGCTCCGATATAGATGATGAACAGGGTCGCCGCTTCGCTCATTTCGAACATTGGCGAGAGCCGCGCGACCATGAACACGCCGGCGGTCACCATGGTCGCAGCGTGGATCAGTGCGGAAACCGGCGTTGGGCCTTCCATGGCGTCGGGCAGCCATGTGTGGAGCAGGAACTGGGCCGACTTGCCCATGGCGCCCATAAACAGCAGCAGGCAGATGACCGTCATCGCGTGGGCATCCCACCACAGGAACGGCATCGTGGCGTCTGCGACACCGGGAAGGACCGCGAAGGTTTCATCGAAACCAAGCGTGCCGATGAGAAAGAAGGTGCCGAAAATACCGAGCGCGAAACCGAAGTCACCGACGCGGTTGACGACGAAGGCTTTGACGGCGGCAGCGCGTGCGGATTCCTTTTGGTACCAGAAGCCGATCAGCAGGTAGGAAGCCAGGCCCACGCCTTCCCAGCCGAAGAACATCTGGACGAAGTTATCGGCGGTCACCAGCATGAGCATGGCGAAGGTGAAAAGCGAGAGATAGGCAAAGAAGCGCGCACGATGCGGATCTTCGTGCATGTAGCCGATGGAATAGAGGTGAACGAGCGAAGAGACTGTGTTGACAACAACCAGCATGATGGCCGTCAGCGTATCGACGCGGAGCACCCAATCGATCTGAAGATCGCCTGAGTGAATCCAGGTCATTACAGTAACCTTATAGGCCTCGCCGTCGCCCAGAAAGAACGGCAGGAAGACGATCCACGAGAGTGCAGCGGCGCCCATCAGAAGCGATGTTGTGATGATTTCCGCGGGCTTGTGCCCGATGGCGCGGCCAAAAAGCCCAGCGACCAGCGCGCCGATCAGCGGCAGGAATACAATTGCCTGGATCATGGCCGCCCTAGCCCTTCATCATGTTGACGTCATCGACCGCGATCGAGCCCCGATTGCGGAAGAAGATCACGAGAATCGCAAGGCCGATGGCGGCCTCGGCTGCGGCGACGGTCAGGATCAGCAGTGCGAACACCTGTCCCACCAGATCGCCCAGATGGGATGAAAAAGCGACGAAGTTGATGTTGACCGCAAGCAGGATCAGCTCCACCGACATCAAGATGATGATGATGTTCTTGCGATTGAGAAAAATCCCGAACACGCCAATGGTGAACAGAATGGCTGCTACGGTCAGGAAGTGACCGAGCCCGACTGCCGGTGTCATCATAATCCCCCTATAGCCCTTTTCCGCTCTCGACCTTGACGATTTCGACGCCCGTCGCCTTGGTCCGCGCGACCTGCGCGGAAATATCCTGGCGCTTGACGTTCGGCTTGTGGCGCAGGGTCAGAACGATCGCTCCGATCATGGCCACCAGAAGCACGAGGCCGCACGCCTGGAAGAGGTAAATGTAGTTCGTGTAGAGCACCCGCCCGAGGGCGCGTGTGTTTTCCACGCCCCCATCGATCGGGAGCACGCCACCAGTTGCTGCGTCCGGAGCCAGATAGGCAGAGCCGGCGACCAACAGCAACTCAAGCAGCAGGATGATGCCGACCACGATACCGATGGGCGCATACTGGAGAATACCGCGCCGTAACTCGCCGAAATCCACATCGAGCATCATGACGACGAATAGGAACAGCACCGCAACTGCGCCGACATAGACCACGATCAGGATCAGCGCCAGAAACTCGGCCCCGGCCAGCATGAAAATGCCCGCCGCATTGACGAAGGCAAGAATGAGAAACAGCACCGAATGCACGGGATTTCGCGAAGAAATCACCATGATCGCCGAAGCAACGACGATGGTCGAGAACAGGTAGAAGAAAAACAGCGGCAAGGTCACCTGTCGCTCCTAACGGTACGGTGCATCAAGGGCGATGTTAGCAGCGAGTTCACGCTCCCAACGGTCGCCATTGGCCAGGAGACGATCCTTGGAGAAGTAAAGCTCCTCGCGCGTCTCGGTTGCAAATTCGAAATTGGGGCCTTCAACGATGGCATCGACCGGGCAGGCTTCCTGGCAGAAACCGCAATAGATGCATTTGACCATATCGATGTCGTAGCGAACCGTGCGGCGGGTGCCGTCGTTCTGACGCGGGCCTGCTTCAATGGTGATGGCCTGGGCCGGGCAGATCGCTTCGCACAGCTTGCAGGCAATGCAGCGTTCTTCGCCATTGGGATAACGGCGCAGAGCATGTTCTCCACGGAAGCGCGGCGAGACCGCGCCCTTTTCGAACGGGTAGTTGATGGTCGGCTTGGGCGCAAAGAAATAGCGCATTGCCAGAAAGAACGTCGATACGAACTCCCTGAGCAGCAGAGCGTCGAGAAACCGCAAGGCTTTCATTTGTGGTTCTCTCCTTATGCCATGCCGCCGTGCCAGCCCCAGCCCGTGAGCTGAAGAACGAAGGCAACGACAACGATCATGACCAGCGAGATCGGCAGAAACACCTTCCAGCCCAGACGCATCAACTGGTCATAGCGGTAACGAGGGACGAAGGCCTTGACCATGGCAAACATGAAAAAGACCAGCGAGAGCTTTAGCACGAACCACACGACGCCCGGGATCCAGGTGAAGGGCGGCAGATCGATCGGCGCCGTCCAGCCCCCCAGGAACAGAATGGTGGTGAGCGCGCACATGAGGATGATGGACACGTATTCGCCCAACATGAACATCATGTACGGGGTCGAGCCATATTCCACCATGAAGCCGGCAACAAGCTCGGATTCGGCTTCGGGAAGATCGAAGGGCGGGCGGTTGGTTTCGGCGAGTGCGGAAATAAAGAAGATGACGAACATCGGGAACAGCGGCAGCCAGAACCAGTTCAGGAAGGTCAGCCACGGCACGCCGAGCACATGGGCCAGGCCACCGGCCTGCTGCGCCATCACGATATGAGTCAGATTGAGCGAGCCGACACACAACAGGACCGTCACGATCACAAAGCCGATGGAAACCTCATAAGACACCATTTGAGCAGCGGAACGGAGGGCACCGAGGAACGGATATTTCGAATTCGACGCCCACCCGCCCATGATGACGCCATAGACACCCAGAGACGATATCGCGAAGATGTAGAGGATGCCGATATTTATGTCGGCGAGCGCCCAGCCCTCAGCAACCGGCACCACGGCCCAGGCCGAAAGAGCGAGAAGGACGCTTACGAGCGGCGCGAGAAGGAAGACCGCCTTGTCGGCGCCGGCCGGAATGACCGGCTCCTTGAAGACGAATTTGAGGAGATCGGCAAAGCTCTGGAACAAGCCGAAAGCGCCGACCACGTTGGGACCACGGCGAATCTGAACAGCGGCCCAGATCTTGCGGTCTGCGAGCAGGACATACGCTGTGAACACCAAAAGGGTCACCAGAAGTAACAGCGCCTTCCAGACAAACCCGACCATGGTGCCGAGCCCGAGGATCGGGGCACCGAGAAGATAGTCGAGCGCGTATACAATCCAGTCCATATCGCTGCCTTACTCCGCGGCCTGTTTCAGACCCGACATAAGCTGCGAACATTCGGCCATTACGGCAGATGCACGCGCTATGGGGTTGGTGAGGTAGAAGTCGCCGACCGGAGAGATCAGAGCGTATGTCGACTTCGGCGCTGCAGTATCTGCCAGAGCGGATACATCGGAAGCACTGCCCGGCGCAATGGCATCGAGCTGAGCAAGGTGAGGATATTCCCCATAAAGCCGCGCACGAAGACCCGAAAGCGAGTCAAACGGCAGCGGCTGGCCGAGAACCGCCGAGAGGGCGCGCAGAATTGCCCAGTCTTCCTTGGCCTCACCGGGCGCGAAGACCGCACGGGCCGTCATCTGAACACGGCCCTCGGTGTTCACGTAGGTTGCTGATTTTTCGGTGTAGGTCGCGGCGGGCAGGATGACATCGGCCCGGTGAGCGCCCGCGTCGCCGTGCGTTCCGATGTATACCACCTTGGTTTCGCCAAGACCCGACATGTCGATTTCGTCAGCGCCAAGAACAAACAGAACGTCAAGCTTTCCCGCGCCGGCGGCCTTGAGCATGCCGGCGGTATCGAGACCGCCCCGTCCCGGAACAAGTCCGATATCGAGGGCACCGACGCGCGAAGCCGCCGTATGGAGGACGGCAAAGCCGTTCCAGTCTGCGGTCAAGGCGCCAGCCGTTTTGGCGATTTCAGTGGCAAAGCCGACAACGTTCTTTGCCGACGCCCCCGTGACCGCACCCTCACCCACGATCACAATCGGGCGCTGGGCCTTTTTGAGCATCTTTGCGAAGCTGCCCTTGCCCGAAGCCAGGTCGGCCAATGAGTCGATCCCTGCGCCGAGATGCGTATAATCGTAAGTCAGATCGGCCGCTTCGCCGATCACGCCGATTTCCACACCGCCGGCGCGCCATGCCTTTCGGATGCGGGCGTTGAGCACGGCAGCCTCACGGCGCGGGTTGGCGCCAATGATAAGAATCGCGTCGGCCTGCTCGATGCCGGCAATCGTGGGGTTGAAGATATACGACCCCCTGCCCTTTTTGGGATCCAGCGCCGAACCGGCAGGGCGAGCGTCAATATTTGACGAGCCCAGCAAGCCCATAAGGTTCTTGAGGGCATACATTTCCTCGACACCGGCCAGATCGCCCGCGATTGCGCCGATACGGCCCGGTTCGGCAGTCTTGACCAGAGCGGCGACCGCGGCGAATGCCTCATTCCACGAGACGGCCCGCAGCTTCTTGCTCTTGCGCACATAGGGGCGATCGAGGCGCTGGGTGCGCAGACCATCCCAGATGAAGCGGGTCTTGTCGGAAATCCACTCTTCGTTGATGCCTTCATGGATGCGCGGCAGGACACGCATGACTTCACCGCCGCGAGAATCGACGCGAATGTTGGAACCGACGGCATCCATGACGTCGATGGATTCGGTCTTGTTGAGTTCCCAGGGACGGGCCTGGAAAGCATAGGGCTTCGAGGTCAACGCGCCGACCGGGCAAAGGTCGATGACGTTGCCCTGCAGCTCGGAGGTCATCGACTGTTCGAGGTACGAGGTGATCTCGGCATCCTCGCCACGGCCGATCAGACCCAGCTCCGAAACGCCGGCGACTTCGGTGGTGAAGCGCACGCAGCGGGTACAGTGAATGCACCGGTTCATGATGGTCTTGACCAGCGGGCCGATATGCTTGTTTTCGACGGCGCGCTTGTTTTCCCAGTAGCGGGACGTATCCACGCCATAGGCCATGGCCTGATCCTGCAGATCGCACTCGCCGCCCTGGTCGCAGATCGGGCAATCGAGGGGGTGGTTGATGAGCAGGAACTCCATCACGCCTTCGCGGGCCTTTTTGACCATCGGCGTGTTGGTGAACATTTCAGGCGCCTCGCCGTTCGGGCCGGGGCGCAGGTCGCGCACGCTCATGGCGCAGCTTGCCTGGGGTTTGGGCGGTCCGCCTTTCACTTCCACGAGGCACATGCGGCAATTGCCTGCCACCGACAGACGCTCATGATAGCAGAAGCGCGGGATTTCCGCGCCAGCTGCCTCGGCAGCCTGCATCAGTGTGAAGTGATCGGGAACCTCGATCAGTTCGCCATCGACCTTGATTTGCGCCATTCGTTCTTACTCCGCCGCAACCGAAGGCACCGCGCCATCGGTGGTGGACTTGTAGGTGTATGCGTCGATCCGCGCTTCAATCACGGGACGGAAATTGCGGATCAGGCCCTGGATCGGCCAAGCCGCGGCATCGCCCAGAGCGCAGATGGTGTGGCCCTCGACCTGCTTGGTGACGGCGAACAGCATGTCGATCTCGCGCTTTTGCGCTTCGCCACGCACCATGCGCTCCATCACCCGCATCATCCAACCCGTGCCTTCACGGCACGGCGTGCACTGGCCGCAGCTTTCATGCTTGTAGAAGGCGGAAAGGCGCCAGATGGCCTTGATGATGTCGGTGGACTTATCCATGACGATCACGGCAGCAGTGCCGAGCGAGGAACCGACTTCGCGCAGGCCGTCGAAATCCATATGGGCTGAGCGAATTTTTTCGCCGGGCACACAAGGGACCGAAGAGCCGCCGGGGATGACAGCCAGCAGATTGTCCCAGCCGCCACGGATGCCGCCGCAATGCTTTTCGATCAGCACGTCGAACGGCGTACCCATCTCTTCTTCGAAGGTCGCCGGATTGTTGACGTGCCCGGAGACGCAGAAGAGCTTGGTGCCGGTGTTGTTCTCACGTCCCAAACCGGCGAACCATGCGGCGCCACGGCGCAGGATTTCAGGGACGACGGCGATGGACTCGACGTTATTGACGGTGGTCGGACACCCATAAAGGCCCATACCGGCGGGGAAAGGTGGCTTCAGGCGCGGCTGGCCCTTCTTGCCTTCGAGGGATTCAAGCAGCGCGGTTTCCTCACCGCAAATATAAGCACCGGCCCCGTGATGGACGATGATGTCGAAGTCCCAGCCATGAATGTTGTTCTTGCCGATGAGCCTGGCGTCGTAGGCCTGCTTCACAGCAGCTTCGAGCCGCTGACGCTCGCGCATGAACTCGCCGCGCACATAGATGTAGGCGGCGTGAGCATCCATGGCGCGACCGGCGATCAGGCATCCTTCGATCAGATGGTGCGGATCGTGGCGCAGAATTTCCCGGTCCTTGCAGGTGCCAGGCTCGG
>PBNW01000073.1 GCA_002723255.1 Pelagibacterium sp. | reverse complement strand
CGAGGGTCTTGAATCTGTCGCCGCGCTCCTCGAAGTTCTTGAACTGGTTGTAGCTGGGCGCTCCGGGCGAAAGGATCACCGTATCAAAGATATGGCCGGCACTGGCGAGCGCCTGCATGGCTTCGTCCAGCGTCGAGCATTCGGCAATGGGGATCGGCGTGTTGTCGCGAACGTCCTGGGCCAGCCGCTGGCCGGTGACAGGGAGCGAGCATAACATTACCACGCTGGTCAGCCCCATCAGATTGGCGAGGTCGGTATAGTCCTGCTGGCGCTCATGCCCTCCGGCAATCAGGGCGATCTTTTTGCCCTTGTAGGCGGCGAGCGCCACCTTGGTGGCTTCCGGCGTCGTGGAAATGGAGTCATCGACAAACAGGATGTCGCCGACCATCAGTTCCTCGAGCCTGTGGGGCAGGGGAATGAAGGCCTCGATGCCTGCAAATATTCCCTCGCGCGTGGCGCCGGCAGCGAGAGCGATAGCCGCTGCCAGCCGCGCGTTGTCGTGGTTGTGGGCGCCCTTGAGCCGCGAATTCATCGCCGCCATGAGGATCTCGTCGCCAAGATCGATATCGAGGGCAGCAATACGTTCGGTCGTGGCGGGAATTGTATTGATGACGCGCTCGACGGTAGCGGCCTGCGGGCCGATAGCCACAAGCTTTGGGCCCTTGGCGATCAGGTTGAGCTTGTCGCGGTAATAGGCGTCCAGCCCCCCATGCCAGTCCACATGCTCGGGATAAAGGTTGGAGATCGCGGCGATGTCGGGGGCGAAATCGATATCGGCTGTCTGGTAGGAGGAGAGTTCGAGCACCACGGTCTGCGCGCTGTCGGCGGCGTCGAGCGGGGGAATGCCCACATTGCCGGCAAGCACCACATCGACCCCGGACCTTTCCAGCATCAGATGGACCAGCGTGGCTGTTGTCGATTTGCCTTTGGTTCCCGAGATCGCGACCACTGTGCGGCCCTCGCGGAAATGGGCGCCCCAGATGTTGAGGTTGGACGTGACCTTGACCCCAGCGGCGCGGGCGGCATCGAAAATCGGTTTGTAGAGCGATACGCCCGGGCTTTTGACGATAGTGCCGAAGCGCGAGACCTGGTTTGCCTCCTGGGGCGTGATGAAACTGGCGCCCTCGAGTTCGGCGACGCCGTCATCGGTGGTCACGAACAGTTCGAGCTCAGGATAGGTGCGGCGTAGAAACGCTGCCGTCGAGCGGGCTTCGCGGCCAGCGCCGTAAAGAAGAACGGGACCGTCAATGTGCATGGGGAGCAACCGCGCTTTCGATATTTTCGGGGATGAGGTGATCGGCGCTGTCGGCCATGAATTCCTCATAGGCCGATTGCAGGCGGGCCGGGCCATAGAAGGCTTCGAGGTCCGGCCTGAGTGCTTTTACCACGGCGCTGTCGCGCCAATCGGGGTGATCGGCAATGCGCCACAGGCACGCCGCGGCTTCGAGAATTTCGCCGACGCACTCCCAGGGCTTGTGGCCGGAAAGCCCCGTCAACTCGCGATAGGGATCGATGTTGTCGGGATTGTCGAGGACGTTTTGGCCGAAAATTGCGGTCAGTCGAGCCTTGTCCATATGTGGCGCAAAGATCAGAAAGACGAAATGGCATTTGGGGCACTTTCCGCACCAGAGTGGGCCGTCATGGCCGGCGAGGCGGAAATTGCGGTTACAGCTCGAAAAGACGTCGTCGTAACGGTTCGATCGGGCGAACAGCGCAGCGATACGGGCTTCCGAATAGGGGCGCAGCAGCGAAAAATATCCCAGCGATCCCGATGTCGCGGTGGCCAGCACGTCGCGGATGGCGCGCTCGAAATCGATCGATTTCGAATATTGGTGATTGGCCTGGCGCCCGTCGAACTCGATATTGCCTTCGCTGGCCGAGCGCTCGTTGGAGAGGACGATATTGCCGTACCCGTACAAAAGGCTCGCCAGCGCCGCGATCATCGAATTGATGGCTGTGGAGGGCACGTGGCCGTTGTAATAGCCGGGCTTTTTGCCCAGCGCGATCATTTCAGGATCAAGGATGCGCTCGACAGCCAGGAACGGCAGGCCGGAGCGTTCGGCGGACGTCAGGATCGGGCCCTTTGGGTTGACTGCAAAAAGGCTCATCTCCGTCCCGGCGCTTTCGAGCAATTGCACGCTGACCAGCGAATCCTTGCCGCCACCGATCAAGACCAGGGCGCGGTCGGGCAGGGTTTGCGGAATGTTGTCCTGGCGCGGATCACCGGCGGTGATCGATAAACGACCGAAGCGCTTGAGGTCGTTGCGGGCGTAGAACTCGCCCAATCCATTTTCGTAAACGTCGAGCAAAAAGGCCCGCTGAGCCGGCGAAAGGGCGAGGGCGGTGGCATCGATTTCAAAAGGCGCGAGCAGCTTGAAATAGCTCACCCCCAGCACGGCGGCGGTCAGATCGAGCAGGGTGGCAAAGGCACCAGTGTCCGCCCTTGTCATATCCATGGTGTCGAGCGGAAAACGCAGCGTCTCGACAAAGGCGTGCCCGCCCAGCCGATAGCCGAACCGCGCCTCGCCGGTGGTGGGGTCGAAAACCGGGGCATCGATGATGAAAGAAGTCTGGCTCACGCTCTCGCCTTGCGCCGCGACACGGCACGCTTGAATCACTTGCTGTCTAATATATGCGCATTTGCAGCCGCAATGCGATCTCGTCGCCGATGCGCTGATAGCCGTATTCGCGCATGGCACAGGTCCACTCGGTCCCGACCTTTTCGATACGGAAAAGATTGTAGCGGCCGGGCGCGTCGTGACCTTCGGGCGCCGCCGAAGCGGCAGCCACGCCAATGACCGGAATTTCCTGGGTCGGGCCGGGTATGGCATTCACCGAAGACAAATGGGTATGGCCGTGCAGGACGATTTCGGCACCCGCCTCTTTCAGCACGGCCCGGACATCGGTGCCGTCCCACAGACCCAGGCGCCGGGAAGCGGCGAACTCGGCATGGGGAGGATGGTGGATCATCACGACCCGAAAATAGCCCGCTTCGCCGAGCAGGGTCAGGAGCTTGCGCAGGCGTTCGATCTGGTCGGCTCCGACCTTGCCGGCGGCAAAGAATGGCGGAGTCGCGATGGCGCTGGATACCCCGATGAGCGCCACCATGCCCAACCGGCGGACATAGGGAAAAGGCTGGTCGTCCAGCGTTTCGCCACGCATGTAATTGCCGTATGCGCCGCGCGCCTTGTCGAGCGCACCGGGAACATAGGCGTCATGGTTACCCGGGATCGCGCAGACCTTTTCGGGGCCGCCCAGTCCGGTGAACCAATTTGCCGCTCTGGCGATTTCCTTGTCGAGCGCGAGATTGACCATGTCGCCGGTGACACAGGTCATGTCAGGATCATGGGCCCGCATGTGGTCGAGAAGCGCCATCAGCGTTTCGGGTCGCATGTCGCTGGCGCGCTTGAGTTGCCAGTTGAGCCAGCCCGTCAGGCGTTTTGACGCGAGCTCACGTGGCGTGACAAGAGGAAGCGGCGCAAGATGGACGTCGGAAATATGGGCGAGGGTAATCATCGGGTGCACTATTGGCATGGCGGCTAAGGCAAGAAAATGGCCGATTGCCGGGTTTGCCACAATTTGTCATGGGTAGATCGACAGGAGTGGTCATGGCCCGAGGATGGGAACGGTTCAAATTCGGTGCATTGCTGAGGGCACGCGGCATTTACAAGCATCTTACGCTCGGTGCCCGGGCGGCGGTTATCGTCGAGGGGAAAGTGTTGCTGGTGCGACATGGGTATGTCGCCGGTTGGCAGATGCCGGGCGGCGGTGTCGACCCGGGCGAAACCGCCGAACAGGCCGCCCGCCGCGAGGTGCTCGAGGAAACCGGCTATGGGGTCGATGGCCCGATGCGGTTGTTCGGGCTCTACCACGCGACGGGCTATACCGATCGTGACCATGTCGCCCTTTATCTGGCCGATACGGCCCACGAAACGACGGCCTTTGTCCCCAATCGGGAAATCGTCGAGATCGGATGGTTTGCGCTTGGCGACCTGCCCGAGCCTATGGCGCCGGGCGCGGCGCGGCGCCTGGCGGAAATCGGGGAGGGCAAGCCGCCCTCTCCCGAATGGTAGGCCCGAGCCTGACCCAAACCGATCACTCAGCCGAGAAAATCGAGCACCGGTCCCTCCGGCACGATGCGGGTGGGATTGATGGTGGTGTGGCTCCAGTAATAGTGGGTCTTGATGTGGTCGATATGTACGGTCGCTGCGACGCCGGGCCACTCGCATAGGGCCTTGAGGTATTTCGACAACTGGGGGTAGTCGGCTATGCGGCGTATGTTGCATTTGAAATGCCCGACATAGACAGCGTCGAACCGCATAAGCGTGGTGACCAGCCGCCAGTCGGCTTCGGTCGGGGTGGAGCCGGTCAGAAATTTATGCTGTGACAGGATGTTTTCAACCCAGTCCAGAGCGTCGAACAGATCGGTGACCGCCTCGGTGTAGGCCGCCTGAGTTGTCGCAAAACCGGCCTTGTAAACCCCATTGTTTATGTCGCTATAGACGCGCGCATTGATGCGGTCGATCTCTTCGCGCTTGTCTTGGGGATAAAAATCGAACGTGTTGCCGGTGATCCCGTCAAAGGCCGAATTGAACATGCGGATGATGTCGGCGCTTTCGTTTGAAACGATGGTCTGGCGCTCTTTGTCCCAGAGGATCGGCACGGTCACGCGGCCCGTATAGTCGGGCACCGCCTTGGTATAGACCTGCCAGAGATAGTCGGCGCCATTGAGCGTGTCGGTATCGGAGCCCAGTTCGCCCGTAAAGGCCCAGCCAGTTTCATCGGGCATTTTGGGAGAAACGACCGAGACCGAAATGTGGTCCTCAAGCCCCTTGAGGGCACGGAAAATCAGGGTGCGATGTGCCCATGGGCAGGCATAGGACACATAGAGATGGTATCGGCCGCTTTCGGCCTTGAACCCTTCCTGACCTGTCGGGCCAGCGGCACCGTCAGCGGTAACCCAGTTGCGGAATGCGGATTCCGAACGCTTGAACTTTCCGCCTGTCGATTTGGTGTCGTACCACTGGGTCGACCATTTTCCGTCGATCAACTGCCCCATCGCTTGTCTCCTTGCTGTTCGTCTTGTGGTCGGTAACCCCATATCTAGCCAGATTGTTCTCGATTATTAGACGGATAACACCGAACACCGTGTTCGCCTTCGATTTCGATGGACCGAAGATATCGAGGGTGCTAAATCCGCTTTCGGCCAATATGGAGCCTGGTTCATGATGTTCGGTATCGAGCGAGACATTCGACGACTTTAGAGCGCGCATCACTGCGCGACTGTCGTCGTATTGCCTTGATCGATCTGGATATTGTTACAATGACCGCACTCTCGCCGCTCCCGGCCGCCACCGTTCCTACGCCTGCCGCGCTGTCCATCCGGCTCGAAACGCCGGACGATGATTCCTGGATCGAGGCGTTGCACGAAGTTTCCTTCGGTCCGGGGCGTTTTGCCCGCGCGGCCTTCCGGGTGCGCGAGCGGATCGCGGTGGATCCCGACTTTTCCTATATCGCCGAGATCAAGGGGGAGCGTGCGGCAAGCGTGCGTATGACCCCGATCAGCCTGGGTGGTGTCAACGGATACCTGCTCGGACCGCTGATGACCGACCCCGAGTTCAGAAAACAGGGGGCCGGGCGTGCCCTGGTCAGGCATGTCTGTGAACTGGCGCTGGAGCGCGAGGGAATCGCATTTGTCCTTCTGGTCGGCGATTTTGCCTATTACAGTCCTTTGGGTTTTGTCCGGACAGTGCCAAGCGCCATCACTTTCCCCGGCCCCGTTGATCCCACGCGCGTGCTGGTCCACTCTCACGATCCGAAGATGGCCGATACACTTGCCGGGGACGTTCTGCCCTGGGTTTAGGGGCAGGACCCAGGATCGCATGTCGAGCGAGAGCGATATCAGGCAGATCGTGACGCGGCTTTTGCCGGCCGCCGAGCCTATGCCCGATGCATCCGATCTTATCGCCGATTTCGTGATCAGCGATCTGGGCGATGCGGTGCCGGTGCCTGCGGCGGTGCTGATCGCGCTGGTCAAGCGCGGCATGGGCTACAACGTGCTCTATACCGAGCGGGCGACGGCCTTGCGCAAGCATTCGGGGCAGGTGGCATTTCCCGGCGGGCGGATCGATCCAGAGGATCAGGATGCCGCCTACGCCGCATTGCGCGAAGCCAATGAAGAGGTCGCGCTGCATCGCGACGATGCTGAAATTCTAGGCTATATGCCCTATTATTACACCGGCACGAATTACTTCATCACTCCGGTAGTGGCCATCGTCGATCCCCGTGCCCCTTTCGTTCCCAATCCGGGCGAGGTGGACGATGTATTTGAAGTGCCGCTCGAAACGCTGATCGATGAAAAAAGCTATAGCACCTTTCGCGCGGTCTATCGTGGGCGTGAGCGGCAAAGCTGGCAGATCGACCATGACGGCCACCGTATCTGGGGGATAACCGCCAACCTCACCCGCCGTTTCCGCGACAGCGTTTTGATGGAGCCGCACGATGAATCCTAACGCCGCGCTGGAGCGGCTCGCGCATGCATCCTGGCTGAAGGCAGCGCAGCCATTTTTCGCTTGCCTTGACGGCGAAGGCGGCAAGACGCGGGCGGTGGGCGGGATCGTGCGCGACACTCTGCTCGGCATCGAAGGCGGGCGACCCGATATCGATATGGCGAGCGAATTCGTGCCCGAGCAGGTGGCTGAACGCGGCAGGGCCGCGGGCATGAATGTCCATCCCACTGGCATCGAACATGGCACCATGACGCTTGTCCACAATGGTCGTATTGCTGAAGTCACAACCCTGCGCCAGGACGTTGACACCTTCGGACGCAAGGCAAGGGTCTCGTTCGGAACCGACTGGACCGAAGATGCGCGGCGCCGGGATTTCACGATGAACGCTCTTTATTGCGGCCCGAAGGGCCAATTGTTCGATCCGCTTGGTGGATTGGACGATTGCCTTTCGGGCCGGGTTCGCTTCATCGGCGATCCCGACGCGCGAATCGCCGAGGACCGGCTGCGTGTCTATCGTTATTTCCGATTTGTCGTCAGCCACGGCAACCAGCAGTTCGATCCAATCGCCATTGCAGCGTGCAAGCGCGTGGCAGACGATCTCGGCGCGCTTTCAGCCGAGCGTATCGGCCGTGAAATGATGCGGCTGCTCTCGCATCGCCGCTGTGCAGCGGCTCTGGCGGAGATGGCCGTTATCGGCGTGTTGCCGAAAGAACTCTTCTCGCCCCGTGTATTGGCCGATTTGGCGCGACTCGAAGCATTTGCCGTTCCGCTCGATGCGGAAATGCGGATGGCTGTGATGGCCTTTGCCGGCGTGGGCAGGCAATCGCTCCAGGACATGTGGCTGCTTTCCAACGCCAACATGGCGCGCGTCGAGCGGCTGATTGGCGCTGCCGACCTCGCGCGTCGGGATCATCTGGCCGAACTGGCCTATCGATATCGCGGTGAGCGTGAGGCGGGACTGGCCATTGCTGCCGCGATCGAGGGCAGCGCGGAAAACTGGCTCAATGAGCGCCTGACGGCCTTGCAGACAATCAATCCCGGAAGGTTCCCGCTGTCGGGTTCGGACCTGGTTTCAGCTGGTCATGCGCCCGGCCCCACCGTGGGGGCCGAACTGCAAAGGCTTGAAAATCTCTGGATCGAGTCCGGGTTTTCGCTGGACCGGACAGCACTTATGGCGCTTGCCCGGCCCGCCTCACGGGATCAGTGACGCGTTTCGACGTCGAAAATGCGATCCTTGATGCGCTCGACCATATCGGGCCGCACCTCGGACTCGCCGTGTTCGGCTCTGAGTTTTTCGACGGCCTTGCGGACCACTTCGGCCTCGCTTTCTGCCGTCGCGTGCCAGGTTGCGCCCGGTATCAGCGATCCACCATCAAATCGTTTCATGAGTGTTCCTCCGTCTCCTTTCGGGTTGCACGAAGTCTAGCTTGAGGAAACGATCGGGAGCGTCGGAAGTTCCATCAGGGCCAGCGAACGGTCGGGGGCATGGACGAGAGAATCGATCTCACATTGCCGCCCGTCTTGAGCCCGAACGTCGTGCCCCGGTCATGGAGCAGGTTGAACTCGACATAGCGTCCGCGCCGAACGAGCTGTTCTTCGCGCTGCTCGTCGGTCCAGGTCTTATTGAAATTGCGGCGGACGAGTTCAGGATAGATATCTATGAAACGTCGGCCCACATCCTGGGTAAAGGCAAAATCGGCATCCCAATCGCCGCTGTTGTGGCGGTCGTAGAAAATCCCGCCGATCCCGCGCGGCTCGTCGCGGTGGGCGAGGAAGAAATACTCGTCGCACCAATCCTTGTAGCGCTGGTAATCGACCTGCTTGTGGGGCTCACAGGCCGCCTTCATCGCAGCATGGAAATCGATGCTGTCGGGATCGGTCTGGGTCCGGCGTGAATCGAGCACCGGGGTCAGATCGCCGCCCCCGCCGAACCACCAGTTGGATGTCACCACCATGCGCGTGTTCATGTGAACGGCAGGTACGTTGGGGTTCCAGGGATGGCCGATCACCGAGACGCCTGAAGCCCAGAACTGGGCATTTTCCTCGGTGCCCGGGATCTGCTTGGCGAATTCGGGCGAAAATTCTCCAAACACCGTCGAGATGTGAACACCCATCTTCTCAAAGACCCGGCCCTTGATGATCGACATCTCGCCGCCTCCGCCCGCCGGGCGGTCCCAGTTTTCGCGCTCAAACCGGCCGGGGGGCATGTCTGCGTGTGGGCCGGTCACTTCGTCCTCAAGGGTTTCGATCGCGGCGCACAAATCGTCGCGGACCGATTTGAACCAGGCGCTGGCACGAGCCTTCTTGTCTTCGATGTCGTCGGGTAGAGCCATTGTCGTAAGCATCTGCATATTCATTGTCCGTGCCGGGTCCCTATCACGTTGGAACTGGCGCGACCATGCGGCAGAATCGGGCAAAAGTGCTTGATCGGGATCAAATGCGTCAGCCTGTCGCGGGCGAGCCGGTCAACCGTTCAAAGCCACCCGTCTGGCGCAAGGCCTCGCCCAGAACGATGGAAGCGGAAATTGCCACATTGAGCGAACGGGATGCCGGCTGCATGGGGATGCGGACACGCAGCTCCGCACTGTCGGCGATCTCGGGCGGCACGCCGGCACTTTCACGCCCGACCATGAGAATGTCGTCGGCCTCATACTGTGTGCCATGATGGGGAGTGCTGGCTCGTGTGGTCAGCAGGACGAGTCGTTTGCCCTGGTCCTGGCGCCAGTGGTCAAATCGGGCGTAACTGTCGTGCTCGATCATCTCGACGCTGTCGAGATAATCCATGCCCGAGCGCTTGAGCGCGGCGCGGGAAAAAGCAAATCCCGTGGGGTGGATGATATGGACCGGCACGCCCAGACACGCCCCCAGTCGCAGCAGTGTTCCGGTGTTGAGGGCGATGTCGGGCTGATAAAGGGCGAGGGCGATGGGCAATGGCATGACCGTGGCAGGGGGTTGGCGAAAGTTTGGTGGGTATAGTGTCGCAGATCGATCAAGTCACCTTTGGCAAGGCTGGACAAGTCCATGAGACAGTGCAAAAAGAAGCCAAAAATCCGCACCGCCTGGCGGCGGCGGACCCGACTCGCGTACCCATGCGTGTAAATCACCGGCGTCCGGCGGATATCAGAACAAGTTTGTGCAGGCCTTTTGGGGATCTAGAGCTTTGGCGACAGCGAGCGAAACAAAAGCGACACGGCGCGATTTTCTATTCATCGCGACCGGTGCGGTCGGTGCAGTCGGGGTGGCGGGAGCCGCCTGGCCGCTTATCAATCAATTGAACCCCGATGCGTCGGTTCTGGCCCTGGCCTCGATCCGCTTCGACGTTGCTCCGGTGGCCGAGGGATCTTCGGTGACCATCATGTGGCGCGGGCTTCCGGTTTTCGTGCGGCACCGCACGCCGGCAGAGATCGAAGAGGCGCGTGCCGTGCCGCTTGCCGATCTCAAGGACCCCCAGGCCGACGAAGAGCGCGTGCTCGAGGGGCACGAAGAATGGCTCATCATGGTCGCCAACTGCACCCATCTGGGCTGCGTGCCGGTTGGGGAATCGGGCGATTACGACGGTTGGTTCTGCCCCTGCCACGGGTCGCACTACGACACAGCAGGTCGCATTCGTCGCGGGCCGGCGCCGAGGAACCTCGTCGTGCCGCCCTATGAGTTCGTGTCCGACACTGTCGTGCAGATCGGTTAAGGGGAGTAGAGGGCATGGCCAATCACGCTGGCAACTATACGCCGGGCACCGGGATCGAGCGCTGGCTCGATGACCGCCTTCCCATCATCAGGTTCTCCAAAGAACATCTGATGGACTACCCAACGCCGAAGAACCTCAATTACTGGTGGACTTTCGGCGCCATCCTCACCTTCATGCTGGTCGTCCAGATCGTCACCGGTGTCATTCTGGTGATGCACTATACCCCGCATGTGGACCTGGCCTTCGCCTCGGTCGAACACATCCGGCGTGACGTCAATTTCGGGCGCATCATCCAGGGTACCCACGCGGTGGGCGCCTCGATGTTTTTTGCCGCTCTTTATGTCCATATCTTCCGCGGCCTTTATTACGGTTCCTACAAGGCGCCGCGCGAAGTCATCTGGATGCTGGGCGTTATCCTGTTCATCCTTTTGATGGCGACGGCCTTCATGGGCTATGTGTTGCCCTGGGGGCAGATGAGCCTTTGGGGCGCGACGGTCATCACCGGCATCTTCTCGGCGATCCCTCTTGTCGGTGAAGCCATCCAGACCCTGCTGCTCGGCGGGTTCTCGGTGGCCAATCCCACGCTGAACCGCTTCTTCTCGCTGCACTATCTCATCCCCTTCATCATCGCCGCCGTCGTGGTGCTGCACATCTGGGCTCTCCATGTGCCAGGCAACAACAACCCGACCGGCGTGGACGTGAAGGAAAGCCGCGATACGCTGCCTTTCCATCCCTACATCACGATGAAGGACATGTTCGCGCTCGTGGTGTTCCTCATCCCGTTCGCCTGGTTCGTGTTCTTTGCGCCCGACATTCTGGGTCACGCGGACAACTACATTCCGGGCAATCCGCAGGTCACGCCAACACATATCGTTCCCGAATGGTATCTGCTGCCGTTCTACACGATGCTGCGCGCCATCGATTTCAACGTGCTGTTCATCGACTCCAAGCTTGGCGGCGTCATTGCGATGGGCGGCTCGCTGCTCATCCTGTTCGTGGTGCCTTGGCTCGATACCTCCAAGGTGCGCTCGGGCTCGTTCCGCCCGCTGTTCCGCCCGTTCTACTGGCTGTTCGTGATCAACTTCATTGCGCTTGCCTATCTGGGTGCGCAGTCGGCCGAAGGCATCTACGTGCTGCTGGCCAAGATCTGCACGGCCTATTATTTCGGCTACTTCCTCATCATTCTCCCGATCCTGGGACGCATCGAAAAGCCGGCGCCGCTTCCGGCCAGCATTTCGGAAAGCGTGCTGGGCAAGGCGAATGGCTGATAAGGCGCGAAGGACAACGATAATGCTTAAAAAGACGATCCTTGGCGTACTCGCCGTTGCGGCATTTGCGCTTGGTGGCGCCAGCGTGCAGGCCGCTGAAGAGTATCCGCACACCGATCAGCAGGACTGGAGCTTTGCCGGCGTGTTCGGCACATACGACCAGAACCAGCTTCGCCGCGGTTTCCAGGTTTATCGCGAGGTCTGCTCAAGCTGCCACGCGCTGGAATACATCTCGTTCCGCAATCTGGCCGAGGAGGGTGGTCCCCATTACAGCGAAGATCAGGTTCGGGCCCTTGCTGCCGAATACACTGTCGCCGATGAGCTGGCGGAAGGTGGAGAGCGTGAAGGCGTGCCGGCCGACCGTTGGCCGCACCCGTTCCCGTCCGAGCAGATCGCTGCCGAAGCCAACGGTGGCAAAGCGCCCCCCGACCTTTCACTGATGGCGAAGGCGCGCGGCATCCACATGGATTTCCCCTGGTGGGTGTTCAACTACTTCACCGCCTATCAGGAAGCGGGGGCGGACTATATCTACAATCTGCTGACCAGCTATGAGGAAGCGCCCGAGGGCGTCGAGGTTGCTCCTGGCCTCAGCTACAACGAATATTTCTCGGGTCATTTCATCGCCATGGCACCGCCACTCTCGGACGGCATTGTGTCCTATTCCGATGAGACGACGCCCGAGACGGTCGAGCAGTATTCCAGGGACGTCGCGGCCTTCCTGCAGTGGACGGCAGACCCGCACATGGTTTCGCGCAAGTCGACAGGCTTTGTTGTGATCCTGTTCCTGATCGGGCTGTCCATTCTGATGTATTTGGTTAAACGCCGCATCTGGCGCGATGCCCACTAGCCATTTGAAAAGGGCCCTGCGGTGCCCTTTTTGTTGCGGAAATTTTCGCCCTTGTCCGCAACCGTCAAAGTCTTCATTGTGGTGGCCTTGACGCTGCAATCTCAATCGGGATCGATTGGAGGAGAACGATGTCGGTTTTTCGAGTGGCCAAAACGGCGGCTTTTCTGGCATTTGCGGCGAGCCGCAGCCCGGTGGTTCGCTCGGCCATCAAGGCCGCGCCAAATCTGGTTTCCGAAGAACGCAGGCAGGCTGCCTTTGAGGCGACCAAGCGCGCCGCGCGCAAGGCAGGAGAGATGACGGCCAGGGTCGTCCCTCCCAATCGCTATTTCTGAGCCTGTCGTTTCCGGCTAGAGTCGCGCTTCAATCCCGTTCCATTTGAATTCGTCCTGCGGAGCTCTGTTTCATGGCCACCGACCTCAAGGCACTCGTGCGCTCGATTCCCGACTACCCCAAGCCCGGCATCATCTTTCGCGACATCACATCATTGATCGAGGATTCGGCCGGGTTCAGCGAAAGCTGCGAGCGGCTGGCGGCGGCGCATCGTGGTCTGGGGATCACCAAGGTGGCCGGTATCGAGGCGCGGGGTTTCATTTTCGGGGCCGGGGTCGCCATCGCGCTTGGCGTGGGGTTTGTTCCGGTGCGTAAGGCCGGCAAGCTGCCCGGTGAGACGATCGGACAGAACTACGCGCTCGAATATGGCGTGGACACCATCGAAATTCATGCCGATGCCGTTGATGAAAACGACAATGTGTTGCTAATCGACGATCTTATCGCCACGGGTGGAACTGCAATTGCGGCCGTCTCCCTGTTGCGACGGACCAGGGCCAGGGTCGAGCACACAGGGTTTGTCATCGATCTCCCCGACATCGGTGGCGCCCAGAAATTGCGCGCCCATGGCGTCAGGGTCGAGGCACTGATGACGTTCGAGGGGCACTGAGAGCGGCCTTTTTGGCCGCTCTCGATCATCGTTATTTGAGCGCTTCGGCGACAGCCTGGTCCAGCGTCTGGGTCGGTCGGCCGAGCAGTTTGCCCAGTGTGCCGCTATCGTCTGCAAGCGCGCCCTCTGCCGCTTTCGCGTCGCTGTCGGCCAGCATGTCTGCCACGGGTGCAGGCAGGCCGAAGCCTTCGAGAATTTTCGCGTATTCGGCTTTGGGCAGGTCGGTATAGACGATTGTCTTGCCCGACTGGCGTGAAGCCTCGGCGGCGAGATCTGCCAGCGTATAGGGCTGATCATTGCCCAACTCATAGATCCTGCCAGCATGGCCGTCAGCGGTCAGCACATTGGCGGCCGCCTGGGCCAGATCGGCACGGTTGGCGGTGTTGAGCTTGCCTTGGCCGGCCGAGCCGATGATCGCGCCGTTGGCGAGCGCTCCGCCGAGATTGCCCGTGTAGTTCTCTGTGTACCAGGAGTTGCGCAGGATTGTGTAATCGAGCCCGGAAGCCTTGAGCGCAGATTCTGTCTCGCGGTGTTCTGGCGCAAGAACGATCTCGGAGGTGTCGGCATGCAGCAGGCTTGTATAGACAAGGTGCTTCACCCCGGCGCGAACGGCGGCATCGATGACGGCCTTGTGCTGGGGCACCCGCTTGCCCACTTCGCTGCCCGAGACCAGCAGCAGCTTTTCGACGCCCTTAAGGGCCGGCTCGAGCGTTTCGGGTTTATCGTAATCGAACGGGCGCGTGGTGACGCCCAAATCGGTGCCCTTGGCGGGGTCGCGCGCCAGCGCGACTGTCTGGTCGCCAAGGCCCTTTTCCTTGAGTGCCGCGATGATGAGACGGCCGAGCTGGCCGGTGGCTCCGGTGACTGCGTACATGAGATCAACTCCAGTGTTGTCGTGTTGCGTCGACCGATATAAAGTGAACACTTACAAAAAGTAAGTACGTACGCAAAGGTAAGTATCAAATGAGTGCCAAGGACAGTCAGGTCACCAGCGGGCCTCTGGCGCATGCCATGGAACGGGGCCAACTGTTTTCCGAGGCGTGCCCATCACGCGAAGTGCTCAAGCATCTCACCAGCCGGTGGGGGGTGCTGGTCCTTATCGTGCTTTTGGGGGGCACTCACAGGTTTTCCGAATTGCGCCGCAAGATCGGGGGCGTGAGCGAGCGCATGCTGGCTCAGACCCTGCAATGGCTCGAGGATGACGGCATGGTGGATCGCCGCGCCTATCCGGTCGTCCCGCCCCATGTCGAATACAGCCTCACGCCGCTGGGGCGCGAGGCCGCCGAAAAGGTGGGCGGATTGGCCGATTGGATCGAAACCAGCATGCCGCGGATCGGCGCCGTCTGGGCGGAAAAGGGCACCCGATAGGGGGCGCTCCGATCAGTCTCGTCTGCCGAAAAGCCCTGCGATGATCAGCAGCAGCCAGCCCAGGATCAGCGCCATGCCGCCGGCAGGCGCCAGCAAGGGCAAAGGCGAGCCGCCGGCGAAATATCGCAGCGCCAGATCGGTGCAGAACAGCCCCGCGCCCGCCATGAGCGCAATCAGGGCCCAGTTGAAGATACGCGGCAATCGGGCCAGCGCCAGAGCGAGAACGGCCGGCGCATGGCTCAGCGCGATCAGCGAATAGGGGCCGAGCAGCGCAGCGCCAGCGTGCGACGATGCCGCCGCAGCGGCGACCCCGGATGCGCCGAGCAGGCCGGCAAAGGCGATGGCGATGCGCTCGAGCGGGCTCATCTTTGCACCAGAGCCTTGAGCCCGGGCACCTTGGTCAGCGCCAGCATGGCACGCACCCTGAGGGGCATCCTGTAATCGCGCAGCTTCGAGAATCCCACGAGGTCGGCCGAATAGACAAGGTCGCCATGCTGGTTGTGCGCCTCGAGCAGGTTGAACAGCAGACCCCAGCCGGGAATGGAATTGGACCGGCGCTTTCCCGTGACGGTCAGGGTGTAGCGCACGGTATCACCCGGTCGGACCGGTGCCTTGAAGTCCATACGATTGACGCCGGGCGAGGGTCCGGACACGCCCGGTTCGCCCCCTTCGGCGCGCACCACGTCTTCCTCGGCCACGAGGCGGTCCACCATCAGCCGGTGCCCGACGCTGACCGTGTGCCAGCCCGAAGCGACCAGTCCGCCGAAATGAGACTGCGCCGCCGCTTCAGGGTCGGTGTGAAAATACTGCGGATCGTAAAGCGTGCCGAAGCGGATGATCTCATCCTCGGTGAAGGTATGAGTGCCCAGATCGAAGGGCATGTCGATCTGAACGTCCTCGAACCAGCGGGTCATTGCGCAGCCTCGGTCATGGCTGCCGGGTTGCGCACTTCAACGAGATTGGTGAGCGTGAGGGTCATCACCTGCTGGTTCTTCTGGTTGCGCATGTCGAAATCGATGGTGAGGATGCCCATGTTGGCGTGGCTGGCCGAGCGGCGCAGCGAGGTAACTGTCGCTGTGCCCGACAGCGTGTCGCCCTTCATCAGGGGACGCTTCCATTTGAGGTCGGTAAAGCCCAGCCCGCCCATTGAGGCGATCTTTGACAGGAACGCATCGACCAGCATGCGCAGCGAGAGCGCTCCGGTCTGCCAGCCGCTCGCGGCCAGTCCGCCCAGCAGGCTTTCGCGGGCGGCCTTTTCGTCGAGGTGGAAGGGGAAGGGATCGAACTCGGTGGCAAATTCGATGATGTCGGCCTTGCTGACGGTGCGCGGCCCAAGGGGAATGGTCTCGCCGACCGTCAGATCCTCGAAATGGCGCCGATCTTTTGTTATCGGATTGGTCACTTTGTTATCCTTAACGTCAACACCGATTGTGCCCCATGGGCATTGGCGACGCAAGGGGCACGAAGGCGGCGCTTATAAACAGCGCACAAGCCATAAGGTCCCCGATCGGACCCTGTGCCGAGCGCAGATATTTGCCCATGATGGTTTTGAGCGGCGGCGAGACCAGTGCCAGATCGAATTTCATAACCTCTCCTGCCGCACCAGGCAGGGCACGATAATCGATTCGCCGCGTGGCGGGATAAGTGTCGCGCGGATCAGCCCGCCTGCCGGATGTCCCCGATGGATTTGTCCAGGCTGGCGCGGACCAATGCGGTTACGAGGCGCGGGAAATCAGCCTCGGCCACGTGTTTGGACAATCCCTGCGCCGTATGGGGCAATCCAAGTTCTCGGGCGGCGTCGAGGCTCTTTTTGTCTGCGAAGGGATAGAGTTCGCCCCAGGCGGTCTGTACTTCGCGAAAGAAGATATCGACCCCAACGTCGCCAAGTCCCTTGAACGCCTTGAGCGCATTTCGCATTTCGGCCTCGTCCCGGCCGGCCTTTTTGCGCAGGGCGCGCAGGTCGCCATCATAGGTTTCAATCAGATAATCGGCGGTGTCGCCGAGCATGCGCGATGTGCTTTCGTCATACCGGGCATAGCCATTCTTGTTGAGTACATCGACCCGCTCTTTCCATGTCGCGGCCTTGAGTTTTTCCGGCGTCGTCCAGCCAGCGTCGGCCAGAGCGGCAGCGGCCTCGAGCGCCTGGGCCGCGCCGATGCGGGCACTGAACAGGATCGAGGCGCAAAGCCAGCGGAACAGGGGAGAGGGCGTGTTGTCGGCGATGGGGATATGCAATTGGTCGCAATAGGTCTGCCCGTATCTATCGAGCAGCGCGTCGATCAGGTCTTTGTGTGCGGATGTCATTTCACTCACTCCAGATCGGCGATCAGGGCCTGCATCTCATCGATTTCGCTGCGCTGGGCTTCGATGATGCGGCTGGCGAGATCGAGGACACGGGGATCGGAAAGATTGGCGTTTTCGCTGGTGAGGATGGCGATGGAATGGTGCGGGATCATCGCGCGCATCCAGGAGACGTCATCGACCGTGGCCTGCGAGCGAACCAGATAGAGCGATCCGGCAAAGACCAATATCGCGACGACATAAATGGAAATATTGAGCGCGGTGTTCTTGTACATGCCCAGCATGAAGCTGAGCATGACGATTGCCATGGTGGCCCCCATCAGCAGGGCCATATAGGCGCGGGTCTCACTGAAAAAGATGTGATCGAGGGCGTAGGTGTTGAGATACATCAGCCCGAACATCACCAGCGTCGAGGTGGCGATCATGGCGAGGAAACGAACGTAATGGGCCATTGTGCTCTCTCCTTTTTCAGGTGAGGCAACGGGATCGGATTTACACGGGTTCCATATCCTGGCCCGGACCTGCCGGAGGATAATCGGGCAGGGGCAGACGCCGGGTGCCCGGCGCCGTCATGATCAGGTGTTGAACTTGAAGAGCATCACGTCGCCATCCTTGACGACGTATTCCTTGCCTTCGTCGCGCGCCTTGCCGGCTTCCTTAGCGGCCACTTCGCCCCCGAGCGCGACGAAGTCGTCGTACGCGATGGTCTGGGCGCGGATGAAGCCGCGCTCGAAATCGGTGTGGATGACGCCGGCGGCCTGCGGAGCCTTGGTGCCGACCGGAATGGTCCAGGCGCGGGCTTCCTTGGGGCCGACCGTGAAATAGGTCTGGAGGTGCAAGAGCTTGTAGCCTTCGCGGATCAGCTTGTTGAGGCCCGGTTCCTCCAGCCCGAGCGAGGAGAGATAATCGGAGCGATCGGCGGCGTCGAGCCCGGCCAGTTCGGCCTCGATCTCGGCGCAGATGATCACCGTGCGAGCCTCGTGGCCCTTGGCGTAGTCCTCGACTTTTTTGGTGTGCTCATTGCCGGTCGCTGCAGCGGATTCATCGACATTGCAGACATAGAGCACCGGCTTGGCGGTGAGGAGCTGGAGTTCCCTGAACGCCTTTTCCTCGTCGGCGGCCCGCTCGGTGTGGCGGGCGGGCTTGCCCTCCTCAAGCAGCGCCTTGGCGCGGTTGACCAGGTCGAGAGTGAGCTTTGCGTCCTTGTCGTTGGCGCGGATTTTCTTTTCGAGCCCACCGATGCGCTTTTCAAGGCTTTCGAGATCGGCCAGCATCAGTTCGGTCTCGACCACTTCGGCGTCGGCGATCGGATCGACCTTGCCGGCGACGTGGACGATGTCGTCGTTTTCAAAGCAACGCAGCACGTAGGCGATGGCGTCGCATTCGCGGATGTTGGCGAGGAACTGGTTTCCGAGCCCTTCGCCTTTGGATGCGCCCTTGACCAGACCGGCGATGTCCACGAACGAAAGACGTGTGGGGATCACGTCCTTGGACTTGCCGATCTCGGCCAGCTTGTCGAGGCGTTCATCGGGGACGGAAACCTCGCCCACATTGGGCTCGATGGTGCAAAATGGAAAGTTCGCGGCCTGAGCCGCTGCAGTCTGGGTGAGGGCGTTAAAAAGCGTCGATTTGCCGACATTGGGCAGACCGACGATGCCGCATTTGAAACCCATGATGGAACCTCGGAAATGGCGCCCGACCGGGCGCAGAAAGCGTTGGGCCTTAACTCGTGCAGGCAGGCGCGGAAGTCAAGAGAAGCTGGACATGCACAAGCGTCCGACGGCGAGATCGCCTCGGGCTTTGATTGCCATTCGAGCTTGGCTCTCCTGGCCGTCTCACCTCCAATCGTGCCACCGGCGCGATTGGCCGAAGGACGGATCGAAGTAGACGGCATGGGGCGATGAACGCTCCGCATGGTTTAGTTTTTATATGAAGCGATCATCGCCCCACGCATCCGGGGTTTTTGGCTTATGGCGGCGTCTCGGGCTGGG